>CAIOYO010000030.1 GCA_903862595.1 uncultured Opitutaceae bacterium | reverse complement strand
CGATGCCGGTCTCGTCCTCAAGGCTGACGAAGACCGTACCTTTGGCGGTGCCGGGGCGTTGGCGGCAGATCACGCAGCCGGCGATGGTCAGCCGGGTGCCATCGGCCCCGAGGGGGAGATCGGCGGCGCACCACGCGTCGGCCAGCTGGGGTCGCAGGCGGGCCAGGGGGTGTGGCCCGGTGGTCAGGCCGAGGCTCGCTAGGTCGGCGCTCTGGCGCTCGGCGACGGACATGGGCGGGAGCGGGCAGCCGGTCGTTGCGGCGAGGGTGCGAGATGTTCCCGATGTTGCATCGCGGGGTGCGTCCCCGGCGGATGCGGCGTGGTCGGTCGGATCGGCGCCATCCCAGAGGCGTGCGGGTTTCGAGGAGGGAGCGCCCGCCGAGGGCGATGCGGATTCCACGGGGGAACTGGGTTCTAAGACGGAGCTGGGCTCGTCGTGCTGGAGCAGCAGCGGTTCTGCGAGGGTCCAGGCGGACTCCACCTGCCAGAGTGCGGCGCGGCGGTGGGCGGCGAGGGCGTTCAGCGCGCCGATCCCGGCGAGGAGGCGGCGCTCGGCGGGGTTGGCGGGCGTGCGGGCGAGGAAATCGGCGAGTGAGCGAAAGGGCCGCTCGGCGCGGGCCGCGAGCAATGCCGCGATCGTGCTCCGTCGCAGGCCTTGGACGCTGCCGAGCCCGAGGCGCACCGCGCGCGCCGCACCGTGTGGACCCTCGTCCTCGACCTCGCAGGATTGTGCCGAGGCCTGCACGCAGACTGGCAGGACCCGGACCCCGTGACGCCGGGCGTCCTGCACGATGGTCGCCGGGGAGTAGAAACCCATGGGCTGATGGTTGAGCAGGCTCGCGCAGAATTCCGCGGGGCGGTGCACCTTCAGCCACGTGCTGGCGTAGGCGAGCAGCGCGAAGCTTAAGGCGTGCGATTCCGGGAAACCGTAGAGCGCGAACGAACTCGCCGTCGCGACGATCTTTTCGGCCACGGCCTCCGTGATTCCCCGTGCGATGAGCGAGCGCCGCAGGTGCGTCAGTACGCGCTGCAGCCGCTCGCCGGAGCGCTTGAATCCGAGCGAGCGCCGCAGTTCCTCCGCCTCGGAGCCGGAGAACCCCGCCAGCGTCATTGCCACGGCAAGCATCTGCTCTTGGAAGAGCACCACGCCATGCGTGCGACCAAGGATGGGGTGAAGAACTTCGTTGAGGCTCTCGTCGATGCAGGTCTCGGGCTCCTCGCCGGCGCGGCGGCGGAGCAGGGGATGGACGAGTTGACCGACGACTGGCCCGGGACGGACGACGGCGACCTGCATCGCGACATCGTAGAACGCACGTGGCCGCAGGCGCGGCAGTGTCGCCATCTGCGCGCGGCTCTCGATCTGAAACGTGCCCAGCGTGTCCGCACGGCACATCGCCTCGTACGTGGCCGGATCGTCCTGCGGGATCGCCGACAGTTCCACCGGGCCTCCGCGCTGCGCGCAGCGGTGGAGGCATTCCTGTAGCACCGCCATCATGCCGAGCCCGAGGAAGTCAACCTTCACGATTCCCATTTCCTCGCAGTCGTCCTTGTCCCACTGCACCACCACGCGCCCCGGCATCGAGGCGGGTTCCAGCGGCACGATGGTGTCGAGCGATCCGGCGCCGAGGACCATGCCGCCGGAATGCTGACCCAGGTGCCGGGGCAGTCCGCGTAGCCGGGCGTAGAGCCGCGTGAGCGCGGCGAAGCGAGGGTGTGACGCCGGCAGGCCGGCGAGGGCGAGCTGCCGTGCGAGGTCGACGGTGTGCGGGTAATCGCCGGAGGCGAACAATCGCGAGAAACGGTCGAGCAGGTCCTCCGGCAGGCCGAGCACCTTGCCCAGTTCGCGCGCTGTGCTCCGGCCGCGGTACGTGATGACGTTCGCCGTCATCGCGGCACCGCGCGGGCCCTGGCGCCGGAAGACCTCCTGCAGCACGGATTCCCGCAGTTCGCCGCTGGGGAGGTCGAGGTCGATGTCGGGCCACGACGGATGGCCGTCGGCGCCGACGCGTCCTTCGCTGAGGAAGCGCTCGAAAAGCAGTCCGCGGGCGATGGGATCGACGGCGGTGATGCCGAGGGCGAAGCAGACTGCGCTGTTGGCGGCGCTGCCGCGGCCCTGCACGAGAATTCCGCGCTCGCGGGCCCAGCGGCAGATGTCCCACACGCACAGGAAGTACCCGGCGAACCCGAGCTTGGCGATGACCGTGAGCTCGCGATCCAGCTGCGCACGGTGGCGTGCGGTGAGCGCGGGAAAGCGCGCGGG
>CAIOYO010000029.1 GCA_903862595.1 uncultured Opitutaceae bacterium | reverse complement strand
CGCCAACGGGCGCGATGTCCACCGGGCCTGCACCACCGTGTTCGCCGAGCGGGGCTACGAGACGAAGGCCACGCCAAAGGGGTCCGTCGGGTTCTTCCACGGCACCGGACACGGGCTCGGACTCGACGTCCATGAACTGCCCCGCATGAGCGGTGCGGTCGACTACACGCTCAAGGCCGGAGCCGTCGTCACCGTCGAACCCGGACTCTACTACCCGGGGCTCGGCGCCTGCCGCATCGAAGACGTGGTCCAAGTCACCACCGGCCGCCCGCGCGCCCTCTCGTCGTACTCCTACGACTGGGAACTGCGCTGAGCACCTTCTCGCCGTCTCCGGATCTCGTCCTTTCTTTTCTCCCCCGCATGGCCATCTCCGCCGCCAAGGTCCGCAGCCTGCTCCAACGCATTCGGAAGAAACGCATCCTCGTGGTCGGGGATGTCATGCTCGACCATTACATCTGGGGCAACGCGACCCGGATCTCCCCCGAGGCCCCCGTGCCGGTCGTCGAGGTCGCCCGCGACACGTACGTCCCCGGCGGCGCGGCCAATGTCGCGGTCAATTGCACGTCCCTCGGCGCCGCCGCCACGCTGGCTGGCGTGATCGGCGACGATTCAGCGGGCGCGCATCTGCGCACCGAGTTGCGCGCGCGAGGCGTCGCGGCTGTGCCGCTCAAGGCCGAGGGTCCCACCATCATCAAGTCGCGGGTCATTCTGCAGCACCAGCAGCTCTGCCGCCTGGATCGCGAGGCGCCACCGGAGGCGTACCGTCTCGACCCGCGCGCGGTGGCACGGCGGCTGCGAACGGCCGTGGCGGCCAGCGACGCGGTGATCTTCTCGGACTACGCCAAGGGGCTGGTCTCGGATGAATTGATCGCCGAACTCGCCGCGCTGGCCCGCGCCGCGGGCTGCCTGACGGCGCTGGACCCGAAGCCCAAGCGGCCGATGCATTTCTCGGATCTCGGTCTGATCACGCCCAATCGCGGGGAGGCCGCGCAGTTGGCGGGTGTCGACTGGCGCCCGGGCCGCCCGTTCCCCGGTGAAGAAATCTGCCGGAGGATCCACGAGCGTCACCGCGTCCAGAATCTCGTCGTGACGTTGAGTGAGGACGGCCTGCTGCTCAGCCGCGAAGGCCGGGTGCTGCGGCAGATCCCGACGGCGGCGCGCGAAGTGGCGGACACGTCGGGCGCGGGCGATACGTCGCTCGCGGCCATCGTACTGGCGCTGACGGCGGGGGCGGACCTCGAGACGGCGGCGCATTTTGCCAACGCCGCGGCGGGCGTGGTGGTCGGCAAGCTCGGCACGGCCACGGTCAGCCCCGCCGAACTCGTCGCCTACGTCTCGCAGCGCGCCTGACTGGTCTGGGACGACGCCCTCGCTGCCATGCCCGAGCTCGCCGAGGTCGACTATTTCCGCAAACGCTGGAACCCCGGCCTCGGCGAGACCGTCGTCGACGTCGAGGTGCACCCGGAGGCCCGCATCTTCCGGGAGACGGATCCCGCGGCGCTGAAGCGCCATCTGACGGGGCGCCGCCTGCTCCGCTCAGCGGCCGCGGCCAAACAGATGCTGTTTGAATCGGAGGCGGACGGCTGGCTGGGAATTCATCTCGGCATGACCGGTGAACTGAGTCTGCAGCCGGCGGACTATGCGCCGCGCCGCGCAGATCACCTCGTGCTGCGCCAGAGCCGGCACACCCTCGTGTTCTCGGATCCGCGGATGTTCGGACAGGTCCGCTTCACGCGCGGCGGGACGGCGCCGGAGTGGTGGACGCGGATTCCACCTGCGCTCACCTCCGATGCCTTTGGCTTGGCGGAGCTTACTGCCTTCCTCCAGCAACGCCGTCGCGCGCCGATCAAGGCCGTGTTGCTGATGCAGGAACGTTTTCCCGGCATCGGCAACTGGATGGCCGACGAAATCCTCTGGCGCGCCGCGATCCATCCCCGCCAGCCAGCCGGCAGCCTCTCGGCCGCAGAGCAGCGCACCCTCCACCGCGAAGTGCGCTGGGTCTGTCGGCGTGCGCTGGAAACGATCGGCGAGACCTTTGACGATCCGCCGCGGTCCTGGCTCTTCCCGCACCGCTGGCGGGACGGCGGCGTGTGCCCGCGCACCCGCACCCCGCTCAGTCGCGATACCATCGGCGGCCGCACCACCTGCTGGTCACCCGCGCGCCAGCGTCTGCGCCGATGAGTGCATCGCCCTCGCGCCTCCGCCTCGATGAATGGCTCGTGCAACGCGGCCTCGCCGCGAGCCGCGCGCAGGCCAAGGCCTTGGTCATGGCCGGTCGCGTCCGCCGCGGGACCGAACGACTCGACAAGCCAGGACGGGAGATCGCGGCGGACACGGAAGACATCATGGTCGACCAGCCCCCCCGCTTCGTCTCGCGCGGCGGCGAGAAGCTCGCGGCA
Organism: uncultured Opitutaceae bacterium; assembly: GCA_903862595.1. GTDB lineage: Bacteria > Verrucomicrobiota > Verrucomicrobiia > Opitutales > Opitutaceae > UBA6669. Next base: position 1,528 of record CAIOYO010000029.1, on the reverse strand, counting down.
TTCCTCGAGCGCCACGCGATCGACTGCCGCGGCCGGCACGCGCTCGACGTCGGCGCATCGACGGGAGGATTCACCGACTGCCTCCTGCAAGCCGGCGCGGCGGACGTGGTTTGCCTCGACGTCGGGCGTGCCCAGTTGCACGCCCGGCTGCGCGCGGACCCGCGTGTGACCAACCTCGAGCAGATCAACGCCCGGCACCTCCAACCCGGGCAGCTCCCCCGGGACGCGTTCGACCTCGTGGTGATCGACGTCTCGTTCATCTCGCTGCGCACGATCCTCCCGGCGGTCTGGCCTTTCGTGCCGCGCGGCGGACGACTCATCGCGTTGGTGAAGCCCCAGTTCGAGGCTGGTCGCGAGGAAGTCGACAAGGGGCGCGGCGTGATCCGCGATCCGGCGGTGCAGCAGGCGGTGCTGGACGACGTGCGGACCTTCGCGCTCGCGCTGCCGGGTGCGACTCTGATCGGCGCGATGGATTCGCCCATCACGGGGACCGACGGCAACCGAGAGTTTCTCATCGGACTCCTTCGGAGTGCCGATCGCCCGGAGGCACCGGTTGCGCGCGGATGATTTCCCACTCCACTTACGGCAACAAAACCCGCAGGATGCCACCGATGTCCCCCCTCCGCTCGCTCGTCTTCGTGGTCAATGAGGGCAAAGTCGGTGCACCCGAACTGGCGGAGACGCTCGTAGCCACCGCGCGGGGCGAAGGGGTGGCGGTCCGCGTGACGACGAAGTTCCCCATCGACGAGGGCGATCTCGAGGCCTGTGACGCCTGCTGCGTGATCGGCGGAGACGGCACCCTGCTCAGCGTCGTGCGCGCTGCGGCGCGCCGGCAGATCCCGGTCATCGGGGTGAACCGCGGCAGCCTCGGCTTCCTCACGACCTTCTCGGCGGACGAGGCGCGCAGTCAGTTCGCCGGCCTGCTTCGCGGCGAATTCACGGTGGCGCGCCGCTCGCTGCTGGATTGCTCCACCGGCACGGGGCAGCACGACCTGGCGCTCAACGACGTCCTCATCAAGGCCGAGGCCAACTCGCGCCTCGCGCACCTCGAAGTGCATGCCGACGGGAAGCTCGTCACGGAGTACTACTGCGACGGCCTGATCTTTTCGACGCCCACCGGCTCGACGGCCTACAACCTGTCCGCCGGCGGCCCCCTGATTCACCCCTCGGCCGAGGTGATCGCGCTCACGCCCATCTGTCCCCACACGCTGAGCAACCGCTCGATCATCTTCCGCCACGACGTCCGGCTGGAGATCTTCAATCGCGGCAGCAACGCGCGCCTCCTGGTGGCGATGGACGGCCAGCGCAACCTCGTGAGCTGCGAGACCTCGCCGGTGACGGTCTCGATCTCGCAGCATACACTGCTTCTGGCCCAGCGCCGCGACTACTCACACTTCGCGGTGGTGCGGACCAAGCTGAAGTGGAGCGGCGGCGACGCCGAGCGCCACGCCTAGGTACGGCGGGGGCCTTTGTCGCGCACGCCTTGGAAGTGCCCCGCGCGGCCGTGCACGGCGGCGAGCGGCTGCCT
>CAIOYO010000028.1 GCA_903862595.1 uncultured Opitutaceae bacterium | reverse complement strand
GATGGTTCGGCAGGGAAAACTGTCGGCGGCGGACGCGCGGATCATCGCCGAGAAGATCGCGGAGCAGGGGCGGCGTGAATTCGAGGAGATGAGTCAGGATCTCGGCGCCAAGGTGCGCGCGATGCTGGATCGCTCTGATGCGGAGACGCAGGCCCGCCTCACCGCGCTGGAGGAACGCGTGCGGGTGCTGGAGATGAATGCCACCCCGCCGCCCTCGCGGTCGAGCGAGCCGTGAAGCCCTTCGACCTGCTGGGCAACGCCGTCCGCGCCAAGGAAATCTTCACCGTCCTCGCGCGCCACGGCTTCGCCGATCTGCTCAACCAGATCGAGCTTCCCGCGGCGATCTGGTCGCGGTTCGTGCCCCAGCACGCGCCGGCGCGGACGATCCATGAGCGGGTGCGTCTCGCCGCCGAGCAACTCGGGCCCACATTCGTCAAAGCGGGGCAGCTCCTGAGCATGCGTCCGGACCTGCTGCCGGCACCGCTCATCCTCGAGCTGCGCAAGCTGCAGAACTCCGTCCAGCCCCTGCCGTTCTCCGAAGTCCGTCCGGTCCTCGTCGAGGCGCTGGGCCGCGAGCCCGACGAGGTCTTCTCCTCCTTCAACGAGATCCCCGCGGCGACAGCCTCGCTCGCCCAGGTCTACTTTGCCCGCCTGCACGATGGTCGCGAGGTCGCGGTCAAGATTCAGAAGCCCGGCTTGGAGAAGACGGTACTCGCCGACTTCGAGCTCATCGCCTGGCTCGCGGCGCAGATCCACCAGCGCATCGCGCGGCTCACTCCTTTCAATCTCCCCGGCGTGGTCGCCGAGCTGCGCGCCGGGATCCTCCGCGAGCTCGATTTCCAGAACGAGGCCCGGAATCAGCAGTACTTCAACACGATCAATCCGCACCCGGACCGCGTGTTCTCCCCGGTGGTCTTCGACGAATTCAGCTCGGAACGGGTGCTGGTCTCCGAGCGGATCAACGGACGATCGCTCGATGATCTCCCCTCCGATCCCGAGTTCAATCGCCGGATCGCCGCCCACGGCGCCGCCTCCCTTCTCCACCAGGTCCTGATCGCTGGCTTCTTCCACGCGGACCCGCACGGCGGCAACGTGCTGATCATGCCCGACGGGCGGCTCTGCCTGCTCGACTGGGGACTCGCCGGCAACCTCACCCGCCGCCTCCGCCTCGCGCTCGCCGAACTGCTCCTCGCCGCGGTCGAGCAGGACGCCGAACGCATCGTCGAAATCGCCGCCGAACTCGGCGCCCCCGGCGGCGGCGTAGACCTCCGCGCGATGGAACGCGACGTCACCCTCGCCCTCCGCGAGGACTTCAACGTCCCGCTCGGCCGCGAACACAGCGGCCGCGCCCTCCTCAAGCTGCTGCACATCTTCGGGCGCAACGGCATCAACATTTCCCAGGACTACTCGCTCATGGCGAAGGCCATCCTGTGCATCGAGGAGGTCGGTCGCCGGCTCGACCCGACGTTCGATCTCCGCGCCCACGCCCGCCCGGTCCTCCAGGAGGTGCAGCGCAGCCGCGTCCGCCCGGGCGTGCTCTGGCGCGACGTGCGCGACGTGCTGCGCTCCAGCTTCACCGGCCTTAAGGAACTCCCCGGCGAACTGCGCCGCATCGCGCGTCGTCTTGAGCGCGACGACCTGACGATCCGTTTTCAGCATCAGGGTCTCGAGGGCCTCGACGACGCCCTCAAGGCCGCCGCCAACCGCATCGCCCTCGGCGTGATCATCGCCGCGCTCATCGTCGGTTCGTCCCTGATCATCACCACGCGCAACCCGCCCTACCTCTTCGGCTACTCGGCCCTCGGCATGATCGGCTACCTGCTGTCGGCCGTGCTGGGTCTCTACGTGGTCTGGGACATCTTCCGCCACGGGCGCCACCGCTGACGCCTGACGCGGGCCCCGGCGGATCCGACCCCGCTGGCGCTTTCCGGTTGCTCGATCCGCGACACCGCGTACCTGTCCTGTTTCCCTTTCCGACTGATGTCCGCCGTCTCTCCCGCTCCGCTTCCCGTTGCCGCCGCCGTTACCCCCCGCCGGGTGACGCGCCCGGAACTGCTCGCGCCCGCGGGCGACTGGGAATGCGCCCGGGCCGCCGTGGAGAACGGAGCCGATGCGATCTACTTCGGCCTCGAGCGCTTCAATGCGCGCATGCGCGCGAAGAACTTCACCCAGGCCGATCTGCCGGCCCTGATGGAATTCCTCCACCGGCGCGGGGTCCGCGGCTACGTCACATTCAACACGCTCGTCTTCACCCCGGAGTTGCCCGATGCCGCCGACTACCTGCGCGGCATCATCCGCGCCGGCGTTGACGCCGCGATCGTGCAGGACACTGGGATCTGCCGCCTGATCCGTCAGCTCTCGCCCGACTTCCCGATCCACGGGTCCACGCAGATGACCGTGACCAGCGCCGCCGGCGTGCGCTTCGCGCGCTCCATCGGCGCCGAGTTGGTCGTGCTGGCCCGGGAAAACTCGATCGCCGAAATCGAACGCATCCAGCAGGCCCAAGCCGAGGCCGGCGGCTCCCCGCTGCCATTGGAGGTCTTCGTGCACGGCGCGCTCTGCGTCGCCTACTCCGGCCAATGTCTCACGAGCGAGGCACTCGGCGGGCGCTCCGCGAATCGCGGCGAATGCGCGCAGGCCTGCCGCCTCCCCTACGATCTCTACGCGGACGGGCAGAAGGTGGACCTCGGTGATCGCCGCTACTTGCTGAGTCCGCAGGACCTGGCCGGACTCGAGGTACTCCCCGATCTCGTGCGCGCCGGCGTGGCCTCGCTGAAGATCGAGGGCCGCCTCAAGAGCCCCGAGTACGTCGCCAGCATCACCCGCGTGTACCGGCAGGCGCTCGACCGCACGATGGCCGCGTTCACCGCAGGCGACCCCACCGCGACGCCCGCGCCCGCGCCGGTCCCGACGACCCCGGCGGCGGAGCGCTACGAGCTGGAGATGTCGTTCTCCCGCGGTCTCTACACCGGTTGGTTTCGCGGGATCGACAACCAGCACCTCGCTCATGGGCGCTTCGGCACGAAGCGCGGCGTCTACCTCGGCGACGTCATTCGCGTGGCGGGTGACGAAGTCGTGCTCCGCCTCCAAGCGCCGCTCAAGCCCGGCGACGGCGTGGTCTTCGACGCCGGCAACCCGGAGCAGCGCGAGGAAGGCGGCCGCGTCTACCACGTCATTTCCCGCGGCGCGGACACCGTGCTTCGCTTCGGCCAGGGCAACGTCGACTTCCGTCGCGTGCACCCGGGGAACAAGGTCTGGAAGACCAGCGACCCCGCGCTCGAACGCGAAGTCCGCACCACCTTCGAAGGCGAAAAGGTCCGACACACCCGAGCCATCCGCGCAGAAGTCCACGGCCACGCTGGCGGTCCGCTCACGCTGCTGCTCGACGACGGTCACGGCCACGTGGTGCGGGTCGACTCGGCCGTTCCCCTCGCCGCCGCTGAGCAGCAACCCCTGGATACCGAACGCCTCCGCGCCCAAGTCGGCCGCCTTGGCGGCACCCCCTTTCACCTCAGCGACCTGGTCAACCATCTCGAGGGGGCGGTGATCCTGCCGGTGAGCGAACTGAACCGCCTCCGACGCGACGCCGTCGCCGCGCTCGAACGCCAGCGAGCCGCCCCGCGGCGCTGGACGCTGCATCCCGAGCCCCCGCGCCTCGCGCCCGAGGGCGTCACGGCCTCCGCTCGCAGCCCGGGAGACGTCACGTCCCCCGGTGCCGCTGCGCCGACACCGGCTGAGCCGGAGCTGATCGCGACCGTCCGCGACCTCGCCCAGATCGAGCCCGCGTGGGCCGCCGGCGCGCGCACGGTGTACTGCGAATTCGAAAACCCGAAGCACTACCGCGAGGCCGTGACCCGCTTCCGCGCGCTCCAGGGTGCCGGCGGCACGCCGGGCAGCAGCCTTTGGGTCGCCCCGCCCCGCGTCTTCAAGCCCGGCGAGGAGTGGATCCTCCGCCAAGTCCGCTCCTGCGAGGCCGATGGGTATCTGGTCCGCAACTACGATCACGCGGCGTTCTTCGCGGGCGACCGGCGGCGCGGCGACTTCTCGCTCAACATCGCCAATCCGCTCAGTGCGGAACTTTGGATCCAGGACCACGGGCTGGAGCGCGTCACGGCCAGCTACGACCTCAACGTGGCGCAGCTGGAGGCGCTCCTGCAGGCGGCGCCGCCGGCGTGGTTTGACCTTACGCTCCACCAGCACATGCCGCTCTTCCACATGGAGCACTGCGTGTTCTGCGCCTTCCTCTCCACCGGGAAGGATTACCGCGACTGCGGGCGCCCGTGCGACACGCACCGCGTCGTGCTGAAGGACCGCGTCGGGGCGGAGCTACCCCTGCGCGCCGACGCAGGCTGCCGCAACACCGTCTACAACAACCGGGCCCAGACCGGGGCGGAGTTCGCGTCCCGCTTCGTCGCCCTCGGTGCTCGCTCCTTCCGCGTGGAATTCCTGCACGAGTCGCCCGACGAGGTTCGCCAGACCCTCGCACGGTACCAGCAGTTGCTCCGCGGGGAGATCTCCGGCGCGGACCTCTGGCGCGAGCTACGCTTGATCAACCAGCTTGGCGTCACCCGCGGACAGCTGGAGGCGGCGCCCCAGCTCATCCGGCGCAAGACCTGATCCGACCGGCGGCGCGGCCAGACCTCGCGCGTCGCCCCTCGCTCTCCTCGCCCCCGGCGCCTCTCTCACCTTTCCCCGTTCCGACACCCACGCCCTTCCTGACGAGTCGAATCCGCGACGCGCGCTCCGGCGGTCGGGACGTGGCAGGCCTGATCTCCTGCCCCGTGCCCGCTCGTCCGCCCAGCGCCCATTACACTCTGATGTCGCCTCCGACGACGAAATCGCCCCTAGTGTCAGCCCTCTCCCCCATGGACTCCTCCCCCGCCAAGACGCCCGCGCAACCCGCGCCGGGTGCTCCGCAGAAGCTTCAGGACCTTGAGATCAAGGATGCCCAGCTGATCTTCAATGCGGCGTGGTCCGATCTTGAGGCGGAGGTGGGCCGGGAATTCCTGCGCTTTCCGAAGGAGTTCATCCTGCTCGGCGGTGCACCCGGCGCGGGCAAAGGAACCAACACCGACTTCATCCTCAAGGCCCGGGGCCTGACCTGCCAGCCGGTGGTGATCAGCGCCCTGCTCGATTCACCTGAGGCCAAGCGCATCAAGGATGCCGGTGGCATGGTGGGCGACCGCGAAGTGGTTCGGCTGCTCCTGCGGCGCCTGTTGGAGGAGGAGTACCGCGACGGCGTGATCCTTGATGGGTTCCCCCGCACCAAGGTGCAGGTGGAGTGCCTGAAGCTCCTCGTGCAGCGGATCCAAGCCCTGCGCCTCGAATTCCACGGCACGCCGCACGCGATTCACTTCCGCCAGCCCACGATCCACATCATGGTGCTGTTCGTCGACGAGAAGACCTCGGTCGAGCGTCAGCTCCACCGCGGCCGCGAAGTGAAGGCGTACAACGACGAAGTGCGCCGCACTGGCGTCGGTGACCTGATGGAAGAACGCGGCACCGACTACGACGAAGGGCTCGCCCGCCGCCGCTACCGCGTCTTCAAGGAGCAGACGTGGGAGGCCCTGCAGTCGCTCAAGGAAGTCTACCACTACCACTTCATCAACGCGCAGGGCGCGGTTGACGAAGTGGAGCAGAACATCCTCAAGGAACTTCAATACCAGAGCTCGCTGGAACTCGACCCCGGGACGCACGAGCGCCTCCGCTTCCTACCCCTGGCCAGCCAGATCATCGTCCACGCGCGGCAGGAGCTGGTGAAGCGGCTCGATGGCTATGCGCTGGACCATCCGGCGCTCTTCGAGCGGGTCATCCAGTACATCGAGCGGAAGATCATGCCGATCGTGCTCCGCCACGCGATCTCCGGCGTCGCCTCCGTCAATTCGGAGGATCACGTCTTCGATGATCCCCTGGCGCTGGCCATGCTCATCGACGTCTTCAGCGAGCGCGGCTACCACGCCGTGGTGGACCTGCACCGCATCGAAGTCCCGGAGCGCATCGATCTCTCCACCGGCGCGATCACCTGCCGCATCAAGAAGGTCTACCGGGTCCAGATCCGGTTCCAAGGCTCGGAGATCCGCCGCGGTTAACCCGCGGCGCGGTCACCCGGGCATCACTCGTAGCGCAGTGCCTCGATCGGATCGAGGTTCGCGGCCTTCCACGCCGGGTAGAGGCCGAACGTGACGCCGATCCCGCTGCAGACGAGCACGCCGGCGAGCGCCCAGCCCCAGGGGAAAATCAATGCGGAGTTCAGCGCCAGCGCCACGCCGTTGCCCGCGACGATCCCGAAGCCCACGCCGGCCAGCCCACCGGCCAGCGAAAGCGCCACGGCCTCGATCAGGAACTGCGACAAGATGTTGCGCTTCTTCGCCCCGATGCTCTTGCGGATGCCGATCTCCTTCGTCCGCTCCGTCACGCTCACCAGCATGATGTTCATCACGCCCACGCCGGAGGCGAGGAGCGCGATCGCGCTGATCACGAACGCCCCCACCGCGACGACGCCCGCGATGCTGTTGAACGCCTCGATCAAGGAATCGTTCGAGAAGACCTCGAAGTCATTCGGATCCTCGGGGTCGAGCCCGCGCACCAACCGCATCGTGCCGATCGCGCGGTCCTGCACCGCGGCCAGTTCCTGCTGGCTCGGCGCCTGCACGTTGATCGAGATCGAACGCCCCGCACTGCCATAAATCTGGAGGAATCGCGTGATCGGGATCAGCGCGACGTTATCCTGGCTCTGGCCGAAGGAGGATCCCTTCTCGGCGAGGACCCCGACGACCGTGTAGTTCTGGCCGTCGATGCGCACGAGTCTCCCGACCGGCTCCTCGTTGACGAAGATTTTCTCCGCGACGTCGGCGCCCAGCACCACGACCGGACGGCCGAATTCAACATCGTCCGGGCCGAGATTGCGGCCGGCGGCGACCTCGAAGTTCCGGCTGGTGACGAAGTGCTCGTCGCCCCCGCCGAGCAGCACGTTGGGGTTGGTGCGCTGATCGAGGTAGGTCACGACCCGGCCCTGCCGGCGGATCTGCAGGCTCACCGTTGCCGACGAACCCAGCAAATCGCGCAGCCGGGTCGCCATCGCGTAGTCGATGTCGCGGCGGTTGGCGAAACGCTGACGCGGATCGCTGAAGTTGAGCGGCGGGGTGCGGGTCAGCTGGAACGAATTCGCCCCGAGGACATTGAGGCCCTGCTCAATGTTGGAGCGCAGGCCGCTGATCACGGTCATCACGCCGATCACGGAGAACACGCCGACCGCGATGCCGAGCATGGTTAGGCCGGAGCGCAGCTTGTTCGCCGAAAGCGCGCCGGCGGCCAGTTTGAGGATCTCGGAAAGATGCATGGCGTGGTGGGGCCGGTTACTCGTAGCGCAGGGCGACGACCGGATCGAGTTTGCTGGCCTGCCACGCGGGCGCGAAGCCACTGAACACCCCGGTGAGCACGGAAATGATGAGCCCCACCACGATCAGGCCGGTGGAGAAGACGAGCGGGAAGGCCGGCGCCACCGCCGCGACCAGCGCAGCGAGGCCGCCCGCGAGGGCGAGACCGACCACGCCGCCGACGAGGCAGATGCAGACCGCCTCGATCAGGAACTGCAGCAGGATGGTACGGCGGCGCGCGCCCAGCGCCTTGCGGGTACCGATCTCGCGCGTGCGCTCCTTCACGCTCACGTAGGTGATGTTCATGATGCCGATCGCGCCGACGAACAGCGCGAGCCCGGTGATGAAGAAACCCGCGACCGCGATGCCGTTCTTGATCGGATCGAGCTGCTCGCGGATGGCGCCCTGCTCATTGATCTCAAAGTCGTCCAGCTCCTCCGGCCCCAGCTGCCGCAGCCGGCGCATCAGCCCGCGCAGTTCATCGCGCGCCGCCTCCATCCGGCCCGGTTCCACCTGGACCCGCAGCTGCCCGCCGTCTCCGGCGGAAAAATAGCGGCGAAACGTGTTCAACGGCAGCACGACCATCGAGTCCCAGCTCCAAAGGCCCAGGAAACTGCCCTGTCGGGCGGCCACGCCGACCACCTCCAGATTCTGGCCGCGAATGCGAATGGTGCGTCCGACCGCCTGCTCGTTCGGAAAAAGTGCGTCCGCGATGTCGTAACCGATCACGCACACATTGCGGCCGGCCTCGGCCTCGAGGTCGCTGAAGAAACGCCCCGCCGTCATGTCCGAGCGAATCGCCCGGGCGTAGTCCTCGGTCGTGCCGAGGGTGTAGATCATGTTCACGCGGTACTCGCCGCGGACGACGGAGCTCATCCGCTCGGCGGCGGGGATCGCCCGCTTGATCGCGCCGCCCGGATGCTCCGCGACCCATTCGTTGATCTTCTGGGCGTACTCGACCTTGATCGGCTTGCGGTTGCGGTAGCGCCACCACTCCTGCCGATCGCTCCAAGGCCACTTGGTCACGTAGAGCAGGTCGTCGCCGAAGCCCGAGAGGCTGCGGTCGACGCCCGCATCGATGCCCTTGATCGCGGTGCCCATCAGCGAGACCGCGACGATGCCGATGATCACGCCCAGCGCAGTGAGCGCCGAGCGCAGCTTGTTCGCCCGGATCTGCGCGAAGGCGATCCGGAACGACTCGGTGATCTCGAGCAGCAGGCGGCTCATGCCTCGGCGTCGCTCTCGATCAGGCCGTCGCGCAGGCGCACGATCCGGCGGGCATGCCGGGCGATGTCCTCCTCGTGCGTCACGACGATGATGGTGTTGCCCTGCTCGTACAACTGCTCGAACAGCGCCATGATTTCCACGCCCGTGCGGGAATCGAGATTCCCCGTCGGCTCGTCGGCCAGAATGATGGACGGCCGCGTGACGAGGGCGCGGGCGATGGCCACGCGTTGCCGTTGGCCGCCCGAAAGTTCATTCGGCTTGTGGTACATGCGCTCGCCGAGGCCGACTGCTTCCAGCGCCTGGCGCGCCCGATCAAGCCGCTCGCGGCGGCCGAGGCCCGCATAGATCAGCGGCAGCTCGACGTTGCGGAGCGCGTCCGAGCGCGGCAGCAGATTGAACGTCTGGAAGACGAACCCGATCTCGCGGTTGCGGATCTCCGCGAGCTCATCGTCGGTCATCGACGCGACATTCTTTCCCGTGAATTCGTAGCGCCCCGCCGTCGGCGTATCGAGGCAGCCCAGCATGTTCATCAGCGTGGACTTGCCGCTGCCCGAAGGACCCATGATGGCCAGGTACTCGTTGCGGCGAATGGAGAGCGCGACGCCCCGCAGGGCGTGGATTGTCTCCTCGCCCATGTGGTAAAGCTTGGTGACCCCGTCGATCGCGATGACCAGTGGGCCCGGTGTCCGGCGGGAGCGCACTTACCGTGCCTCCTCTTTCTTTGGCACCTCGATGCGGATCGCGCTGCCGTCCTTGAGGGTGCGCGTGATCACGCTGAAACTGCCGCTGACGACCTCGTCGCCCTCCTTGATGCCGCGGGTCACCTCCATGTGCGAGGTATCGGCGAGGCCGGTCTCGACGCTGACCTGGCGGACCTTGTCGCCCTCGCGCACGAAGACGACGCGCTGCAGCGCCTCGCGGTCGGCCCGCTCGCGCTCGCGCTGCTCGCGCTCGTTGACGGCCGTGGCGGCGCCCTCGCCCTTGGTCTGGCTGGCCTTGCGATCGCGCTCCTCGGATAGTTGCTCCATCGTCTTGGAGCCCTCGCGGGAGCGGACCGTGACCGACTGGATGGGGACGGCGATCACGTTGGCGACCGTCTTGGTCTCGATATCGGCGTTGGCGCTCATGCCCGGCCGCAGCGGGACATCGCGGTCGGTGACGCGGATCTTCACGAGGAAGTTGGTCACCTCCTCCTGGGAGTTGGCGGCCAGCGTCTTGGCCGACGAGGCGATTTCCTTGACCTCGCCGGTGAAGCGCCGGTTCGGGTAGGCGTCGATCGAGATGCGGGCGCGATCGCCCACCTTGACGTTCACGACATCGTTTTCGTTCACGTTCACGCGGACCTCCATGCTGCTGAGGTCGGCGACGCGCATGACCTCGGTGCCGGCGAACTGGCCGGTGGCGACCACGCGTTCGCCCTTCTCGCTCGCGAGCGAACTGATCGAGCCATCGATCGGGGCATAGATCACGGTCTTTTCCAGCTGATCGCGCGCCTGCTTGAGCTGCCCCTCGGCCCGGCGAATCTGCGCCAATGAGCTTTCATGGTTCGCCTGGGCGACCTCCGAAGACGTCTTGGACGCGGTGAAATCGGAATCCGAAGCCAGCTTCTTCTGGTAAAGATCGTTCATGCGCGCGAAGTCCTCGCGCGCCTTCAGCAACTGGGCGCGGCTCTGCACCTCGACCGCCCGCGAGGCCGCGAGGTCCGCCTCACGCTGCTCGACCTGCGCCTGGTAGGCGTCCGGCTTGATCTTCATCAACAACTCTCCGCGGCGGACCGTGGCCCCCTCGCGGAATGGCAGCTCGACGATTTCGCCGGCGACCTCCGGGGAAATCTTCACCTCAACCTCGGGCTGGATCTTGCCCGTGGCCGACACGACCTGGGTGATCGTCTTCACGATCGCCTTCTCCGTGGTCACGGCGATGACCTTCTGCTGGGACGAGCGCTTGACCGCCGCGGCGGAACCCAAACCGCCGAGGACGAGGACGGATCCGAGGATGATCCAGAGCGTCCGCCGACGCGAACCCGAGGAAGCCGGTCGTGGCGCGGCAGACGAGGAGGAAGAGGAGGCCATGAGGAAGAAAAGCGGGAACGAGGAACGGAGTCGAAAAGAGGAGAGCGTGTGCTGACGGTAGCCGAAGGCAACGATAGGCAAATACCCTACCCGATTACTTCGCTATCGGCACTCGGCTCACGCAATCAAATTTCAGCAAGGGCGTAGAGTTGCGCATGTCTCCTGAACACGCGCGAAGGCCAAAAGTTGCAGGCACTGCGCTTGCCTGAGGAGAAGTTCCGGTTTCACGCGGCGGAAACCCATCTGAAATTTTTTACACACGCGGCGATATCAAGGGACAGAACTTCTATTTAATAATTATCAAATAAAACCTTATTTAGCAAGAACATTTCCCAAATTATCAT
>CAIOYO010000027.1 GCA_903862595.1 uncultured Opitutaceae bacterium | reverse complement strand
GATCCGCGGGTCGCCCGTTGTCTTCACGACACTCGCCGACGTCCGGGACATTTCCGCTTGCCGCCACGCCCTCCGGGGCCGGGGGCGCCAACCGGAAATCTCTCGTGATTGTCACGGGGATGCAGGGTGGAATCCCACCCCCACCGCGCCGCCGTTCAACTGGCGGCCTCAACCCAGGGCCTGCCGCCCGTCTCTCCACGAGACCGGTCGGCGCCCGAACCCGCCGTAGGCCTTCCGCCTGCGCCACCGGGCCGCTCTAGGCGGTCGCCCGGCCGTTCCCAAATCCGCCGACGGGCCTACTTCCGTACACCCGTCCGTCAGTCAGTCCGTCCGCAATCGAAAGTAAGTCATGAATCAGAAATACAACGTCGTGGTTCCCGAACTCGGAATCACTTTCTCCACGGGCTCCATCGCCCAGCTCGCCAACGGCGCCGTCAATGTGTGCGTCGGTGAAACCAACCTCCTCGTCACCGCCTGCGTCGCCCAGACGATGCGCCCCGGCCAGGATTTCTTCCCGCTCACCGTCGACTACCGCGAGAAGTACGCCGCCGCCGGCCGCTTCCCGGGCGGCTACTTCAAGCGCGAGGGCCGTCCTTCCGAAAAGGAAATCCTCACGTCGCGCCTCTGCGATCGTCCGTGCCGCCCGCTCTTCCCCGAGGGCTTCCTCAATGAGGTGCAGATCATCGGCCAGCTGCTGTCCGCCGACCAGCTGAACGACGCCGACATCCCGATGGTCAACGGTGCCTCCGCCGCCCTCGCGATCTCCGACATCCCGTGGGCCGGCCCGATCGCCGCCGTCCGCGTCGGCCAGATCGACGGTCAGTTCGTCGCCAACCCGACGATCGAGCAGATGTTCGCCAGCAATCTCGACCTGATCTACGTCGGCACCGAGAAGGACATGCTGATGATCGAGGGCTCGGCCGACCAGATCACCGAGGAGCGCTTCATCGAGGCCCTCGCGTTCGGTCACCAGTCCATCCAGCCGATCATCCGCGCCATCCGCGAGCTCGTCAGCCTCTGCGGCAAGCCGAAGGCCACGTTCGCCCTCGTCGGCGCCACCGCCGAGGCCCGCGCCATCATCGAGCGCGTCGTCCCCGCCGAGCGTCTCGCCACCGCCATCTTCGGCAAGGAAAAGGCCGCCCGCGGCGCCGCCGTCAAGGTGCTCAAGGAAGAGGCCAAGACCGCCCTCCTCGCCGAACTCGGCGAGGGCAAGTTCACCGATGTCGACCTCAACGTCGTCTTCGAGGACCTGCAGTACAAGGCCTACCGCAAGACCGTCCTCGAGCGCGGCGTCCGCGCCGACGGCCGCAACGCCAAGCAGGTCCGCCCGCTCGACGCCCAGGTCGGCGTGCTCCCCCGCGTCCACGGCTCCGCCATGTTCCAGCGCGGCGATACCCAGAACATCGCCATCACCACGCTCGGACCGACCAAGGAAGCGCAGGACATGGACGGACTGACCGGCGGCCCGACGTCGAAGTCGTTCATCCTCCACTACAACTTCCCGCCGTTCTCCGTCGGTGAAACCGGCCGCTTCACCGGCCCGGGTCGCCGCGAAATCGGCCACGGCGCGCTCGCCGAGCGCTCCCTCGTGCCGATCCTCCCGCCCGAGGATGTCTTCCCCTACTCCATCCGCGTCGTCTCCGAGATCATGGCCTCCAATGGCTCGACCTCGATGGCGTCGATCTGCGGCGGCTGTCTCGCCCTCATGGACGCCGGCGTGCCGATCATCGCCCCCGTCGCCGGCATCTCCTGCGGCCTCATGACCGAGAACGCTCCGGATGGCTCGATCGCGAAGTGGACCACCATCACCGACATCCTCGGTGAGGAAGATCACTTCGGTGACATGGACTTCAAGCTCGCCGGCACGACCAAGGGCATCACGGGCTTCCAGCTCGACCTCAAGATCAACGGTCTGCCGTTCGAGATCGCCAAGACCGCGATCTTCCAGGCCCGCGACGCCCGCATCGAAATCCTCAAGACGATGCTCGGCGCCCTCAGCGCCCCGCGCAAGGACCTCTCCACCTACGCCCCGCGCATCCAGACGATCCAGATCGATCCGGAAAAGATCGGCCTGCTCATCGGACCGGGCGGTAAGACGATCCGCCGCATCGTCGAGACGACCGGCGCGCAGATCGACATCGCCGAGGACGACTCAGGCAAGGTGTTCATCTACTCGAACAACGCCGACGCGATGAACCGCGCCGTGCAGGAAATCGACTCGCTCTGCGGCGGCGGCGCCCAGATCGAGAACGGCAAGATCTACCAGGGCCGCGTCACCGGCATCAAGGAGTTCGGCTGCTTCGTCGAGTGCCTCCCGGGCAAGGAAGGCCTCTGCCACATCTCCGAGCTCGCCGACATGCGCGTCCGCCGCACCGAGGACGTCGTCAAGATGGGTGAAACCATCTGGGTGAAGTGCGTCGGCATCGACGAAAAGTCCGGCAAGGTCCGCCTCTCGCGCAAGGCCGCCATGAAGGAACGCGAGCAGCAGGCCCAAGGCGGCACCCCCGCCCCCGAGGCTCCCGCCGCGTCCTAAGCACGGCCCTCCGACGCCGATCCTCGCGATCGGTCCCCTCCCGCCGGAGCCCCGCCAGGGCTCCGGCTTTTTTCTGCCCAGTCTTCCCGCGCCGCATCCCACCGCGCGGTGGGTCGCGCGCGCGTCGCGCGCGCGCCGCGCTCCCCCGCTCACACCCTTGCGCTGGGCGCGCGAGCCTGACATTTCTCCCGCCTCCGCCCCGCACCGGGGCCCCGCTCCCATGAAGCTTCTGGTCACCAACGACGATGGCATCGACTCCACGTTTCTCCTCGAACTGGTCCGCGCCCTGAAGGACGCCGGCCACTCCGTCTTCGTCGTCGCCCCGAAGAGCGAGCAGAGCTGGATCGGCTGCGCGAAGTCGCGGCACCGGACCGTGACCTCCACCGCGCTGCCGCCGCTGCTGGGCTGCCCGACGTGGACCGTCGATGGCACGCCCAGCGACTGCGTGAACATCGCCCTCGCCCACCTGCTGCCACGCAGCGAGCGGATCGACGCCGTCGTCTCCGGCATCAACATCGGGCGCAACGCCTCCCTCGGCTTCATCCTCGCCAGCGGCACGATCGGCGGCGCCTGGGAAGGCGCGATCCACGGCCTCCCCGGGATCGCCCTCTCCCACGACCTGTCCGCCGAGGCCTTCGCCACCATCCGCGTGCAGGGCGGGCAACCCGACGCCCGCATCCTCGCCTCCGTCCGCACCGCCGCCGCCCGCGCCGCCACGCTCCTGCCGGAATTGGTCGCGACGATTCCCGGACCCGGCTTCGCGGTGCACAACCTCAACTTTCCCGACCCCTGCGGCACCGACACCCCGATCGCCCGCACCGTCCCCGCTCACGTCGTCATCCCCGGGCTCTTCAGCCCCGCGGCCGACGACGGCACGCACCGCTTCATCTTCCACCTCGGGGAGGACCGCTCCCCGGCCGAGCCGCTGACAGACCGCGTGGCCTTGGACACCGGACGGATCAGCCACACGATCCTCGATTACCGCGTCCTTGGCTCGGCCTTCGTGCCCCCGAGCCCCGCGGCGCGCTGACCTGCCGCCCCCGGCCCGGCGGCGCATTGACGCCCCCGGCCGCGCGGACAATCCTACCCATTCCCCGAACCGATGATCGAAGTCGAAAACCTCACCCGCGTCTTTCGCACCTACCGCAAAAAGCCGGGGTTCTGGGGCGGCGTGAAGGGACTCTTCCACCGGGAATTCGTCGAGACCGCCGCCGCCCACGAGATCTCGTTCTCCATTCCCGAGGGCGCGTTCGTCGGTTTCCTCGGCCCGAATGGCGCCGGCAAGACGACGACGCTGAAGATGCTCTCCGGCCTCATCTACCCGACCAGCGGCACGGCGCGGGTGGCCGGCTTCGACCCGACCCGGCGCGAGAACGCCTACCGGCGCATCTTCGCGCTGGTGCTCGGCCAGAAGAACCAGCTTTGGTGGGACCTTCCGGCCAGCGAGTCCTTCGTCCTGCTGCGCCACATCTACGACCTGCCGGCCGCGCAGTTTCAGGAAACCCTCGATGAGCTCGTCACGCTCCTCGGCGTGAAGGACAAGCTGAACGTGATGGTCCGCGAGCTCTCCCTCGGCGAGCGGATGAAGATGGAGCTGATCGCCGCGCTCCTCCACCGCCCGCGCGTGCTCTTCCTCGACGAGCCGACGATCGGCCTCGACGTGGTCTCGCAGCGCGCGGTCCGGACCTTCCTGCGTGACTACAACCGTCGCTACCGCGTGACGATCCTGCTGACGAGCCACTACATGGCGGACATCAAGGAACTCTGCGAACGGGTCATCGTGATCGACAAGGGCCGCAAGATCTACGACGGCGCGCTCGACCGCCTCGAAGCCGGCAACGGAAGCCGGATGAAGATCTTCCGCTTCATCCCGCGCGACCTCGCGGCCTTTCCCGAGACGTGGAAGTCGGCCTATGGCGAGACCACGCGCGACCCCGCCGACGGACGCTTCACCGTGCGCGTGCCGCTG
>CAIOYO010000026.1 GCA_903862595.1 uncultured Opitutaceae bacterium | reverse complement strand
TCCCACCTTCGCCAAGGACAATTTCGCGCTGACCGCCGAGGCGCTCCGGGCGGCATGGCAACCGGGCGCGAAGATCCTGATGCTCAACCTCCCGTGCAACCCCACGGGCGGGACCTGCTCGCTCGAGCAGCTGCAGAAGATTGCGGAGTTCTGCCGCGAGAAGGATCTCCTGGTGCTGAGTGACGAGATCTACTCCGAGCTCACGTTCGAGGGGACGCACACCAGCATCGCCAGCCTTCCGGGGATGGCCGAGCGCACGATCTTTCTGCACGGATTCTCGAAGGCCTTCGCGATGACTGGCTGGCGCATCGGCTACGCCTGCGGTCCGGCGACGCTGATTGATGCGATGATGAAGGTGCACCAGTATTCCATGATGTGCGCTTCCATCATCGCCCAGGAGGGCGCCCTCGAGGCGCTCACGCGAGGCTGGGATGGCGTCCTCAAGATGCGTGAGCAGTACCACCGCCGGCGCGACCTGATCGTGCGGCGCTTCAACGAGCTCGGTCTGACTTGTCACTCACCGCGTGGCTCCTTCTACGCGTTTCCGGACATCCGGGCCTCGGGTATGACCGAGAAGGAATTCGCCGTCGGCCTCCTCGAGAAGGAGAAGGTCGCCGTCGTTCCGGGTCTCGCCTTCGGCGAGAACGGTCGCGGCCACGTCCGGGCCTGCTTCGCCACCAGCTACGAGCAGATCGGCGTCGCCTGCGATCGCATCGAGCGCTTCCTTTCCACGCGGTCGTCCTGACCGCACCCTGGTGCGTCGGCGGTTCCCGCCGGCTCGCTTTCCCTGATCCGATCCCTTTTTTCACTATGTCGCGCACCGTTGCCATCGTCGGTCGTCCGAACGTCGGCAAAAGCCGCCTCTTCAATCGGCTGGCGCGGAAGCGCATCTCGATCGTCCATGATCAGCCGGGCGTGACGCGCGACATCATCTCGGCGCCGATCGCCGACGGTGACTACATGCTTCTCGATACCGGCGGCCTCGGCTTGAAAGGTGGAGAGACCGTGCGCGAGCTGATCGCGGCTTCGGAGCGGCAGGTGGACTTCGCCATCGAAGCGGCGGATGTCGTCCTTCTCGTGATCGACGGCCTGGAAGGGCTCACGGCGCTGGACGAGAAAATCGCTGGGCAGCTTCGCCGGACGGGCAAGTCGATCATCACGGTGGTCAACAAGGCGGACTTTGGAGAGGAGAAGATCGACGTCGGGCAGGTGCACCGGCTCGGGCTGGGTGAGCCGATCTTCGTGTCGGCGGAGCATGGGCGGGGAGAGGAATTATTGCGGGATGAGATCCTGCGTCGCCTCGGGCCGTCGGAAAGCGGTGAAGCGCCGGCGCGGACCGCGGCTGACCCCCTCTGCGTGTGCTTCGTCGGACGGCCGAACGTCGGAAAGTCGTCCCTGAGCAACCGCCTCCTGGCGAGCGACCGACTCATCGTGAGTCCGGTGCCGGGCACGACCCGGGATGCGGTGGAGATTCCGTTCGAGTACAAAGGGCGCGACGGGCGGATGCATCCGTTTCGGCTGATTGATACGGCGGGCATCCGGGCGCAGACGAAGCTTTCCTCGCCCGTGGAGTATTTCTCGCGCCTGCGCTCGCTCGACGCGATCAAGAACACGGATGTCGTTTTCCTTGTGCTCGACGCGGTCGAGGGTGTGACGCAGCAGGACAAAGCGGTCGCCGGCGAAGCCGTGAAGGAGCACAAACCGATCGTCGTGGTGGTGAACAAGTGGGACCTCGTGCATCGCGCGTTCGAGGATCCCCTCGGTATCCAGGGCTACGAGAGCGAGCGTGACTACCGGACCAAGTACGAAAGGGCGGTCTTTGATCGCCTGTTCTTCACGCCGGGTTCGCCCCTCGTCTTTGTGTCGGCGATGAGTGGATACGAAGTGGATCGGATGCTCAACGCGGCGGTGCGTCTTCATCGCGAGCTGGATCGCAAGCTGCCGACTGCGCGTCTCAATGCGGTGCTGGAGCGTCTGGCGGATCGCAATCCGCCGCCGGCGATCGCAGGGCGGCGCTTCCGAATCTACTATGCCACCCAGACGGGTAATCGCCCGTTCCGGATCAAGATTTTCTGCAATCGCGAGGAGAAGCTGACCGAGAGCTACCGCCGCTATCTTGAGGCGGGTATCGTGGAGGAATTCGGCCTCAACGGCTGTCCGGTGCTGTTCGACCTCGTCGGTAAGGAGCGGGAGCGCTCGCGGGGTGGCTCGGGCGAGTCGCCCGCAGCCGGTCGCGAGGACGCGCGGGCGCCGCGGCGTGCGCCGCGGAACCGGCAGAAGCTTCTCGAGAAACTACCTCAGAATGAAACGCTCGAAGACTGAGTATCGGGGCGGCGCGGCGCTGTGCCTCCGCACTTCGCGGCTGGAGTTGGTGGTCACGACCGATCGCGGCCCCCGGGTGGTGTCCTTCCGCATGACGGGCGGAGGAGGTGGAAATCTCTTCATCGAATTCCCCGAGGATGCGCCCCGTGCACACGGCCTCGCCCTCCTCGGTGGACATCGTCTGTGGCACGCGCCCGAGGCGATTCCCCGGACGTACCAGCCCGACGACCTGCCCCTGGCCGTGCGGCCGCTGCCGGCCGGCGTGTCGCTGCGCCAGCCGGTCGAGCCCCTGACCGGCTTGGAGAAGGGTATGCGGATCGAGGGTGTGGGCCCCGGTACCGTGCGCGTCACCCATACCCTCACGAACCGTGGAGCGTGGCCCGTGGAGACCGCGCCGTGGGCGCTGACAATGCTGAGGCCGGGTGGGTACGCGGTGCTGCCCCTTCCGCCCAAGGGAAGTCACGCCGCGGGCGATCTGCTGCCAGGCGGCGCGCTCATTCCCTGGACCTATACCGATCTTTCTCTGCCGCTTTGGCAGTTTCACCGGGATTTCATCGGCATCGACGTCGGCCGCGCGAAGGCAGCCCAGAAGCTGGGCCTGACCGCCTACCCGGGGTGGTCGGCTTACTGGCTCGACGGACACGTCTTCGTGAAGCACGCCCAGCGTATCCCCGCTGCGACCTACCCGGATCTTGGATCGTGTTTCGAAGTCTTCACCAACGGGGAGGTGATCGAGCTGGAGACGCTCGGTCCGCTGGTGAATCTCCAGCCGGGGCGCTCCGCCACGCATGTCGAACACTGGACGATCCTCGCCGACGCGCCGCGCCCGGATTCCCCCGCGGCGTTCGCGCGCCTGGGGAGCCGGGTGGGCGCGTGGATGAAGGGCCTCTGACGTGGAGGGTGCCGTGAACGACCCGGAGCCCCTGCGGATCGTTTTTCTGGGATCGGACGCGATCGCGTTGCCGCTGCTGGAGTCACTGCAGTCCGATCCGCGGGCGATCGCCCGGGTCGTGGGCGTGTTCACGCAGCCCGACCGTCCGGCGGGACGAGGCCAGCGCGCTTTGCCGGGGCCGATCAAGGTCTGGGCGGAGCGCGCGGGGTTGCCGGTCCATCAGCCCGAGCGGTTTGATGAGTCGGCTCGGCAGGCCCTGGCTGCACTCAGACCCGACGTCACGTTGGTCATGGCGTACGGTCACATCTTGCGTGACGACGTGATCGCGACGCCGAGGCTGGTCACGTTAAACCTGCATACCTCCCTCCTTCCGCGCTACCGCGGCGCCTCGCCGATCCAGACCGCGGTGGCCTCGGGCGACGACCGTACGGGCGTCACCCTGATGCGCATCGTGCGGGCTCTGGATGCCGGCCCGGT
>CAIOYO010000025.1 GCA_903862595.1 uncultured Opitutaceae bacterium | reverse complement strand
GACGCCCTCGGCGACCAGACGAAGGAACAGCTGCTGCTGCCGGTTCTCGGTCCAGCGCGTGTAGCCCGCGTTGAAGTCGATGCCGCCCTCCTCGTAGGCGGTGTCGTAGCGGCCTGGCCCGTAGGCGATGGACGGGACAAGAGTGACCTCGCGGCCGAACATTTTGCCGCGGGTGACGTTCATGCCGAAGGCGCCGACGCCCACGACGCGGGCCCGGGCGCGGCACAGGTCGAAGGCGAGGTTCATGGGATCGCTGGACTTGGCGGCGAGGTAGAGCACGACGGCGTCGGCGCCGAAGCCATCGGTCATTTCGAGGATGGTGGCGACGGGATCGGTCTGGGACGGGTTGATCGCGCGCGTCGCGCCGACCTCTCGGGCCTGTTCGACGCGGCGATCGTCGATGTCGAGCCCAAGCACCTGCAGCCCGGAGTGGCGGGCGATCTGCGTGGCGAGGAGGCCGAGCAGGCCGAGACCGTAGATGACGATGGTCTCGCCGAAGGTGCACTCCGCGCGCCGGATCCCGGTCATGGCGCTGCAGCCCAGCGTGACGAACGCAGCGTGTTCGAGCGGAAGGTTTTCCGGCACCTTGGCGACGAGATTGCGCGGCACGGCGACCCGCTCGGCGTGAACGGCGCACTGATTGCCGGAACACGCCACGCGGTCGCCGACCTGAAGGTCCGTCACCTCACGTGAAACGGCGATGACCCGGCCGGAGAGACTGTAGCCGAGCGTGGCGGTGCCGGGGCGTTGGGGACGCGGTTCTGGGAACCCCCAGTCTACGCCCTTTTTGCGGAGTTGGGCGCGCCGGCCTGGGCGCGGGTTGGGATAGGTGTCCTCGCCGAGGGTTTCGGGATTCGCCGAGGTGTCGATGATCTTAAGCTCGGTGCCGCTGCTCACGGCGGAGAAGGCGGTCTGCACCAGTACCTCTCCGGGGCGTAGTTCGGGCTCGGGGATGTCGAGCACCACGGGTTTTCCTTCGATAGCGAAGATTCTTTTCATGGTGGAAGTATTTCGGGTCTGCTGAAGACGGCTGGGTCCGTCATGAATTGACGTTTAGACGAGTCCCTTGGGCTATCCGGACTGAAAGTGTGGCGGGTCGCGCGAACGCTCCTTTCACGGACGGTTGAAGAGGGAATCTTCGGACGGTTCGGTGGGCGAGGGGATCAGGCCTCTGCCCGCGTTCAGGTCCGCGGGATCGAGGGCTTTCGGCCAATCTTGGCTCTGGCACATTCTGCGCTTGCCTCCCTGCGGCTTCGCGGGGCCGAATGAGGCGTTTGCGAGTTTGCCAAAACGTGCCGGACGGGTTCCTTCCGCTGCGTTCCCCTTCTCCCCCTTTCTTCCCAAATCATGTCCAACGACACCCCCTCGTCCGTCTCCAGTCGTGAGCACACCGCAGCGTTCCTTCTGCTGCGTCTTTTCCTCGGGCTCCGCGCCTTGCTCGCGGGCATCGAGAAATTTGAATCGGGCGGTAACTACTCCTTCGAAATCTATTACCGCAATATGGCCCGCATGGCCAATGGCATCACGTCGGCCTCATTCATGCCGCTGTGGGCGACCAAGACCTTCGCTTTCTTCCTCGGTTACGTCCTGATCGCCCTCGGTCTGGCCCTGCTGCTGGGGGTCCGGACGCGCTGTGCGTTGACACTGCTCGGGCTGACCTGGGTCGGCCTTTCGTTCGGCCTCATGGCGGTCCAGGAGAATGAAGGCGTGGCGTGGCTCGCGACCTACGTGGGATTGACCGCGGGTGCTCTGGTGCTGGTGCGCCACAACCGCTTCGCCCTCTGGTCCGGTCGCTCCTAACCCGCGCTCGTTTACCCGGCGATGAACCCGTCCCTCCTTTCCCCCGCTTCCGCTACCCGTCGCGAGTTCCTTTCGTCGGGCGTGAAGCTCGGCGCCGCGCTCATCGCGACGCCTTACCTCGCCCGAGCCTCCGCTCCCGCTGGAGCCGGTGGCTCGCGGACGCTGAACGTCGCGCTGATCGGCTGCGGCGAACAGGGCCGTGTGCTCCTCAACGCCGCCCTCAAGATCCCTGATATCCGGTTCCGCGCGGTCTGCGATATCTGGGAGTACAACCGCACCTACGGTGAGCGCCTGCTGAAGAAGTTCGGGCACGATGTCCGGGCCTTCGAGGACTACCGCGAGATGCTGTCCGCGGTGCCCGAGATCGATGCGGTCATCGTGGCCACCCCGGACTGGCTGCACGCAGAGCAGACGAATGCCGCCCTCAAGGCCGGCAAGCACGTCTACTGCGAAAAGTTGATGTCCAACACCATTGAGGGAGCCCGCTCGATGGTCCGCACCGCCCGCGAGGCGGGTAAGTTGCTCCAAGTGGGCCACCAGCGCCGGAGCAATCCGCGGTACATCTACGTTCGCGATCGCTTGATGCGGGAGAAGCGGTTGCTCGGCCGGATCAACAACCTCAACGCCCAGTGGAACCGCTCGGTGAGCGCCGATCTCGGCTGGCCCGAGCGCTTCAAGATCCCGGAGGCCAAGCTGAACGCGTACGGCTACGCGAACATGCACGAGTTTCGTAACTGGCGTTGGTTCAAGAAGTACGCTGGCGGCCCAATTTCCGACTTGGGCGCCCACCAGATCGACATCTTCAACTGGATGCTGGGCGTCAACCCGAGCTCCGTCATGGCCGGAGGCGGGGTCGACTTCTACAAGACGCACGAGTGGTACGACAACGTGATGGCCATCTACGAGTTCCCGACCAGCGAGGGGATGGTGCGCGCGTTCTACCAAGTGCTTACGACCACGAGCGCGGGCGGTGGTTACCATGAGTATTTCATGGGGACCGAGGCCGCCCTGAAGATGTCCGAGAACCCGAAGTACACGAAGCTCTACCGCGAGGCTCAGGCTCCGGATTGGGAGGTCCACGTGGCCTCCGGTCTGATCAAGAAGCCGGGCTACGGCGAGGAGGGGGCCACCGCTCCGTCCAAACCTTGGGAGAAAGAGGTGAAGCCGAAGTTCGCCACCGCCGCGCCGCGCGCGTCCGTCGTGGACGTCCGCGAGACGGCTGCCCTGTCCGCTTGGGATATCCCGGTGACGCTCGACAAGGCCATCCACCAGCCGCACCTCGAGAACTTCTTCGGCGCGATTCGCGACGGCACCCCGCTCAGCTGTCCGGGGGAACAGGCCTTCGCCTCCGCTGTCACTGTTCTTCGAGTCAATGAAGCGGTGACCGCCCGCAAGGTCCTCAATTTCCAACCCTCGGATTTCGTCGCTTGACGCACCGTTGATCCTCCTTCGTCCCTTCCTGCTTTGATCCTATGACCCTCCGTTCCACCGCTCTCCTCCTCGCCGTCGCCGCTGTCCTGCCGCTTTCCGCGCAGGATCGGGTCCCGCTCGCGCTCGAGCTGCCCAAGCCGCTGTTCGTCGGCACCCCACGGCCGATCTCCCTGCCGAATCTCGAGAAGCCCCGCCAAGGCCCGCGTCCGCCGCTGCTCGTGCCGGCTGGTACCGTGCTGCTGTCCAAGGACAAGACGGTTACTGCTTCGGATTCCCTGCCGGTGATCGGCGACCTGAGCTTCGTCACCGATGGCGAGAAGAGCGGAGCCGATGGCTCCTTCGTGGAGTTTGGCCCCGGCGTTCAGTGGGTGCAGATCGATCTTGGTGCCTCGGCCAAGGTGCACGCGGTACTCGTCTGGCACTTCCATGCCCAAGCTCGGGTGTACCACGACGTCGTGGTCCAGGTTTCCGATGACCCGGAGTTCAAGTCCGGCGTCACCACCGTCTTCAACAACGACATCGACAACTCGGCGGGTCTGGGGGTGGGGAAGGATCCCGCCTACATCGAGACCAACGAGGGACGCTTGATCGACGCTCGGGGAGCCAAGGGACGTTACGTACGCCTCAGTTCGGCCGGCAATACGACCGACGAACTCAACCACTACGTGGAGGTCGAGGTCTTCGGTCAGCCCTGATCTAGGCGTCGGCTGACGCATCCGATTCTTTCGCCGCCAACCTGTGGGTTGGCGGCTTTTTCGTGCCGGTTTTCCAGGGGAGAATATTCATTAATCGGCTGTGAAAATGCGCCTTGATGAGCAAGCGCCCGCGGCTCAACCTGCCGGGCGTCTCGGTTACACCCTCACCCCAACACGGTCCGCGCCCCCCGCCCCTTGACCGTTTCCTCTGGAAGCGGTCCTCGGTCGAACTCGGTCCGTCGCGGGACTACCCACACGATAGCGAAAGCAGCACTTAGTCCTACGTAATGAGCTCTCACGACAACTCAAGCGGGGCAATCGCCCCTAATGCCAACCGGCTCCTGTGGGCCGGTTTCATGGCGATTCTGGCCGCCGGCGTTGGCTTTGCCATCCGCGGCGGAATCTTCGATAACTGGGGTTCGGAATTCGGCTTCACCGCCTCGCAGCTCGGCGCGATCGGTGGCGCCGGGTTCTCCGGATTCTGCTTCGGCATCATCATCGGCGGTGTCATCTGCGACAAGGTGGGCTACGGCCGCCTGGTGGTGCTGGCGTTTGCGCTGCACGTCCTGTCTGCGGTGGTCACCTTCACCGCTTCCGGAGCGGGCGCGTACAACAGCCTCTATTGGGGCATGTTCATTTTCGCGTATGCCAACGGCACGCTTGAGGCCGTCTCCAACCCGCTCGTGGCCACGCTCTTCCCAGCCAAGCGCACGCACTATCTGAACATTCTCCACGCCAGCTGGCCGGCCGGCATGGTGCTCGGCGGCATCTGCGGCTGGGTGCTGGACGATCGTTTCCAAGTTCCGTGGAAGTGGCAGCTCTCGCTGTACCTCATTCCGACCGTGATCTACGGCGTGATGTTCCTCGGCCAGCACATGCCGAAGTCCGAGGCTTCCGCCAAGGGCCTGAAGCTCGGTGAAATGCTCAAGGACGTCGGCATGGCCGGCGCCGCCGTCATCGCTCTCTTCATCTGGCTCTTCTCCAAGGATGCGCTCGGGCCGATGCTCGGCGGTCTCACCGGCGCCGCGTTCTTCACCAGCGCCTCCTGGAGCTGGGTCGCCATCGCCCTAGGCGCTGGCACCTTCCTCGTCTTCTCCGGCCTCAGCGGCTGGGCCGTGGGTTCGGGTCTCCTCTTCATCCTGTTCCTGACCCACGCCCTCCTCGGCGCGGTCGAACTCGGTACCGATGGCTGGATCCAGAACATCACCGGCAACATCCTCAGCTCCGAACAGGGCAAGATCCTCTTCGTCTTCACGTCGATGACCATGTTCGCGCTGCGGTTCTGCGCCGACTTCATCGAGCGCAAGCTGGGCCTGTCCCCGGTGGGTCTGCTCCTGCTCTGCGCGATCCTCGCGTGCGTGGGCCTCAATCTCACCGCCGGCATCTCCACGTTCGCAGGCGCCCTCGTCGCCCTGACGATCTACGGCATCGGCAAGACGTTCTTCTGGCCGACCATGCTGGCCGTCGCTTCCGACCGCTTCCCGCGGACGGGCGCCGTTGCCATCTCAATCATGGGTGGCATCGGCATGATGTCCGCTGGTCTGCTCGGCTCTCCGGGCCTCGGTTACGCGAAGGACCGCTTCGCGGGCGAGGAGCTCAAGAAGGCCGATCCGGCCCTCCATGCCGAGTACAAGGCCGCAACGCCCAGCAAGTTCCTCGTCTTCTCCGACGCCTATGGTCTGGACGGCAAGAAGCTTGGCGACGCCAAGGCCGCTCTGGCCGCCGGCACCGCCACGGAGCAGCAGAAGAAGGTCCACCAAGCGGACATGCGCGGCGATCGTCGCACGCTGGTCGCTGACTCCTTCATCCCGGCCATCATGGCCGTGATCTACCTGCTGCTGGTCCTCTACTTCAAGGCGAAGGGCGGGTACAAACCCGTCCAAATCTAACGCGGCGCATCCGTCTCTCACCGGGGTACGTTGCCCCGGCGAACGACGCGTTGTCCCCTTCGGCCGCCTCCTTCGGGAGGCGGCCTTTTTTGCGGCCCGCAATTGCCCTTGCCGCCCGGCCGCAGGGTGGGGTTAGCTCCGGGGCATCATGCTTCTGGATTCGCGCTTTGAAACGCTCGCCGCGGGCCTGACCGGATTCTCCACTTCGCTCGCCAAGGGCGAGCGGGTCCTCATCGACGCCTTCGACGTGCCGGACGCGATGGTCATCGCGCTGGTCCGCGCCGCCCGCGCCCGCGGGGCCCTGCCGTACGTGCAACTGCACCGAGCCCGCGTCACCCGCGAGCTGATGCTCGGGGCCACCGAGGCCCAGTACACGCCGCACGCCAATGTCGAGCTGATGCGCATGGAATCGATGGATGCTTACATCGCGCTGCGCGGCTCGGACAACATCTTCGAATCCTCCGACGTGCCCGCCGACAAGGTGCGCGTCGTCTCCAAGGCGATGAAGCCGGTCCTCGACCATCGCGTGAACGAGACCAAGTGGGTCGTGTTGCGGTGGCCAACGTCGGCCATGGCCCAGCAGGCGGGCATGAGCACCGAGGCGTTTGAAGATTTCTACTTCCGCGTCTGCACGCTCGACTACGCCCGCATGGCGCCCGGGATGAAGGCGCTGAAGGCGCTCATGGACAAGACCGACCAGGTCTGGATCAAGGGCCCGGGCACCGATCTGCGTTTCTCGATCCGCGGCATCGGATCGCGCGAATGCGGCGGGCAGCGCAACATCCCGGACGGGGAAGTCTTCTCCTGCCCGGTGAAGGACTCCGTCGAGGGCGTCATCCAGTACAATGCGCCCACGGTCTATCTCGGTACGTCGTTCGACAACATCCGCCTGGTCTTCAAGAAGGGCCGCATCGTCGAGGCTACGTCGTCGAACACCAAGCGCCTGAACGAGATCCTCGACAGCGATGAGGGAGCCCGGTTCATCGGGGAATTCGCCATCGGGTTCAACCCGCACATCCTCCAGCCGATGCGGGACATTCTCTTCGATGAGAAGATCGCCGGTTCCTTCCACTTCACGCCGGGGCAGGCGTACGAGGGTGTGGGCAACGGGAACAAGTCGCAGGTCCACTGGGACATGGTCTGCATCCAGCGACCCGACTACGGTGGCGGCGAGATCTGGTTCGACGGGAAGCTCATCCGCAAGGACGGGCTCTTCGTTCCGAAGTCGCTGCACAAGCTCAACCCCGATTACCTCCTCGGTCGCTAGGCGCGACCGCATCGGGTCCTGCGTCGGCATGCACGCCTCGGATTCGCCGCCGGACACTCCGGACAGTGCATTCCGGGCGTGGCTGCGGCGGTTTCCGAAGACCGAGACGCATCTGCACATCGAGGGGGCCGTTCCCTACGAACTGTTGCATGCGTGGCGTCCGGAGGAGTTTCCGCCGGCCCCCTCGTTCCAGCGCCCGGAGCACCACTTCGCTTCCTTCGCTGACTTCGATCGCGTCCTGCTCCGGCATGCGCTGGCCTGGTTCACCAGCGTGGACCGCTACCATGAGGCGGCGAAGGCCATCTTCGCGCGGCGTTTTGCTGAGTCCGTGCGCTACCTCGAAACGAGCTTTCACTTGCCGATGTGTGGGGTTCTTGGGGTGCCGGGTCCGGTGATCATCGAAGCGATCCGCTCGGCGGCGCCGGCGGGCATGGAGGTGCGAGTGTTCGCTGGCATGCTGCGCACCGATTACGCAGGCAGCCTTCGACCGATCATCGACGACCTGGGGAACTGGGACACGCTCGCGGGCGTCGACCTGCACGGGGACGAGGCGGAGCCGACGCAGCCGTGGACCGCAGCGGTCTGGCAGCGGTTGCGGGCGGCGGGCAAGATGACCAAAGCCCACGCCGGGGAGTTCGACGGCGCGGCACGGGTGCGCGAGGCGATCGAGGTGCTTGGCGTGACCCGGGTGGCGCATGGCGTTCGGGCCATCGAGGACCCCGCGGTCGTCGCGCTGGCGCGGGACCGGGGAGTGACCTTCGACGTGTGTCCGATCAGCAACCTCCGCCTCCGTGTCGCCCCGAGTTGGAGCGAGCACCCGTTGCCTGCGTTGCTCCGGGCGGGCGTGCGGTGCACCGTAAGCACCGACGACCCGCTGGTCTTCGGCAACACGCTGACCGATGAGTATGAAGGCCTCTTCCGCGAGGCGCGCCTCCCGGCCAGTGACCTCATCCGCTGCCTCAAGGCGGGGTGGGACGTGGCCCTGATCTCCGAGGCGGAGCGCCGGGAGCGGCTTGCCGCCATTGATCACTTGGCGGCTTCGACTCCCCATCCCGGAGTGGAGTCCGCCGGCTTGGTTTCCTTTGCGACATGACCCCCGCCGCCCCGTTGCAGTCTCCCCCGTCGCGCTTCACGCCGCCCCGGCTGCTCCGCTGGCTCGCCGCCGTGGCGCTCGTCATTCTGGCGGTCACGACCGCCTTCCGGATCCTGGCACTGGGTACCTTCGTGCGCCCGGATGACTCGGCGGAGGCGATCGCGCGGATCCTCGTGCTGGGATTACGCTATGACCTGCGGTTGGTCGCGTTGCTCCTCCTGCCGGCGCTGGTGATCGGCAGCATCCGAGCGTTGCACCCGTTCTCGAGTCGGGCGGTGGCCCGCGGCTGGTTGGGCGTGGCGGCGGTCGTGGTGACGGGCATTGCGCTGGTACAGATCATCGACGCATTCCACCTCCGCTACCTGC
This sequence comes from uncultured Opitutaceae bacterium, assembly GCA_903862595.1. Lineage (GTDB taxonomy): Bacteria > Verrucomicrobiota > Verrucomicrobiia > Opitutales > Opitutaceae > UBA6669. The sequence continues at coordinate 7,639 of CAIOYO010000025.1, read as the reverse complement.
AGCAGCGCTTGAATGCCAGCGTGCTGGGTTTCCTCACCGATGCGGGGATTTCGGTGGAGATGGCGTGGCAGAGTTACCCCATTGTGCGCGTCAGCCTAGGTTGGTTGCTCGGATCGGCCGGCCTCGTGTGGGTCCTTGTCTGGCAGCACCGCGCTGCCGGGCGCGTGGCGGATCCCACCAGTCGCCGTTCGCGTTGGGCGTGGGGGCTTGGCGCGGGTGTCTGCTGCGTGGTCGCGATTTACGGTCGGGTCAGCCAGTATCCCTTGCGGTGGAGCGATGCCTTCGACCTCCGCGATCACCTGCACGCCCACTTGGCGCTCAGCCCGGTTGAGTCGTTCGTGAGTTCGCTCGATTTTCGCGGCTCCGGTTACGACGAGATGCGCGTCCGCGCGCATGCGCCGCGCATGGCGGCGTACCTGGGAGCGGCGGGCATCACGGAAACGGGAATGGATTGGGTGCGCCGCGTCACGCCGCCTGCCGGGTCAGCTTCGACGTCGGTTCCCGTGCAGCGCGCGCCGCGCAACGTCGTGCTGGTGATCTGTGAATCGTTCAGCGCTTACAAGAGCTCCCTCTGGGGCAATCCGATCGATACCACGCCGTTTTTCGCCCAGCTGAGTCGCGAAGGCGTGCTGTTCGACAACTGCTACACCCCGCACTTTGGGACTGCACGAGGCGTGTGGGCCTTGCTCACCGGCATTCCGGACGTCGAGGCGACGAAGACCGCGACCCGCAATCCGGCGCTCGTGGACCAGCACGTGATCCTGAATGACTTCGTGGCGGCGGAGAAACTGTACTTCCTGGGTGGCAGCACGAGCTGGGCGAACGTGCGCGGCCTGCTGGCGAACAATATTCGCGGCCTGCGCCTCTTCGAGGAGGACGCATTCCGCTCGCCTCGGGTGGACGTGTGGGGGATCAGCGACAAGTCACTCTTCCTCGAAGCCAATGCCTTCCTCGCGCGGGAGGAAAAGCCGTTCTTCGCGGTCATCCAGACGGCCGGCAACCATCGCCCCTACACGATCCCCAAGGAAGATCTCGGCGCGTTCACCCTCGTGCAGGCTAGTGCGGCGGAGTTGGCGGCGGCCGGGTTTGAATCGAATGACGAGCTGAATGCCTTTCGCTACACCGATTTTGCCTTCCGTGCGTTCATCGAGGCGGCGCGGCGGGAGCGCTACTTTGCGGACACGCTGTTCGTCTTCATCGGCGATCACGGCATCGGTGGCAACGCGGGGACTCGCTTGCCGCGGGCGTGGACTGAGCAGGGCCTCACGGCCTTCCATACCCCGCTGCTTTTTTACGCGCCGGGGATGCTGGAGCCGCGGCGGATCTCGTCGGTTGCCTCGATGGTGGACGTCTTGCCGACGATCGCAGGGATCGCGGGCATCCCCTACCGCAACGGCAGTCTGGGCCGGGATCTCCTCCGGCAGGAGACGATCGATGGAGGCCGGAGCAATGTTGCCTTCATCATCGACCACCACAATCAGACCGTCGGAGTGCGGCGTGGGGCGTGGTACGCGACCCGGCGCCTTTCGGGAGGGAATGCGCGCCACGACTGGGCGGATCCCCAGCTTCCCCTAGCGGGGGCGGCGGACCCGGCGGCCGCCGAGGAAAACGCCCAGTGGATCGAGGCAATGTATGAAACCTCGCGCTACCTCCTTTTCAACAATCGCAAGCCGGCGTCGAGCGACGCGGCCGCAAAGCCCTAGCGCGGCTGGCGTGGCTAGCCGAGCAGGCGGCGGTCCAGATTGCGGTAGTGGATCGCTTCCAGAAGGTGCGGCTCGTCGATCGCCTCGGCGCCCTCGAGGTCGGCGATCGTGCGGGCGACCTTGAGAATCCGATCGTGGGCGCGGGCGGAGAGCTGCAGCTGATTCATGGCTGACTCAAGCAGGTGGGCGAGAGTGCCCGGCAGTCGGCAGTGGACCCGGATCTGGGCTGGCGACATCCGGGCATTGGTGCTGCAGGGCGAACCGCGGAAACGCGCGTGCTGCCGGGCACGAGCTGCCTCGGTGCGAGCGCGCAGCGCGGCCGACGGTTCCCCCTCGGTGGCGGCGCGCAGTTCGGTGACGGAGAGCGCGGGAGCTTCCACGTGGAGGTCGATGCGATCGAGTAGGGGGCCACTGATCCGGCTGCGGTAGCGCTGGATCTGGGTTGGACTGCAGCGGCACTCGCGCGTGCGGTCGCCGAGGTGTCCGCAGGGGCAGGGGTTCATCGCGGCAACGAGCAAGAACGAGCACGGCAACGTGAGCTTCCCTGCGCTGCGGGAGATCGTGACCACCGCATCCTCGAGCGGCTGCCGCAGCACCTCAAGGGCGGAGCGCTTGAATTCCGGCAGCTCGTCGAGAAACAGTACGCCGTGGTGCGCGAGCGAGACTTCGCCCGGTGAGGGGATCGCGCCACCTCCGAGCAGTGCGACATCGGAGACCGTGTGGTGGGGCGAACGGACCGGACGGCGACCGAATCCCCCCAGACTGCCCGGTATGCCGGCGACGGATTGGATGCCCAGGATCTCAAGCGCCTCGTCGCGGCTCGGTGCGGGCATGATCCCGGGCAGCCGCTTGGCGATCATGGACTTTCCCGAGCCGGGCGGACCAATGAGGAGCAGATTGTGGTTCCCGGCCACGGCGACCTCAGCCGCGCGCCGGACCACCGCCTGACCCTTGACCTCCGAGAAGTCGGCGGCATCGACGACGAGATGGCGGGCGAGGGCCGCGAGCGCTTCGGCGGGCGTGATCACCTGCGGTGCGACCTCGCCGCGGAGCAGACGGAAGGCATGGTCGAGTGACGTGACCGCGACCGCCTCGATGTTTTCGACCAAGGCAGCCTCCAAAGCGGAGGCAGGAGGGAGCAGGACCCGGCGCTTCCCCAGCTGGCGGGCCAGCCGCGCCATGGCGAGCGCCCCCCGCACGGGGCGCGTCGCGCCCGACAGGCTCAACTCGCCGGCGATCAGGGCCTCGTCCAGCAACGGGCTCTCCAGCTGGCCCGAGGCGACGAGCAGCCCGAGCGCGACCGGGAGATCGAACCCGGACCCCTCCTTCCGCAGCTCTCCGGGCGCCAAGTTCACCGTCGTGCGCGACCAAGGCGTCTTGAAACCGCTGTTCTGAATCGCCGACCAGACCCGGTCCTTCGCTTCCTTCACGCTGGCGTCGGGCAGCCCCACCATGAGCAACCCAGGTGTGCCGGCTTCGCCGGTGTTGACTTCGACGTGAACGGCTTCCGCATTAATGCCCTGCAACGCCGCCGAGGTGAGTATCGCCAACATGGTGCCTGCCCGAGTGATCCGAGCTGCCAAGACGTTGCACAAAAATTAAACTCTTGCAATAAATAAAGCTTTCGATTTGCATTAATCGGTCGCTCTCTCATGGTGCAACGCGTCGTCGGAATCACTGGATGCATGGGCTGCGGAAAGTCTTCTGTGGCGAAACTGCTGGAGCAGCACGGTTACCGCCGGCTGGACTCGGACGACATCGTGCGTGGGGACATTCTTCGCCGAGTGGACGTGGTCGCAGCGGTCCGGGGCCGCTTCGGCGAAGGCATTGTGGATGACGAGGGCCGCTTGCATCGAGGGCGGCTGGCGGCGCGGGTGTTTGCGGATGAAGGGGATCGGCAGTGGCTGGAAGACCTCGTGCATCCTTTGCTTTACGCGGTGTGGCGGGAGCGACTTTTGGCTGAGCCGGCGGCGAAGTGGGTCTTCGAGGTGCCGTTGCTCTTCGAGAAGGCCTTGGAGAATTGGTTTGATTTCATCGTTTGCGTGACCACTACTCCCGCCCAGCAGTACGCCCGTCTCGAAGCGCGTGGAATCACGCGAGAGCAGGCCGAGGCTCGCATATCCAAGCAGTTGCCTCTGGCGCGCAAAGCTGAGTTGTCCGACTATGTCATCGGCAACGAGGGTTCGCCGGAGTTTCTGGCCCGGCAGATCGATCTGCTGGTGGGGCGACTCGAGGCTGAAGGGTCCCTGCGGCGCCGTTCCGGTGCTTGATTCCGTTTCGTTTTTCTCCCTTTCCCATGGAAAAGTCTTCCAAGAGTAGTTCCGGAGCAGCTGGTCGCGCCAAGAAGGCAGCGGCGCGGCCGAAGGCGCGGAGTGCCGCGCCGCGGGGGCGCAGCCGCTCCGCCAAGGCATCCGCCCCGGCGGACGAGGCGGTGCGGGCGCCGGAGGCGGCGGACGTGTCGGCCGTGGCGCGCCAAGAGCCCCGTGAGGCCCCGGTGCAGCGGGAGTTGCCGATGGAACGGTCGCCCGAGCCGGTGGTCGAGCGATCGGCCCCGGAGCGCCCGGTTTCGGTGGTGCAAGAGGCTCCGGCTCCGACGCCGGCTCCGAGTGTGGACCGCTCCGATTCGCCTGCCGTGTTCGTGCCCTCCGGCGGCACCGGCGAACCCACCCCTCCGGCCGAAGCCGGCGGTGGCGGTGAGCAGGGCGGCGGTCGCCCCGGCTTTGCCCCGCGGGAGTTCCGCGGTCGCGACTATTGGAAGCAGCTCAAGAAGGAAAAGCGGAACCGTCAGGGAAAGCCGTGGCACCCGGGCGGTCCCGAGGGCGGCGGCGGGGGTGGTGGCGGTGGGGGCGGTGGGGGACGCGGTCCTCAGCATCCGCCGCAGCCTCCTCCTCCGTCTCTGGCGCCGCGGATCGGCGACCTGCCGGATCCGGCCCGCTTCACCGATGTGGCGGCGCTCGATGCGCTGGCCGTCTCGCTCGCCGCTGGCGCCGGTGAACCCATCCGACTCGATCAAATTTCCGCGCTACCGGTTGCAGAGTTGGCCGCCTACGCTCGTCGCATCGGCTGCACCATCGAGGGCCAATTGCCCAAGCGGCAAATTATCGCCGAGGTGCTGAAGCGCGCCGCTGCCGCCGGACACCCGCTCCGCGACCGAGGCTGGCTCGATCTCACTGACCGCGGACATGGCTTCGTGGTTCACGACCACTGCAGCTATCGTTTGTATCCGGAGGATGCTTACCTGCCGGAATCCCTGATCCGTCGCTACGGCCTGAAGCGCGGGCACGAGGTCGAGGTTCTCCTGCAGCCGCCGGTGGGCGACGAACGCTGCCCTTCGGTCGTCCGAATCGACTCCGTCATGGGAGGCGCCCCGGAGCAGGCCAATCACGTCACTCCTTTTGAGGAACTGGTGCCGTATTACCCGCTTAACCGCATTCTGCTGGAGGCTCCGGATGTCCAGAAGGATATCTCGATGCGGACCGTCGACTTGCTCACGCCGATCGGCTTCGGGCAGCGCGGGCTGATCGTCGCTCCGCCGCGCACCGGCAAGACGGTGCTGCTGCAGAACATCGCGAATTCCGTCTCAGCGAATTTTCCGGAGGTGAAGCTCATCCTCCTGCTCATCGACGAACGTCCGGAGGAGGTGACCGATTTCCGACGCCATACCAAGGGCGAGGTGGTCTCCTCGACCTTCGACGAGTCGCCGGAAAGCCACATCCACTGCGCGGAGATGGTCGGCGAGAAGGCCCGCCGGCTCGTGGAACGGGGCGAGCACGTGGTCATCCTGCTCGACTCGATTACCCGCCTAGCCCGCGCCTACAACGCCCTGGCTTCGAACTCGGGCAAGATCATGTCGGGCGGCATGGAAGCGACGGCTCTCCAACGCCCCAAGCGTTTCTTCGGCGCTGCCCGCAACATTGAGGGCGGCGGAAGCCTGACCATCCTCGCGAGCGCCTTGATCGACACCGGCAGCCGGATGGACGAGATCATCTTTGAAGAGTTCAAGGGCACCGGCAACATGGAGCTCCACTTGGATCGAGGGCTCTCGGATAAGCGTATCTTCCCGGCCATCAATATGCTTCGCTCGGGCACGCGCAAGGAGGAGCTGATCTATCATCCGGATGAGCTGCAGCGCGTTTACGGACTGCGGCGGACCATGCAGGGCATCGGTCCGATCGAGTCGATGGAGATGCTCATCCAGCGTCTGCGCAAGACGAAGTCGAACGCGGAGTTTCTCATGAGTTTGGCGCGCTAGCCGGTCCTGCACCGGGGGCGGCGGAGGTGGAAAATCGGGGGTTGGCATGCCCGAGGCCGACGAGTGGATCCTCTCCGCCTTGCTGGCGCGAGGGTGGCGGCCGAGCGGAGGCGTGGACCTTTTGCGCGCCGAGGCCGCGAGGTTGCGCCCAAACGGGGCGCCGCCGGAAGGCGACGCCCTGCGCTGCTGGGTGGCAGAAGGAAAGGTGGATCCTTGGTGGGCTGCGGAGGCGCTGGCGGCGCATTTCGGCCTAAAGAGGGTGAAGCCGGGGGAGGACGTGCCTACGGAGCACGTACCGATCGTCGCGGCCCTTTCCCCGCTCGAGCGCCGCACTCTGATCGCGTCGCGGGTCTTTCCTCTGCGGCGGATCGTGGACGCGCTGGAACTCGCGATCGAGAATCCGCTCAACGAGGCCGTCCTCGCCCAGATCGGATCCGTCCTTGGCGCGGCGATTGTCCCGGTCTTGGCGCCGGACGAATGGATCGGGCGGGCTTGGCAAGGGGTTGACGCCCGCGCAGACGTGGCCTCGGGCGAGGGAGTCGTGCGGGAGGGGAGTGTAGCGTGGGGGCGCAGGGAGGCCGAGCAGGCCGAAAATGGCGTCATGGCGGTCCGTGAGGATGCCCCGATCCGGCCGATTGAGGCCCCATCCGCGCGTCAGACATCCGTTAACCTCCCGGCGCCTGTGTCGATAGCAGCTATGGTGGATACCCTATTCGAAGAGGCCATCGGTTCGCGCGCATCGGATATCCATTTGGAACCGAGCGAGACGCGCATCCGGGTGCGGCATCGGATTGATGGGGTGTTGCGGGACGCGGGTGAAGTTCACTCCGAGCACGCGGCGGCCGTGATGGCTCGCACCAAACTGCTCGCCGGGATGTCGATCGTGGAGCGTCGCCTTCCGCAGGATGGCCGTTTCCGGTGGAGCTCCCGGAGGGCGATGCGTGATTTTCGGGTGTCCTCGGTGCCGACGATCCGGGGGGAGAGCGTGGTGATCCGGATCTTGGATGATGCTGCGGGCTCGAATGGGTCCGTGGATCCTCTGGCGAACGTCTTTTCCGGCGCCGCGCGGGAACGGTGGGAGCGATTGATTCATGCGCCGGACGGGCTGGTCCTTGTCGCCGGGCCGACCGGGAGCGGTAAGTCATCGACCCTGCACGCGTCGCTCAGCCGGCTGGCCCAGACGGGTCGGAAAGTGATCACGATCGAGGATCCCGTGGAGCGCGAGTTGCCGGGAGTAGTCCAGGTAGGGGTTCGGGCAGACCTTGGTCTGGGTTTTCCCGAGGCCCTGCGGGCGGTGCTGCGTCAGTCCCCGGAAGTGATCGCGGTCGGGGAGGTGCGCGATCGCGAGACGGCCCGCAGCTGCCTGAACGCCTCGCTGACCGGTCACTTGGTGTTCTCCACGGTGCACACGGCTGATGCGGTGGGAGCGGTCGTGCGGTTACGGGATCTCGGCCTGAAGCCGTCCCTCCTAGCGTCCGCCCTGCGGGGCGTGGTGGCGCAGCGGTTGGTTCGTCGCGTTTGTCGTTCATGTGCGGGCGCGCCTAAGGCGTCTTCCGCTGCGGAGTCGTGTGTCGTTTGCCGCGGGTCGGGGTTCTCCGGTCGTGTGGCGGTGGTTGAATTGCTGGTGGTGGACGATGCGCTGCGCGCGCTGATCCGTCGCGATGCTGGCGCCGATGTGCTGCGG
>CAIOYO010000024.1 GCA_903862595.1 uncultured Opitutaceae bacterium | reverse complement strand
GGCTCCGCCTTCGTCGACGGACGTGGTGCCGGTGACGCACCCGAAATTCTCCGGCTTCGTTTTCAAGATCCAAGCGAACATGGATCCGAAGCACCGTGACCGCATCGCCTTCCTGCGAGTCTGCTCGGGAAAGTTCACCCGCGACATGATGGTGATGCACTCACGCACCGGACGCACCGTCCGCCTGTCCTCTTCGCACAAGCTTTTCGGTCAGGAGCGCGAGACGGTCGACGAGGCCTACCCAGGCGATGTGATCGGGCTGGTCGGCCATGATTCGTTCGGCATCGGCGATACGCTGACCGAGGACAAGAGCATCATCTTCGACGAGATTCCCCGCTTTCCTCCCGAGGTGTTCACCTACATCTCAAATCCGAACCCGTCCGATGCGAAGAAGTTTCGCGCCGGGCTGGATCAGCTCCTGCAGGAGGGCGTCGTGCAGTCGTTCGCAGCGCGACATGCTCCGCCCGGTTCGACGCTGCTCGCCGCGGTCGGTCCGCTGCAGTTTGAAGTCGTTCAGTACCGACTGCAGTCGGAGTACGGCGCGGAGTCACGCTTGGAGGCCGCGCCTTGGACGATCCTCCGCTGGGTCGAGCCGCATCCCAGCTTGAAGAATCCCGGATCGCTGATCGTGGCCAGCGGCGTGAGCTTCGGCTCCGATCGTTTCGACCAGCCAGTGGTGCTCTTCCCCAACGACTGGACGATGGGCTACTTTCAGGAGAAGAATCCTGAGCTCCGCCTGCGCGAACTACCGCTGGAACAAATTTCCGGCTCTTCCTGAACCGGCTTTTTCCGACCATGCATCGCTCCCTCGCAACCCTTCGAGTGTGGCTCGCGCTTGTCGTCCTCGCGGCGCTCCCGGTCGCCCACGCGGCGCAGCCAGAGTATCGCGGCGCCGTCGTCATGGATGCCGGGAACGGTCAGATCATCTTCGAGGATCACGCCGACCGAGCGAATCCTCCCGCGAGCGTCACGAAGCTCATGACCTTCCTCGTGGTGCATGATTGCCTCCGGGCCGGAACCCTCACGCTGAACACGCCAATCACCATCGCCCGCGAGGACGCCGGGATGGGCGGCACACAGGTATGGCTTGAAGCCGGCGAGGCCTTCACGGTGGAGGACCTCCTCTACGCGCTGCTCATCCAGTCCGCCAACGACGCCGCCCACGCCCTCGCCCGCGCCGCCCACGGATCGGTGCCAGCATTCGTCACCGAGATGAATCGCCGCGCCCAGAGCCTCGGCATGACGCAGACGACCTTTCGCACCCCTCACGGACTTCCGCCCCGCAGCCGCAAGGCTTCGGACACCGACATGACGACCGCGAGGGACTTGGCGCTGCTCAGCCGCGAACTCCTCCTGCACACGGACATTCTCACGTACTCTTCGGTCCGGGAGAGGACCTTCCGACCGGGCCAACCTCCGCCGCGCGAAGTGATCATGCGCAATCACAACCACCTCCTCGCTAAGGTCCGCGGGGCGGACGGACTCAAGACGGGCTACACCGCGGCGGCCGGTTTCTGCCTCGCCGCCACCGCAGAGCGAGAAGGCCGACGCCTCATCGTGGTGGTCGTCGGCAGCCCGGACGCGAAGAGCCGGGACATCAAGGTGGCGGAGCTCTTGGAGAGCTTCTTCGCCCAAGGCACCAACCTCGCGGTTTTTCAGCGTGCGGACGAAAGTCCATTCATCCAGCCTTCGACGGGTGCGGCCGGTGGCGCAGCCCCCGCAGCCAAACCACCCACGCCTCCCGCTGCGGAATCATTGCCAACCGTGCGCTTCCCTCGCCCGCGATCCTGATTCTCCGTCATGTCCGCCGCCCTGGCCACCGTTGAACGCTACCTGACCGAGTTGCAGGACCGCATCTGCGCGGCGCTCGCGGCGGACGACGGTGCGGCCAGCTTCGTCGAGGATGCGTGGACCCGCGCGGAGGGAGGAGGAGGACGCACCCGCGTGCTCTCGGACGGAGCTCTCTTCGAAAAAGCAGGCGTGGCCTTCTCGCGCGTCCACGGATCGCGCCTCCCGCCCTCCGCCACCCAACACCGTCCCGAGTTGGCCGGACGCCCCTGGACGGCGGTCGGGGTCTCGCTCGTTCTCCACCCCCGCAATCCCTACGTCCCGACCAGCCACGCAAACGTGCGCTTCTTCACCACCGGCGAGGCGGAGAACGGAGCGCCTCCCGTTTGGTGGTTCGGGGGCGGGTTTGACCTGACTCCGTACTACGGTTTCGAGGAGGACGCGATCCACTGGCACCAGACCGCCCGCGCGGCGGTCGAGCCCTTCGGAAGCGCTCTCTATCCCCGCTTCAAGCGGCAGTGTGACGAGTATTTCCTGCTGAAGCACCGGCAAGAGGCTCGAGGCGTCGGAGGACTTTTCTTCGATGACTTCAACGCCTTGGGCTTCGAGACGAGCTTCTCGCTCTTGCGCGCGGTCGGGGACGCCTTCCTGCCTGCGTACCGTCCACTCGTCGCGCGCCGGCGCAGCACGCCGTTCGGCGAACGGGAACGTACTTTCCAACTGTATCGGCGCGGTCGCTACGTAGAGTTCAATCTTGTCTGGGATCGCGGCACCCACTTCGGGCTTCAGAGCGGCGGGCGGACTGAATCGATCCTGATGAGCCTGCCACCGCTCGTACGCTGGGACTACGGCTGGACACCGCCGGCCCATTCTCCTGAGGCGCGACTGACGGAGTACTTCCTCCAACCGCGCGACTGGGCCGCCATGACCCCTCCCCCTTCCGCATGAATTCCCGCGAACGCTTCCTGAGTGCCTGCGCCTGCGAACCGCTGGACCGCCCGCCCCTGTGGGTGATGCGTCAAGCCGGGCGCTACCTCCCCGAGTACCGCGAACTCAAAGCCAAGTCCTCGTTCCTGGAAATGGTCCGGACGCCGGCGCTGGCGACCGAAGTGACGCTGCAGCCGCTGCGCCGCTTCCCCGGCATCGACGCGGCGATCCTGTTCTCCGACATCCTCGTGATCCCGGAAGCGCTCGGCCAACCCTACGCGTTTCGAGACACGGGCGGCATTGCCATGCAATTTGCGCTCTCCAGCCGTGCCCAAGTCGAGCAACTCGCTCCGGCCCACGCCGTCCCGGAGCGCCTCCAGTACGTAGCGGACACCCTCCGGCTGCTGAAGCAGGAACTCGGTGGGCAGCGCGCCCTCCTCGGATTCGGCGGCTCGCCCTGGACCCTCGCCACCTACATGGTCGAGGGCGGCAGCTCGGACGAGTTCGAGCGCATCAAGCTCCTCTTTTACACCGATCGACCGCTCTTCGACGCCCTGCTCGAGCGACTGACTGAAGCTCTGATCACCTACTTCAAGATGCAGATCGCCGCCGGCGCCGACGCGATTCAGATCTTTGACTCGTGGGGCGGAATCATCGCTGGCGCTGACTATGAAGCGGCCTCGCTGCGCTGGATTCGCCAGATCATCGCGGCCCTCCCCCGCGAGTTTCCCGTCATTCTCTACGCCAAGGGCACCGGCTCGCATCTCATCGACCAGACCTTCACGGGCGCTCGCGTGCTGAGCGTCGACTGGACGGTCGATCTGCGCGCCGCCCGCGCCGCCGTGCCAAAGACCATCGCCCTCCAGGGCAACCTCGACCCAGTCCTGATGCAGACGACACCCGAAATTGTCCGCCGCGAGTCGGCGCGACTCCTGGAGACAATGCGCGGCGAGGCCGGGCATATCTTCAATCTGGGTCACGGCATCACCCCGCAGGCGCGCATCGCCTGCATGGAGGCGCTGGTCGACACGGTGACCGGTTGGCGGTGAGAGAAATCCGCCGTCCACAGGGCAAGAAATGACCAGACGACGCTCGACCGCTGGACTATCTTGAACCCGTGACGTCCGACTCCACCTCGCCCATCCGGATCGCCGTCATCGGCGGCGGAGTCACTGGACTGACTGCAGCCTACCGGCTAGCGCGCGCCGGCGTAGCGGTTCGGGTTTTCGAGGCCGCCCCCACCGTGGGCGGACCCGTACAGACGGAGCGGACATCGGACGGCTGGCTGATCGAGTCGGGGCCGAATTCCCTGCTCTTGAATGACGCAGGGGTGAGCGGACTCTTCGACGAGCTCGGGCTTTCCCCGCGTCTGCAAGTCGCGGGAGGGTCGGCGAAGAAACGGTTCCTCGTTCGCGACGGCCAAGTCCTGGCGCTGCCCACGTCACCCGCCGCCTTCATCTCGACCCCACTGTTTTCATTCGGAGCCAAAGGGCGGATCGTGCGCGAACTCGTGCGCGGACGACGCAGTGCCCGCACCGGCGACGTGAGCGTCGCGACACTGGTAGCGGAGCACCTGGGGCAGGAGTGGGTGGATACGGCGGTTCAGCCGTTCGTGAGCGGGATCTACGCGGGGGACCCCACTCGATTGTCAGCGCGGCACGCTTTCCCCCAGCTCTGGGAAGCTGAGCAACGGTCCGGATCGCTGATCCGCGGCATGCTGGATTTGGCCAAAACGCGGCGGCGGCGGGGCGAGCCGCGCGCCAGGATGGTGTCGCTTCCGGAGGGACTTCACGGCATCCCCACCGCCTTGGCGGCACGTCTTCCGGCGACGGCGATCGCCGTCGGAACACGCGTGGATGCGGTGCTGCGGGCGCCGGAAGGGCGATGGAACGTGCGCTGGAGCTCCGCAACAGAGACCGGCAGTGAGACCTTCAGCGCGGTGCTCCTCGCGCTCCCGGCGGCCGCTTTGGCCCGTCTGGCGATCGGGGAACCGGAGGAGCGCCCCTTGGCGGCCCTCCAGCAAATCGAGTCCCCCCCCGTCACGTCGGTCTTCCTCGGCTACCGGCGCGATCAGGTGCGACACCCCCTCGATGGCTTTGGCCTCCTGATCCCGGAAAGAGAGAAGCGCCCCATCCTCGGGGTGCTCTTCTCCTCCACCCTCTTCCCCGGCCGGGCCCCCGCGGGGCATGTTGGCCTCACCGTCATGCTTGGCGGAGCGCTCCACCCGGAGCGGGGGCTCCTCCCCCCAGCCGAGGCGATCGCGGTGGCCCGCACGGAGGTGGGTGCCCTCCTCGGCGTCGCCGGGGAACCCGGCCTCGTCCGGCACCGCAGCTGGCCCCGGGCGATCCCGCAGTACAATCTGGGCTACGAAGCCTTCCTGAAGACCCTGGAGACGGTGGAAAGGACCCATCCGGGACTGTTGATCGGCGGCCACGTCCGGGACGGAATCGCCCTTTCGGCCTGCCTGAGCGCCGGCCTCAAGCTCGCCCAGCGAGCACTGGAGCGCCCCAATCGGGCCTAAGGACGAGGGCGCCCCGACTTTCGGTCCGCCCTGCCTTGACTACCCCCGAGGGCGACATACCCTCGGCGACCCTTCTTTGGCATGGCGAAAGACCTCAAGGACACCCTGCAACTCCCGCGAACGGAATTTCCCATGCGGGCGAATCTGGTCCAGCGGGAACCCGCTCGCCTCTCGTGGTGGGAGAAATCCGACCTCTACGGAGCCATTCAGCGCAACCGCGCCGGAAAGCCCGCTTTCGTGCTCCACGACGGGCCTCCGTTCACCAACGGCGACGTGCACATCGGCACGGCCCTGAACAAGACGCTCAAGGACATCACGCTCCGGTACAAGAACCTGCGTGGTTTTAGGACCCCGTTTGTTCCGGGCTGGGACTGCCATGGACTGCCGATTGAGCAGAAGGTCGCCCGCGAACTCCAGGCGAAGGGGGAAACGGTTTCCACGTCCGGACTGCGGGCTCGTTGCGATGCCTTTTCCGAGGGCTGGATTGAGCGCCAGAAGGCTCAGTTCAAGCGCCTCGGCGTCCTTGCCGACTGGGCCCACGAGTACAAGACGAAGGCCCCCGAGTTCGAGGCGGACATCGTCCGGACCTTTGCGGCATTCGTCGAACGCGGCCTCGTGTACCGCAGCAAGAAGCCCGTCTACTGGTCGATTCCCTTCGAGACGGCTCTAGCCGAGGCGGAGATCGAGTACCGGGATCATGTTTCCCCGGCGATCTGGGTGAGATTTCCGGTCCCCGCCGACGTCGCGCAGGGGCGCGGCCTTCCGTCCGACAAGCCGCTCTCCGTGGTGATCTGGACCACGACCCCGTGGACACTTCCGGCCAATCTCGCGATCGCGGTTCACCCTGAAGTGGCGTACGTGGTCGCAGACCTCGGCGTCGAGCGCATCGTGGTCGCCGAGGCGCTGCTCCCTTCCGTGCTCGCGGCGGCGAAAATCGAGGCCCCGGCCAACATCATCGCGACGCGGCCCGGTCGAGACCTTGAGCATCTCGCGGCCCGCCATCCGTTCATCGATCGGCCTTCACCGGTCGTGCTGGCGGACTACGTCACCACCGAGAGCGGCACCGGCGCCGTTCACACCGCTCCAGGGCACGGCGCGGAGGACCATGTGACGGGCCTGCGCTACGGACTGCCGGCTTATTGCCCGGTGGGCGACGACGGTCGCTACGTCAACGATGGTCAGGTCCCGGCGGACTTCGTGGGACTTTCGACACTGGAGACCGTGGAGGATCTCGCAGCGAAGCGGACCTCGCCCGCCAACATCGCCGTGCTCAAGCGTCTGGCGGAAACACAGACCCTCTTCGCGCGGCAACGCTACGTCCATAGTTACCCGCACTGCTGGCGCTCCAAGACGCCCATCATCTTCCGCGCGGTCGACCAGTGGTTCGTGAGCTTGGACGGACGGGATGGAGCCTCCGCCTCGCCCTCGCCGCGAACCGTGGCCCTCAAGGCGCTCCCGGAAGTGCGGTGGATTCCCGCTTGGGGCGAGAATCGCATTCGCGGCGCCGTCGAGGCGCGCCCGGACTGGTGCATCAGCCGCCAGCGTTCGTGGGGAGTGCCGATCGTTGCCTTCTACGACGCCCAGCGCACGCCCTACCTCGACGCCGGCGTGGTCCGCGCCGTCGCGGCGAAGATCGCCGAGCGGGGTAGCAATTTCTGGTACGATGCGTCGGCCGCGGAAATCCTCAGCGGCGTGCCGCTCCCCGCTGGCTGGCCACCGGCCAGCGAGCTCACCGCCGGACGTGACACGCTCGATGTCTGGATCGACTCCGGCTCTTCCCACGCCGCCGTCCTGCGCCGAAACCAGGGCAACACCCAGTGGCCCGCGGACCTTTACCTCGAGGGCAGCGACCAGCACCGCGGCTGGTTCCAATCCTCACTCTGGACCTCGGTGATCGCGTACGACGCTGCGCCCTACAAGGCGGTCCTCACCCACGGCTTCATTGTCGGCGAGGACGGGAAGAAGATCTCCAAGTCCGGACAATACGAGAAGCCGCCCACTTCGGACAACTTCATCGCCCAATATGGCGCCGACGTCATCCGCCTCTGGATCGCTTCCCAGAACTTCACCGAGGACATCACGCTCTCCGAGAAGATTCTGAACAACGCCGCCGAGGCCTACCGGCTCTTCCGCAACACGTTTCGCTACCAGCTTTCGAACCTGTGCGACTTTGACGCATCTCGCGATGCGGTGCCGTTCGCGCGCCTCGATGCCCTGGATCGCTGGGCGCTCCACCAACTCTTCGCGCTGGAGCGAGAGTGCGTGCAAGCCTACGAGGCGTACGAGTTCCACCGCGTCTACCAGCTGTGCAACCAGTTCTGCGCGGTCACGCTTTCGGCCGTTTACCACGACATCCTCAAGGATCGTCTCTACACCCTCGGTACGGCGCATCCGCTGCGCCGCTCGTCCCAGACCGCAATCCACCACCTGTTCCACACGCTGGTGCGGATCCTCGCCCCCATCCTGAGCCTCACCGCCGACGAAGCGTGGTGTCATGCCCACTTCAATCAGGATCTGCCGCCAGCGGACGGCCTCCCCTCCGACGACCCGCGCCGCGCTTCGATCCATCTCCAAGACTGGCCCTCGCTTCCCGCCGAGTGGAATCAGCCCGGTCTCGATGCTGAGATGGTGCGACTCTTCGACGTCCGTCGCCGCATCAACGAGTCCATCGAGCCCCTGCGCGCCGCGGGCAAGCTGGGCAAGTCGCTCGACGCCGCCATCCAGCTCACCACGGGTGACGCCGATTCGCTTCAATTGCTGACGGCCCACCGCGATCTGCTACCCGAGCTGTTCATCGTGTCTCAGGTCGAGGTCACCGCCTCGGCCGGTGCGGACGGCGGCGTCGCCGTCGGCGTCCGTCACGCTCAGGAGCTCGGTCATCACCGCTGCCCCCGCTGCTGGCGCTGGGTGCCTCAGCTGTGCGCCACGCCGCACGGCGAGGTCTGCCCGCGCTGTTCGGAAGCCCTCTAAAATACCCCCCAAAAAATACCCCGCCATGGCCAAGAAGAAATCCTCCCGGCCCGTCAAGGCCCCTGCTTCCAAGAAACACTCTCCGTCTCACGTGCAAAAGAAACCCTCTCCAGAGAAGGCGCGTCCCGCGCCGGCAAAGCCCACCGCCAAAAAGGCAGCCCCCAAGCCGGCACCAGCCAAGGCACCGCCGCCCGCCAAAGCCGCTGCCCCTGCCAAGGCCGCTGCCCCTACCAAAGCCGCTGCCCCAGTCAAAGCTGCCCCGGTCCACACGGCTCCCGCCGTCACGCCTGCGAAGTCGGCAGCAAAGGCGCCCGTCGCTCCGACCAAGCTCGCCGCGCCGAGCAAGGTGACCGCTCCAAGCAAAGCGGCCGCGCCGAGCAAGGGAGCCGAGCCGGCTCAGGGAGCAGACAAGGGCAAAGCCCGCGATGCGCTAAGGAACAAGATCCTGGGCAGCCGCAAGCCCGCCAAACCGATCGCCTTTTCCTTGGAGGAGGTACGAGAGCTCGCCAAGGTGGCGGCAAAAGGCAACGAGAGCGCGACCAACAAGAAGGTCATCGCCGCCAAGGCCAAACCCGGCAAGGTGACGGAGCCCCGTCCCACCGCGAAGCCGACGACCCCGAATCACGTCAAGGCTGCGTCGCTCGCCGACATCCTCGGCTTCAATCCCCGCAAGACCAGCGCCCCCAATGCGGAGTCCGACGCCGACATTCCCGAAAAGTACCGCCGTTACTACCGCCTGCTGATCGAGCTGCGCAATCACGTCACCGGCCAGTTGGACCAGCACACCGAGGATACGCTGAAACGGTCCTCCAAGGAGGACGCGGGCGACTTGTCGAGCTACGGCCAACACATGGCTGATGCCGGGACCGACACCTTCGACCGCGACTTCGCCCTCAGCCTCGTTTCCAGCGAGCAGGAGGCACTTTCCGAGATCGAGGCGGCGATCCAGCGCATCAAGGCTGGCACCTATGGCATTTGCGAAATCACGCAGAAGCCGATCGCCAAGGAGCGCCTGCTCGCCGTCCCCTTCACGCGCAACTCGGCCGAAGCGCAAAAGGAGATCGAACGTAATCGCTACCGCACCCGCACCGGTGCGGGCCTCTTCGGCGAACTCGGCGAAGAGGGCGCGTCGATGAGTGGAGACGACGGCGGCGACGATTGAGCGCGCCCGCGTCCAGTTCCACCCCACCGCCCTCCCCGACTCGCGGTCGGGCGGAGCGCATCCTTGCCTACCGACGCTTCTGGGTCTTGGCCCTCGTCGTGTTCGCGTTGGACCAGGGTTCCAAGGCGTGGGTCTTCGCCACGCTTCCGTTCGGAACCTACGGCCCACCCGGCGCGATCACCATCGTTGACGGATTTTTCTATCTGGTCCACGTCGGCAACACGGGTGCCGCCTGGAGCCTGTTCAGCGGCCGGAGCACCCTGCTGGCCGGGCTCGCTCTGGTGACCCTCATCGGCATCTACGCGTGGCGAGCCTCGCTCGGCTTGCAGGTCCGAACCGTGCAGACCGGGTTCGGCCTGCTCTGCGGCGGCATCGTGGGCAACTTCGTGGACCGACTGCTTCACGGTCACGTGGTCGATTTCATCGATCTGCACTTCGGTAGCTACGTCTACCCGACCTTCAACATCGCCGACGCCGGAATCTGCACGGGCGTCGGACTCTACATGCTCTGGACCCTCCGCCAGCCGCCCCCGCAGGCCTAGTTTCCGCGCGGGCCGAAAATGCATTTGCCCTTCCGGCCCGCACCTTTACCTCCTTCTTGGCAACCATGAGCCCGGTTGCCCACGACTCCCCCCTCAGTTCGCCCTCGGATCGCGAGTTCTACCTGGGGGCCGACGATTTCTTCCGCGCCAATCGGCCGACTTCGCTGACGTTCGACGACGTCTCGCTCGCCACCCTCTTCTCCGACATTCTACCCAAGGATGCGGACCCGTCGACGGCCCTCTCCGACTCGTTGCGGCTGCCGATCCCGATCATCTCGTCCGACATGGACACGGTGACGGAGGCCAAGATGGCGATCACCATGGCCCTGAACGGAGGGCTCGGGGTCATCCATTACAACATGACGGCCCGCGAGCAGATCAAGGAGGTCGCCCGGGTGAAGCGCCATATCCACGGGTTAATCCAGGACCCCATCACCGTCACGCCCGATCAACTGGTCGGCGACGTGCTGGCGATGATCGAGCAGCGGCGCTATGAATTCCGCACCTTCCCGGTAGTGGATGCCGAAGGTAAGCTGATGGGTCTGCTGTCAGGCAGCAGCGTCCGCGATCGCTACCGCACCAAGAAAGTGGCCGAGGCCATGGTCCCGCGGCGAGAAATCCTCACCGTCCACGAACGCAATCTGAAGCCCGACCCGATCAGTGCGGCGGACGCCTTCTTCATGGAGCACGTCGGCATCCACAAGATGCTCGTGGTAGACGACGGCGACCGCCTCCGCGGCCTCGTTACCTTCTCAGATGTCGAGCGCATCACCGCCGAGGCAAAGTCCCGGCGCAAGCCCGCGCGCGACGGCGAGTTCCGTCTCGTCGTCGGCGCCGCGATCGCCCCGGTGCGCTTGGCCGATGGCACCCTCGATCGGGACCGGATCCTGACGCATGTCGGCCAACTGGTCGAGGAGTCGGTCGACGCCGTCGCCGTGTCCACGGCCCACGGTCACACCGCCGGGGTCGGCGACATGGTGCGACTGGTCCGCCAGCACTTTCCCGCCCTCACCATCATCGCCGGCAACGTTACCAGCGGCGACGGAGTGCGCTACCTCGCGGAGTGCGGCGCGAGCGCGATCAAGGTTGGCCAAGGCCCGGGGTCCATCTGCACGACCCGCATCGTCGCCGGAGTCGGCATCCCCCAGCTCACCGCGCTCTACGTCGCCAGCCGCGAGGCGGCGGCCTGCGGCGTGCGGGTGATCGCCGATGGCGGCATCACGAAGAGCGGCGACATCGTTAAGGCTCTGACCCTCGCGGATGCGGTGATTTTGGGCGGCCTGCTGGCGGGATGCCGGGAGGCACCGGGCGAGATCATGGAAATCAACGGCAAGCTCTACAAGCAGTACCGCGGGATGGGCTCGCTGTCCGCGATGAAGGCCGGCAGTGCGGCGAGATATGGTCACGACAAAACCGACTCCACACGAAAGCTCACGGCCGAGGGAATTGAGGCGCTGAAGGAAGTTTCCGGCTCAGCCAACGACGTGGTCGCCTCGCTGATCGGCGGCCTGCAGAGCGGAATGGGATATCTGGGCGCGCGGACCCTGCCCGACCTCCGGAAACGCGCCCGGTACGTTCGCGTGAGCCCGGCAGGGCAGCGCGAGGCCGCCCCCCACGACGTGGTAGAGATCAAGACGCAGTCGAAGGGCTGATCGGGACTCTTCGCTTCCGCCGTTTTTCGTTTGCCCTTGGGCGGCCGGAACGGCTTGAAAGTGAGGGCAACAGGGGGTTCGCCTCGGTTGCCTCACCGGAACCATGTCGCTCCCTTCCTTTTCCAGCCAACTGATCGCCGATGTCGGCATCTCCCTCGGTGACGAGGGCAAAGGTCGGCTGATTCCCGAGATCGCCGAGGAATTGGCTCACTCGCCGCATCGCGTCAGCGTGGTGCTGAAGGTGAACGGTGGGGCAAATTCGGGGCACACGGCCGCCGGCATCAAGCTCAACCTCCTGCCCTCGGGCGTGGTCGAGCGCGAGATCCCGCACCTCGCCATCGGCAGCGGCGTGGTCGCGGATCCCCGCAAAGTCCATTGGGAGGCCCGCCCGCTAGAGGCCCGCGGGTTCCAGGTCTACTCGCGCTTGCTCGTCGATGAGCGCACGCTGGTGTCGGATCTGACCCACCGACTCCTCGATCTCGCGTGGGAAGACTACCGGGTGAACGTCCTCGCCGAGGAACCGCGCGGATCCACCGGCCGCGGTATCACCCCGGCGTACCAGGACGAAGTGGGCCAGTGGCAGATCACGTACGCGGACTTTCTGGGTTCACGCGCGGAGTTTACGCGCAAGCTCGCCCAGCGCGCGGACCGAGCGCTGCGCACGATTCAGCACGTCTGCCGCGTCTCGCCCGAGCGCTTCGCCGAATTCTTCAGCCGCCTGACCGCAGCCGAGCAACGTGCCAACGCCGAGGCCATCGAGACCGGCATTTACGCGCGCGAGGAATTCGATTTCTCACGCTTTCTCGGGTCCGGTCCCTTCAGTCTTAATCTCGAAGCGCTGGTTGCGGTGTACTGGGAAGCAGGGCAGGCACTGACGCGTAACATCGGCGAGGTGCGAGAGCTCATCCTGAACGAGACCGCAGCCGGCCGCTCCGTGATCGGCGAGTTCGGCCAGGCCTACTGGCTCGATAAGCGACACGGCTTCTCGCCAAACGTCACGGCCTCGCACACGTACACACCGGAATTCTTCGAGAGCGCGGGAATCCCCGTTCAGCCGATCCACACCTTCGGCGTCGCCAAGGCCTACGACACCAAGGTCGGTACGCACACGTTCCTCACCGAGATGGATCCGCAGCACCCGCTCACGGACATCCTGAAGAAACTGGAGTTCGGCACCAGCACCGGTCGCCAGCGGATGGTGGGCTGGTTCGACGCCGTCGAAAAGGGCGACGCCCTGCGCTACGGCGGCTTCCAGGATCTGATGATCAACAAGGCCGATGCGCTGACTCACTCCGGCGCGTGGAACGGTGATCTGCTGATCGCCATCGCCTATGAGGATGCCTCTGGCCGTCGCTACCAGCACGTTCCCCGCAACGAGGCGATCCGTCGGACCCTGCGCCCCGTGTACACCCGCCATCCCGGCTGGTCCACGGATATCTCCCAAGTGCGCAGCTTCAAGGATCTGCCCGGGAACGCCCAGCGTTACGTCGCAGCCATGATGCGCTCGATCCTTGACGTGGCCTATGGCATCGGCGCCCGCCCGGGCGCCTCACAGCTCCCGAATCTTCGGTACCTCGGAGTCGGTCCCAATCCTTCCCAGATCATCAAGGACGTGCCGGCGACGGCGGATCTCGTCGAGCTGCGCTGAGCAAGTCAGGACCGCGCAAGTCAGAAGTCCTGCAGGCGCCCTTCCCCCGGACCTTGGGCCGGGTGGATTCGGGCCATGATCTCACCCAGGAGATAGATGGATCCGGTGACCACCACGGTCTCGTCACCCCGTCCCGCCCGGCACGTCTCGGGGTCCGGAAACAGAGACTCTAGGTCGCGCCGAAAGACTCTCCCCGTGTAACTCGACGGGATCAGAGACTCCAACTCGGTGAAGCTGCAAGCCCTCGACTGCTGCGGAACGACCAGGTGAATCTCGGACGCGAAGTCCGAGACCGTCCGCAGCAGCGCGCTCGCTCGAGCCACCCCGAGCGCTCCCGTGATCACGATCGGTCGTACCCCTTCCTCCTCCACCAGACGCCTGAGGTTGGTCTGGAGCACCTCCGCTCCCTCGGGATTGTGCGAGGCATCCAGGATCAGCCGCCGTCCTCCCAATGTCACCCGCTGCCAGCGCCCCGGCCACTGGACGCGGTCGAGGCCCCGCTGGATGACGTCCTCGGTCAGCCCCCATGCCGTCGGCAATTCGCGCGCGAGCAACGTCGCCGTCGCGGCATTCCAGCGCTGGTAATCGCCCTCGAGATTGGTCCGGGGGTATCCACCGAGATCGTCGCCGAACTGCTCCCGGACGGACCGAAGGGCGCACCCCCGCTCCTGCGCCACCGCGCGCACCACCGCCTCCGCCTCAGGCGGCAGGCGTCCCATGACGACCGGTCGGCCCGGCTTCACGATGCCCGCCTTCTCGGCGGCGATCAGTGCCGCCGTGTCTCCCAGCATCTCGCAGTGATCAAGGCTGATCGACGTGATCGCCGTAACCTCGGGCTGCACAACGTTGGTCGCATCCAGCCGCCCGCCCAGCCCCACTTCGATCACCGCGACATCGCAACCTTTCCGGGCAAACTGGAGGAAAGCCATCGCGGTCATGAACTCGAAGAACGTGGGGTGGAGATCCGGACCGAGCTGGCCGAGTTTTTCCGCCACGGGCCGCAATTCGCGCGTGTAGGCCACGATTTCCTGTTCGTGGAGGGACTCGCCGTCAACCTGCACGCGCTCACCCAGTCGAATGAGATGTGGCGAGGTGTAGAGCCCGGTACGTTTGCCCGCGGATCGCAAGATCGCAGCCACCATGGCGGCGGTGGAGCCCTTGCCATTGGTTCCGGCGATGTGGATGACCGGATACCGGCGCTCGGGATAGCCGAGTGCCTCGACCAGCAGGCGCATCCGGTCGATGCCGAAACTCACGCCCTTGGCCTTCAGCGAGTACAGGTACTCCTGAACGCTCCGATAGTCCGCCAGCTCGATCGCTGCCATCGTTGCTTCCCTCCCTTGGCTTTCCCGAACCGTGCCGGATGGCTTAGCTCGAGGCGCGCTGCGGCTTCCGTTTCAGATAAAGCGCCGACAGCACACCGGCCAGGTGCGAACGCATCTCCAGCCGGCTCACGATCTGATCAATCAGGCCGTGCTTCAGCAGAAACTCCGCGCTCTGGAAACCCGCCGGCAGGGTCTGCTTCGTGGTCTCCTTGATCACGCGCGCACCCGCAAAGCCGATGAGGGCCCCCGGCTCCGCGATGTTGAGATCGCCAAGGGTCGCAAAGCTGGCCGTGACCCCACCCATCGTCGGATGCGTCAGGACCGAAATGAAGGGTAAGCCTGCCTGCGAAAGCCGCCCCAGGGCCGCACTCGTCTTCGCCATCTGCATGAGCGAAAAGATACCCTCCTGCATGCGCGCTCCGCCCGAGGCACTGAAGATGATGCACGGGATCTTCTCCCGAATCGCCGCCTCGACCGCTCGCGTGATCTTCTCGCCGACCGCCGAGCCCATCGCCCCGCCGCAGAAGCGGAAATCCATCACCGCAGCGGAGACGCGAATGCCTTCAATCGCCCCAATGCCACACACGACCGCTTCCTTGAGACCGCTCTCCTTCTCGTACTTCTTGATGCGATCCGGATAGGCCTGGGAATCGACAAACTTCAGGGGATCGGCCGAACGCACACTGGCATCCGACTCAACGAAGGTATCCGCATCAAAAAGCGCCTCGATCCGCTGGCGCGCACCAATCGGAAAGTGATAGCCACTCTTTGGCACCACCATCTGGTTAGCTTCGAGTTCCTTGTTGAAGACGATCTCTCCCGAGAGCGGACACTTCGTCCACAACCCCTTCGGGATATCCTTCTTCTTCACCACCACGGTGGAGTACTTCGGCTTGCTGAAAAGCGACATACGGGGAGTAAAACGATCCAGAGCGGACAGGGCCTTAACCGTGGCCGAAAGTCACGACATCAAGGTTCACCGCCCCCGCTTCGCGGAGGACAGCGGCACAACTGTTGAGCGTGGAACCTGTGGTGAAGACGTCATCGACGAGCACGTAGCGTGCGCCCGAGACGATGGTCGCACCAGAAGCCAGTGCAAAGGCATTTTTGAGGTTTGCCTGGCGCCGTTTCCGGTCGAAGGCCGTTTGCGTCACAGTATCGACCACCCTTCGCAACAAAGGCTGCACCCGCGTCACTCCTCCCGCACTGCGGGCCAGCATTATTGCGATCAAATGGCTTTGATTGTAACCTCGCTCCCGTTGCTTACGGGGATGCAGGGGCACGGGCACCAACACCGCATCTTTAACATGATCAACAAGGTGCGGCGTTTCTTGTACTAGCTTGGCCATGTCTTCGAGGACCTGGCGCCCCCCGTGATATTTCAGTTCGATGACCAGCGCGCGCGCCGACCCGCGAAGCAACACGGCGGCGGCCCCTGATCCAAAGCAGGGGACAAGCCGGTCGCAATGCCCACAGGTCCGATCGCCCTCCACCACGCCCCAGAAGGGGTGGCCGCACACCCGGCACGCCGGTGGGCGGATTCTTGCCAAGGCGGCACTGCACTCGGAGCAGAGATGCCGAAATCCGGTGTCGTCCGCCACGGGACCGCGACAAGACACGCAGACGCGAGGGAACACGATATCCGCCACGCCGGCCAGGCCTGCCTTCGCTGCCTTACCGCACTCCGCGCGCATCCGACCGCGGAGCGACCGCGCCGCGGTCCTGAGCGCGCGGAGCCCTCCCTCAGCCACGCGGCTTGGCACGCTTCACCGCATTCATCCGCTTTGGGGCTGCCCGGGGGTAATCCACCCGGACCAAGAAGAGGCCCTGCGGGGGCGCAGTCTCCACCGCCGGGGTGCGGCGCCCCTCATCGAGAAAACGACGGAGGTCCTCCGGGGTCAGTTTCCCGAAGCCCACCGAGACCAGCGCACCGACCAAACTCCGCACCATCTTGTAGAGGAATCCGTCCGCCTCGGCCACCAGGGTCACCCGCCGGCCGCGCCGCACGACCTCCAGCCGACGGAGCGTTCGAACGGTATCCTCCCTCTCCTCTCCCGTGAACGCAGAAAACGCCGCGAAGTCGTGTCGCCCCCTCAACACCTTGGCCGCCTTCCGCATGGCCGCAAAGTCGGGGGCAGACGGACGATCCAGCGGCCACACGTAGGGCCGGATGAAAGGATCGGGATGGCCGAGATAGAGGTGATACTCGTAACGCTTGCCGGTCGCCGAAAAGCGCGCGTGAAAGTCGTTCGCGACAGGACGGATCGACTTGATCAGGATCGTCGGTGGCAGGCCCACCCGCAGCGCCGCGAGCAAGCGCTCCGCGCCGTGCCGCCACGGGAGGTCAAAGTGGAACACCTGCCCGCGGGCGTGCACGCCCGCATCCGTGCGACCGCTCGCGTGAACGCGAACCAGCCCCTTCGCGAGCACCCTCAAGCGCGCCTCGATCACGTCCTGCAGGCTGGTCCCGCCAGGCTGGCTCTGCCAACCGGCGAACGAGGTGCCGTCATAGGCACACACCGCCTTCCAGCGTTGAACCGGGACGGTGGACTCGGGCGCGTCGGGAGCAGCGGCTTGCACTCTCCCGGAGCTAGCGACTCGCCGGACTTCGGTCGAGTGTCTTCCCTGCCCAAATCGGGCCGCGTCACACGTCCGGGGCGGCCGACTCCGGGAAGCGTTGATTGAGGAAATCCTGCAGGATCAGCGTCGCGGCACGCGAATCGATGATGCCGCTGGACCGCAGGTCGCGAAGTTTCTGCTTGGGGATCGTCGATTCCGCCTCCGCCGAGGTCAGTCGTTCATCGACCAGATGCACCGGCAAGCCGAAGGCCCCGCGAAGCCGCTCCGCAAAGCGTTCGGCCTCTTTGGCCTTGGGGCCGACCGAATCATCCATGTTGAGCGGCCAACCAACGACCAATT
Source organism: uncultured Opitutaceae bacterium (assembly GCA_903862595.1). GTDB lineage: Bacteria > Verrucomicrobiota > Verrucomicrobiia > Opitutales > Opitutaceae > UBA6669. The sequence continues at coordinate 1,300 of CAIOYO010000024.1, read as the reverse complement.
CCGTGATACGCCGTTGCCGAATCAGCGCTCCGAGCGCCTCCAAGGCCTTCGCTTCGTCCATTTCCCGCAAGGCAGGCAAGGGCGTGGCCACACCGAGCTCATCGCCGAAGCTCAGTCCAATCCGTTTCGCACCGTGGTCGATTCCGAGGCAACGCATGGCTTCGCGTGAGGGACAACGTGCTCCACCTAGAGCCAGCGAGCGCGGGACGGCTTCCGCTCCAACTGCTGCACCACGCTGCGCACCTGCTCAGCCCGCGCCCGCGGCATGATCAGAGTGGCATCGTCCGTCTGCACCACCACGCAATCATCCATCCCCAGAAGCGCCACCACCCGTCCGGGCGAGGCAATCACCAGATTGCCGCGGCCATCGACCACGACCCCCTCGCCGGAGACGCAATTCCCCGATGCGTCCGCCGCCATGTGACGCCCCACGGCGGCCCACGAGCCGACGTCATCCCAGTCGAACGACGCCGGCAGGACGACGCCCGTCGACGCTTTCTCTAGCAAAGCGTGATCGATTGAGATCCGCTCGACGCGGGCATAGGCCGCGTCCATCGCCACCTTCACCTGCCGCGGACCTCCCGTCGCCAACGCAACGCGCAGGGGCTCGAAGGTCTCCCACAGGGCGGGAGCATGCGCGCGAAAGGCGGCGGCGAGCGACTCTACCTGCCAGACGAACATCCCGGCGTTCCAGAGGTAATGACCGGCGGCAAGGTATCGCCGCGCAGCAGCGAGGGGCGGCTTCTCCACGAAACGCTCGATCCGGGCAAAGGAACGACCGCCCACGCGAATCGAGCGCGCGCCACACCGAATGTAGCCAAAGCCCGTCGCCGGGAAGGTCGGTCGAATTCCCAGAGTCACCAAGACCTGGCGCGTGGCCGCCGCCGCAAACGCGGCCTTCAGATCGCGTCGGTACGCCCGCACATCCCGCACCACATGATCCGCCGGCAGCACGGCAAAGGTCGCCTGCGGGTCGCGTGCGGCAATCAACGCCGCCGCCAACGCCACCGCTGGACCCGTATTCCGCCCCGCTGGCTCGACCACAATATTCTCCTTCGGCAGACTCGGACAAGCGGCCCGCAGGGCCCGCGCCTGCTCTGCACTGGTGATGATCAACGTGTTTGCCGGCCGTACCAGCGGCGCCACGCGCCGCAGCGTCTGGTCCAAAAGCGATCCCGAGCCGATCACCTCAAGCAGGTGCTTCGGACGCGCCCGACGGCTGAGCGGCCAGAAACGCTCGCCCCGCCCTCCGGCGATGATGACGACAAACTGCTGCGGCATGCCGGCAGTATCGAAGGGG
>CAIOYO010000023.1 GCA_903862595.1 uncultured Opitutaceae bacterium | reverse complement strand
GATCAGTTGCGGCAGCGCGTGGCGTTCGCGCTCAGCCAGATCTTCGTGATCGCCGGGGATGAAACGCACCGAGCGGAGCCTATGGCGCAGTACTACGACGCCCTCGCGCAGGAAGCGTTCGGGAATTTCCGGACCCTGTTGGAGCGCGTCACCCTCCATCCCGAGATGGCGTGGTACCTCACCTTCCTCCGCAACCAGAAGGCGGATCCGGCGAAAGGCACCAGCCCGGACGAGAACTACGCGCGCGAAATCCAGCAACTCTTCACCATCGGCCTCGTGCAGCTGCAGCCGGACGGGACCCTCCTGCTCGATTCGCAGGGCCTACCGATCCCGACCTACGACAACCGCACGATCACGGAGACGGCGAAAGTCTTCACCGGGTGGGCGTATCGGAACCGCAACAACAACTTTTATAGCGACCCGGCGTGGTCGGATCCGGGCGGCTTCGCGAACAGTGCGCTCTACTCCAACTCGAACGGCCGGATGCAGCCGATGGTGTGCTACGAAGACTTTCACGACCGCACGGAGAAGCGCGTGATCAGCCTTGAACAGCGCCCCCCGCGCGAGGCCACGCCCACGATCATCCCGGCGGGCCTGAACGGTGCGGATGAACTCCGCATCCTCCTCGACACGCTCTTCCGCCATCCGAACACGGGACCCTTCATCTGCCGGCAGCTCATCCAGCGACTCGTGACCAGTAATCCCAGCCCCGGTTACGTGCACCGCGTGGCCCAGGTCTTTGCGGACAACGGCAACGGCATCCGCGGCGACCTCGGTGCGGTGGTGACGGCGATTCTGACCGACTACGAAGCGCGCTCTCCGGAAGTCGCGGCGAATGTGGGTTTCGGGAAAGTGAAGGAACCCCTTCTGCGCACGACGGCGATGCTGCGCGTGTTGAACACCCAGGCGCCGAATGGCCGTTACGCCGACTCGTATCACGGGGATCCGCGCGGCTCCTTCTACCCGGTCGGCTTCTTCGCCGGGGCGGGGAATTCGACTTACTCCTTTGGTCAGGCGCTCTTCCGCTCGCCCTCGGTCTTCAACTTCTACTCGCCGACCTATTCGGCCCCCGGCCCCCTGGCCGATGCGGGTTTGGTGGCGCCGGAGATGCAGATCACGGATTCGAATCTGTCGATCCGGACGCCGAACCGCCTGACCGAATTGATCAACCTGCAGCCACCGGATGAGTCTAAGGCGCCGACGCCCTCGCCCTTCATGCGGCATGACTTCAGCGAACTCCTCGCCGTCAGTGCGGATCCGGCGGCGCTGATCGACCGCTTGAACCTCCTTTTCTGCGGCGGCCAGATGACGACGCTGACGAAGAAGGCGCTGGCCGACGTGATCAATGCGACGAGCGTGGTGCAGACCCTCGCGAATTCCCCGACGCCCGCGAAGCATGCTGCGAACACGACCCGCTGGGGCACGCAGCTCGCGGTGCCGGCTGCGTCGGCCGCAGCGTTTGATCCGAAAGGATCGTTCACGATGGAGGGCTGGTTCCACCCCGTGGCGAGCGTGGGCCAGTGGGGTGCGTGGCTGATGGGCAAGCGCGGCAATTTTGACGGCGACCCCTGGGCGATCTACCAGGTCTCGTTGAACGGCAGTAGCAGTGGCCCCGACCACGGCAAGATCACCTTCATGGTCGCGTCGGGAGGTCGTGGCACTGGCACCTGGCTCTCGTCGCCGAGCGCACTTCCGGTGGGCCGTTGGAGTCACGTGGCGGCGGTGCTCGATGGACTGACGATGCGCCTTTTCGTGAATGGCGTGGAAGTCGCGCAGCGGGCCGCCTCCGGGCCGCCGCTCGCGGATGCGACGGCGCGTTTCTCGATCGGCGGGGCCGTGCAGAGTGATGGCCCTGGGGGCGCACCGAACTTCGACGGCAGCGTCGCGCAGGTGCGCTTCTGGAGCGTGGCTCGCTCAGCGGCGCAGCTTGCGCAAGGCATGAACGAGCCCCAGATCGTCGACCGGACCGGGCTGGTGGCGGGCTGGCTCATCAACGAAGGTCAAGGTGCGACCGTTCCGGATTACTCGGGGAACGGTCATCACCTGGCGACCCCTCGGAATCAGCCCTGGCTCCCGGTGATGACGTGGGTGCCGGCCGACGGCACCGGCCTCGAGCGAGTGCAGTCGGCGTTGCATCTCGTCGTGGTCGCGCCGGATGCGGCGCTCCAGCGCTAGCCTTTGCCCTGTCCCCTCATGAGTCGCCCCCTGCCCAATCTCCCCCGCCGCGAGTTTCTTCGGCAGGCCTGCTGCGCTGGTGTCGGCACCCTTGGCATGTTCTCCGCGATGTCGCAGCTGCGCCTCGTGGGTGCGCTGGCCGCCGACGGTAATGCAGTGCGCACGGCCGCCGCTTCGGCGGGCGGAGATTACAAGGCGTTGGTCTGCTTCTTCCTGAACGGAGGCAACGACGGCAACAGCATCCTCGTGCCGACGGACGAGGCGGACTACGCAGCGTACGCGAAGGCGCGCGGCGATCTGGCGATCCTGCGCAAGGATCTCCGCGCGATCACGCCGCGGCTGTACCGCGATGGCCGGGCGTACGGCCTCAACCCGAATCTCGCGGAAGTCGCTGACCTCTTCGACCAAGGCAAGGTGGCGTTCGTCGGCAACGTGGGCACGCTGGTGCGGCCGACCACGATGGCGGACTACACGGCGGGTCGCGCGCTGCCGCTGCAGCTGTACTCGCACCTTGATCAATCGATCCAGTGGCAAAGCAGCATTGTCGACCAACCCATCTTCCGGACCGGTTGGGGCGGGCGCATGGCGGACCTGCTGCAGTCGATGAACGAGAACAGCCGGCTCTCGATGGCGATCACGCTCGGCGGGTCGAGTTACTTTCAAGTCGGCGAACAGGTGGCGCCGTACGCGGTGGATTCCGGCGGGGCGGACCTGCTCAACGGCTTCTGGGGTTCGGGTCGCGAGGCGGAGCGTTACCAGGCGACGAAGCGTCTGCTCGCGGCGGGGCATCCGAACGTGATCGGCTCGGCGTTTGCTGGCGCCACTGGTTCGGCGGTGGATTCCGCGGAATTTCTCTGGGACGCGCTCAACAAGGGCGCGCCGCTGAAGACGGTTTTCGCGTCGGACGGCACCTCGCAGCGCCTCCGCATGGTGGCACGCCTGATCGGCATGGCGCCGAGCCTCGGGCTGAGGCGGCAGGTCTTCTTCGTGAACATCGGCGGGTACGACGTGCATGCGGCGCAGGTGACGGCGCACGCGACCCTGCTGCGGGAGCTGAGCCGGGCGATGGGAGCGTTTTACCAGGCAACGGTGGAGTTGGGAGTGGCGGACAAAGTGACCTCGTTTACGGCGTCGGACTTCGGGCGTTCGTACAATCCGAATGCCGACGGCACGGATCACGCGTGGGGGAACATCCAGTGGGTGATGGGCGGCGCGGTGGCCGGCCGGGAAATCTACGGCAAGATGCCGAGCCTCGAGGTCGGCGCGCCGGACGATACCGGCCGCGGCCGATGGATCCCGTCGACCAGCGTCGACGAATACAACGCGGTGCTCGCGCGGTGGTTTGGCGTGAGCGAGGCGAACCTGCCGACGGTGCTGCCCAACATTGGCCGGTTTGCGCGTGCCAATCTCGGCTTCCTTTCCCCGGCATGACCCCCCGCCGTCGCTTCTGGATCGCGATCCTGCTCGCGGCGGGCACGGTGCTGCTTTGGTGGCTGGGCCGCCCCTTACCTCCGGCGCCCGCACCTTCGGGCGCGACCCCGTCGGCGGATCGCGCCTCGGGAAACGGTGACGCCTCGCCGCGAACGGCGTCGACGCCCGTGGTCGAGGATCAGCGCGGCCCGGCTCCGGCGCCGGCCGGTGCGGCCATTGGCGCAGGAGACGGTGGAGTGGGAGCGGCGGCGGCCGCTCGCCTTGACACCCCGGAAGCGCGGTTGGCGGAGCGCTTGAATCATCCAGAGCACACCCTGCGAGAGGATGTGGCGGTGGTCGGATCGATGGTGGCGGCGTTCCGATCGATCTTCCGGGACATGGGCAATCCGGTGGGTGACAACCACGACATCACGGCGGCGCTGAAAGGCCGCAACCCGCGCGGGCTGGTGTTTCTGCTGCCGGATCACCCGGCGATCGGACCGGATGGACAGCTGCGCGACCGCTTCGGCAACCCCTTTCACTTCCACGCCGAGTCCGGCACCCGCATGGTGGTACGCTCCGCCGGCCCGGACGGCCGTCTGTACACCCCCGACGACGTGACCATGATCCCCTGAGAGGCCGCGGCCGGCGCCGTGCGCGGGTCGGGGAGGCGCACGATGGAATGAAAAGGGCCCGCGCCGGCAATTTTTTCCTCTGCTCAGGTTAAGCGATCGTGTACGGCTTAAGTACCCCAAGAGCGGCGACTTAAGCCCATAATCGGAATGGGTTTTCCTGGTTTCGAGCCGCTCGCCAAACTCGTTCCACGGCATGAAAATCACCGCCTACCTCCTGCAGATACTTGCTTTGGTTTGCGTTCTTGGAGCGCCCCTGCGCGGCCAAGAGGAGTCAGAGTTGGCCGCGATGGCGGCTGCGGGCGACTTCGCCCAAGTGCGGGTGCTGGTCGCTCGTTTGATTGAGCGCGAACCCCGCGAACCCCGTCATCGTTATAACCTCGCGTGTGCGGAGGCCCGTCTTGGGTTTTCGGAACTGGCGCTTGATGCGCTCGAGAAGTCGGTGCAACTCGGCTTCAAGGATCGGGCCTTGCTCGTGACGGATGACGATCTGGCCACGCTGCGCTCGCTGCCGCGCTTCCAAGCGGTCGTTCGGCTTTTACCCGCACCCGCCCCGGCTACCCCGGCCGCCCGGGCTGGCCCGGCGATCGCCCGCGCGCCGACTCCCGCTGCGCCGCCCCCGGCCAAGGCCCCGCCGGCTCAACCCGCGTTGGCCTTGCCCGAGTCGGCCCGCTTCACGTCTGCGGGGCCGGTGGGATTGTTCTTCATGACACGCTTCTGGATCTTCACCGGCAGCCTTGAGCAGATGCTGTGGTATTTCGACGGTCGCGGGCGAGTGTACCAGAATCCGCGGGGCGTGTTCACGCCCGAGGCCTTGGCGCGCGACTCCGCTCGCCACGGCACGTACGCGCTGGCGGGGGATAAACTCAAAGTGACGTGGTCTGATGGCAAGGGATCGGAATCCCTCGTTGAGCGCGACGGCCAACGGGCCGGATTCAGCTGGGATGGCGGCATCTTCTCGCCGGTTGCGCCGCCCGATTGGTCTGCGGTGTCAGGCTACTTCGAGGGCGGGGCCTCGTTCTCCGGTTCATCCGGCGGCGGTACGTCCGTATCCGCGCTCACGTTGCGCGCGGACGGTACATTCTCCTGGAGTCGCGGAGCCTCGCTGCGGGGCGAGACCCCGGTCTCCGTCGCGACCGCTGGCAGCGTGAGTGGTCCGACCGAGGGTCGGTGGAAAGGCGAGGGCTATCAAATTGTCCTCTCTTACGCGGACGGCCGGTCGGAACGATTCGTGGCCTTTCCAACGCCCGATGCTCGCGACGCATCCAAGGTGGGCATGCTGTTTTTCAACGGGTCCATGCACCTGCCGAAGCCGCGTTGATGGAGCACCCCCTCATCGCCATGGGGCGCAAGCGCGAACGGCGGATTGCCGGGCGCTGGGCGGATGACGGGAGCCATGAAGGCATCAGGTGCTGGGGCATCCGCCCCATGCCGCCTGCGCGGTGGGGTCGTTCATCCTGAGCCGTTGTTGGCGGGGGTCTTACATCGAAAGGGGTCAGGCTTTGCCGTTTGCCCTGGTGTGGCGTCCCGGATGGGACCGCACGGAGTAGCCGCGACACCCGGGGCACTGGGGATGGCAAAGGGCAAAGCCTGACCCCTTTGGAGGAAGTTCGGCGTGGGCTCGACCGGGTGACGGCTCGGGGATGGCCCTTTGTCGCTCGCAAAAATCGGGCGGACTGGTCAGGGTCCGGGCGTCGAAGGTTGCTGGGCCGACGCCCCAGAGGGGACAGCGCTTGGAGGCCCTCGACTTGCTCGATCCCCACATGAACTCCCTTCCGCTTCCGCGTCTGAACCGCGCGGCGTTTGTGCGGCGTATCCTGGTGGCCGGCGTGATGCTGGCTGGTTTTGGGCCCGCCTTGCGGGCCGCGGAGGGCACGGCGTCGCCACCGGTGCTGCGCGCTGCTGCCGTCACCTTCTCCGTCCAACCGCGCGTCGGCATGCCCAGCGGCGGCAGCCGTACCGCGAACCTCATCGAGGAGGTGGTGGGTGATCTGAAGACGACGCTCGTCTACCTCGACTACGGTTCGACGCGGCTGTGCTTCCTGACGTCGCCGTTCGGCGTGCACTACCGCGCGCTCAACCAGCCGATCCGCCAAGCCTTGGCCGACGTGCTGAAGCTTTCGCTGGCCGAGGTGGTTGCCGCCAGTTCCCACAATCACACCGTTCCGGCGATCGAGCTGGGGGCGGGCCCACCGATGATCGGCGATCGGATCGGGACCGGAATGAATGAGTTCGGCCGCGAGTACCTCGAAGCCCTGCGTGCCGCCGCGCAGGGGCTGGATGCGCGGTTGGCCCCGGTGACCGTCGAGTGGGGCGTGGCGCAGGAATCACGCTTCACCTACAACCGCCGCGGCCGGCGGCCAGACGGGCGCAGTTACTTCATCCGCGAGGAGGATCGCGTGCTGCTGGGCGAGGACTACGTGGGCACGATCGATCCCGACGCGACCGTCGTGGTCTTCCGCGGTGCCAACGGCAAGCCGGTCGCCGCGCTGGCATCCTACACGGGCCATCCCGTAACGGGATACAATCCGGAGAAAATGACTTCCCATGGCCAGTGGCCCCAAGTGGCGTGCGAGCGCCTCTCGGCGCACCTCGGCGGCGTGCCGGTGGGTTTCCTGCAGGGATCCTGCGGCGACGTGAATTCGAAGCACATGCTCACGGGTACGCTGGCTCAGGCGGACGAGGCCGGTGAGCAGCTGGGGGAGAGCTTCATCGCGGCGGCCGGCCGACTCCGCAAATCGCAGCGCCCCGGGCTCGAGTGGACGCGGGCCCGCGTCATCGTGCCGCAGGCGCCGCTGCCGCCGCTCGGCCAGCTTGAGCGCGAGCTCGCCGAGATCGACGGCTTCATCCAGCGCGCCCGTCGGGGTGACCCTGACACCTTGGAGTGCGTCGGCATGAATTTTCCCAAGGCGCTGACCCCGCAGTACCGCGCGCGCCTCGTGGAGATCGTCCGCCCGTGGTACATCTGGGCGGTGGATCAGCGCCGCACCGGCGAGGCGGACGGCCTGCAACCCGGGCTGAAGCTGGAGATCGTGGTGGCGCGCTTCGGCGACGTTGGCTACGTCGGCATGCCGGCGGAGACGTTCGTGCGGATCGGCCTGCGCATCAAGCGGGAGGCTCCGCTGCCCTGCGTGATCGCGGGTGGGTATGCGGACGGTTCGTACGGGTACATCCCGGATGCGGCGGCCACCGGTGACCGGGAATACATGAGCGGATTCTTCCGGTACGTTCCCGAGCGCCTGCCGTACACCGGCGTCGGCGGTGAGGCGATGGCGGAGGTTGCCGTCCCGATTCTCGCGCGCTTCGCGAAGGCTCCGCCAGTTCCTCCGTCGGTGCGATGAGTCGTTCGCCCCACCTCGGCCCCCCGAGGCCCGGCCGTCTGCAGCGCGGCGCCCGGAACGCGGCGCCGGGTGCGTTCCTCGAGCGAAGCGTCACTCACCCGCATTTCCTGCTTTCCTCATGAACCCCTCCCCTGAGTCTTCGTTCTTCGAGCTGGGCCCGGATTGCGAAATCGGTCCGAACGTGCTTCTCGGCTACCGTTACCCGGGTTGCCGGGCGCCCACGCGGATCGGGGCGCGGGCGCGGATCCATTCGGGGAGCGTGATCTACGCGGACACGGTGATCGGCGACCGCTTCACCTGCGGCCACAACGTCACGATCCGAGCCGAGTGCGAGATCGGAGATCGCGTGGTGATTCTCCATGGCAGCACCTTGGAAGGCCGGTTGAAGATCGGGAAAGGCGTGAAGATCATGGCGCACGTCTATATCCCGAGCAGCACGACGATCGGGAGCATGGTGTTCATTGGTCCTGGGGTGAACTTCCTCAACGCGCTGCTCCCGATGCGCGTGCCCGTGGTGGGCGGCGCGACGATCGGCAATCACGTGATGATCGGCGGCGGCGTCACGATCGGCCCCGGGGTGAAGATCGGCGACAATGTCTTCATCGGCGCGGGAGCAAACGTGGTCCGGGACATTCCGGCCAATTCCCTCGCCTACGGTAACCCCGCGCGGGCGCAGCCGCTGCCAGAGAAGTTCGGCACGATGAACGACCCTAAGCAGATCTTCAACGGCCTCGACCTCTGGGACCGGCGCCCGGCCGATGAGACGTGGCGCGACGAAGACTTTCCCGGCCGCGACGCGTGGCTCGCGAGTCAGCGCTAGGCGGGCGCAGTCGGACCGCACGGCACCGCGCGGCAGTTTGAGGAGCGACGGCGCTCAGTCGCGGGGCAGCGGGGTCGGGTGTCGTCGGTTCAACGACGAGGGCAGGCTAGGGGGCGGATCCGCTGGTGGGGCCGGCGAAGAGGATGCAGATCGGGGCCGGGACGTTGATCACGCCCTTGGTCTGGTAAGTGAGTCGTCCGGACGCGGGGTCCACGCGGTGGACCGAGACGGTGTTGGAGTCGGCGCCCGCGGCGAGCAGCCATCCGCCGCCGGGGGCGAGGGCGATGTTCCGCGGAAACGCGCCGCGCACCGGTTGGAGTTGGATCCGCCGCAGCGCCGCGCCTGCTGACTCCGCCGCGAAGACCGCCACGGTGTCGTGACCGCGGTTCGAGGAGTAGTACCAGCGACCGCTGGGGTGTGCGACGATTTCCGCGGCCGAGTTGAAGGCCTCGCCCGCCTGCTCCTCGGCGGTAAGCGCGGCCACGGTCGCCCCGCGCGTCGCTTCGCCCTTTGCGGCGTCCCACGCGAAGGTCGTGACCGAGAGCGTCAGCTCATTGAGCAGGTGAAACGCACGACCCTCCGGCGCGAAGCGTAGATGCCGTGCGCCGCCGCCGGCGACGGAGGCGGCGAAGCCGTGGCGCACCAACTGGGCGGTCGCGGGATCGACGCGATAAATCACGACACCATCCGCGCCGAGGTCGGGCACGAGCGCGAAGCGGCCATCGGGCGAGAATACGCACTGGTGCGGATGCGGAGCGTCCTGCCGCTTCGGTACCACACGCGAGGCGTCGGTGTGCTCGATGACCTGAGCCGTGCCGAGCCTGCCTTCGCCGTCGATTGGGTACACCGCGACGGAGCCGCCGCCGTACTGCGCGGTGACGGCGAAGGTTCCCGACGGATGCACTGCGATGTGCGCGGCGGCACCATCACCGGAGGCGACGGCGTTGATCAGCGTCAGATTGCCATTGGGCTCGATGCGGTAGCCCGCGGCGCCGACCTTTCCGTCGAGCGAGGCCGTTGTGTAAAGGCGATCGCCTCGGGGATGCACGGCGAGAAACCCGGCCGATGCCACCTCCGCCGCGAGGGTGGCGGCGGAGAGTTTGCCAGTGGTGGTGTCGAACGCAGCGCGGTAGATGCCCTTCGCTCCCGGACCGCCGGTGCCGAAGTACACCGTCCGGCTTTCGGCGTGCACGCGCGCCACGAGAAGGAACGACGTGGCAGCGAGTACAAAGGCACTGAGCACGGACGCACGCGGAGCGCGGAGGAAGGCGCGCAACGGCGCGCGATCACGCCAGCGGTTCGTCAGGGAGCCGGTCGGTGGGTGGGTGGCCATGCTGCGAGCCTAGCGGTCCCCTGCGCGTAGGCAAGGGACGCGAATCCTCGGTCGAGGGGATCGGGCCTCGTCCTTGCCGTGGCTCGGGAGAGCGGAGGCGCTGGCGGACCAGCGGTGGCGTGCGAGCGTGGGGAAACGGCAAAGGGCAAAGCCTGACCCCTTTCGCGGTAG
>CAIOYO010000022.1 GCA_903862595.1 uncultured Opitutaceae bacterium | reverse complement strand
GGTGGCGGCCTTCTGGCTACGGCGTTGCGGCGTGCGGCCCCGGATCTCGTTGAGTTGGGCCTCGGTCGCGGCGATCTTCGCAGCAAGGGCAGTGCGCTGCTGCTGGAGAGATTGCTGGTCACCGGCGAGCCGCGTCAGATTTTCGGCCTGGAACGCGAGCAATCGCTGCCACTCATCGAGTGACGGCCGGGCCGCGGGTGCGTCCTTGGTCGGTGGCGCGGTCAGGGCGTTTTCAATCCGCTGCAGCAGGGCGCGCTGCTGGTCAATCTGGCCAAGCCGGGCTTCCAGGGCGGAGTCCTCGCGCTGCAGGCCTGCGAGTTCATCCTCCAGCGAGCGCAGCCGCGGATCGGGCGATGCCTCGAGGAACGTGCGGCGGAGATTGACGTCGAGAATCGTCGCGGCGGCGGTGCCCCGGCCGGAGACCTGGAGTGACTCATCGACCAAGGCGGCGGGCAACCCATCGAGGATCAGTTCGGAATCGCCGGCGGGGAGTTCGACGCGACCGAGGCGCGTGAGCACCGCGCGATCCGGATAGACGGCGACGGCGGTGATGCGGGACGTGACGGGGACCGGGGCGGCGGAGCCGCGGGACGGCGCGACGATGGCGCCGACGATCAAGGCGAGGGTGAGCAGGAACGCGAACGGGCGGGAGGGCATGGGAGCGGCGGGGACGAGACGGTGCGCGGGCAGGGTGAGCGTGGCGGGTTGCGCGGCCCGCCTCGCCGCTCCGGAGGATGCCGTCAGGCGGTCCGGAGACGTTCGGTGTAAAGAGACACGAGAGCGGCGCCGATGGCTTGGGAGAGTTCGCCGAGCGTCGCTGGGACGATCTTGATGTTGTTGCGCTGCCCGGGGAATAGGTACGGGCGCGCGGTCGATCGAATCAGCCCCAGGTAACGATCGCGGAATTCCGGCGTGGTGGCCTCCGGGTCGATCAGGCCGCCGCCGATCACGAAGAATTCGGGATCGAGGGCGACGGCGAGGGACGCGACATGCAGCCCGAGCGCCTTCGCCTGCAGGTCGAAGATCTCCAGTGCGAGCGCGTCGCCCTTTTGGGCGCGGGAACGGAGCGAAAGGACCTTCTCCTTGTCGGTGGCGGTGGACGTCGCCAGTTCATGGCCCGGGTGACGCTTCAGCACATCCGCCAGCAACTGCGGTAGGCCGGAAATCGTCGTGTAGGCCTCGATACAGCCCCAGTCGCGACCGCAGCCGCAGCGATAGGTGGGCAGGCCGAGGAGGTGCACGGCGGCCGGCATGTGGCCCGCCTCCATCCCGGCGAAGTTGTCGCCGTCGAGCGGCAGACCATTGGGATCGACGTAGGCGCAGCCCAAGCCGGAGCCGGGTGCGAGCATGACGACGCCGGCCTTGCGCTCGCCGCGCACGCGGGCGGCCTCGGCGACGCCGCCGTAGTTGCCGTCGTTGCCGGCCACGAGGGGAATCGCGCGACCGGCGCGCTCCGCGAGCGCGGCGCTGTACTCCTGGTGGAAGTTCCAACCGGCGAATGCCGGGGGAAGATTCGCGGAGCGGTCGAGCACGCCGTAGCGCTGGTAGGGCCCGGGAATGGCGAGACCCACGCCCCGCACCTGATCCCAGCTCAGACCATTGTCCTTCAGAAAGCCCTCGGCTCCCTCGACCCAGCCGCGAATCACCGCGGCGGTGCCCGCCGCCGAATTTGTCGAGCTCTGGCGGAGCTGCATCGAAATGATCGAGCCGTCGGCGCGCACGCCGCCGGTCTTGGACGTGGTGGCGCCACTATCGGTTCCAATGTAAATGCCGGAAAGGGAGGAGCTCATCGTGGAAAGGTCGCGCGTGAGGCGAGGGCGGGGAGCGTGGTCTGGGGACGAGCCTTCGTCAACGCGCCAACCGATGCCGTCACCAGCGCGAACGCAG
>CAIOYO010000021.1 GCA_903862595.1 uncultured Opitutaceae bacterium | reverse complement strand
TCTTTCTGCCCCTGTTGGATCACCGCGAGGAGGTGGAGAACTTGTTCGGTCTGCTGGTGGGCGACGGAGCGGCGGGCTGGCTGACACCATGGCTCGCCTACGCCGCCGGACCGTGGGCGATTGGGCTGGGTGCGGCGGCGCTCTTCCTTGCGTGGCGTCGCTCTTGGGGTGCGGTGGAACTGGGCTGCCTCGGTCTGCTCGCGTGGCTGGCGCCCCCCTTGATCTCTTTCGCGATCTTCTTCTGCACGATGCACAGCGCGCGGCACATGATCCGGTCGGCGCGATTCTCCCGGCAGTCGTCGGTCCGACTCCTCCTCGCCGCGATGTTCGTGCCCCTGATCCTCGTTGCGGTCGCCTCCGTCGTGGCGTGGTACCTCCTGCGGGACCAGTCGGTGGATCGCCGCGTGGTGCAGATCGTGTTTGTCGGCCTGGCTGCGCTCACGGTTCCGCACATGGCGCTGGTTGAGCGCGTGCGCCTCCGCGGCTGGGTTTCCGGGGCGGACGGGGACGGTCCGCCGGGAACTCCTACTTGAGAATCATTTCCTTCACGGTCTTGCCCGCCGGGATCATGGGCAGCACGTGCTCGGTGTAGGGAACGATGATGTCGAGGACGTACGGGCCGTCGTGGTCGAGCATCTCTTGGATCGCCTCGCGCAACTCGCTCTTGCGGATGACGCGGCGGCCCTTGACGCCGAAGCCCTCGGCGATCTTCACGAAGTCCGGGTACAGTCCGCCGGGGTTATCCGGGCTGCCAACATTCGACTGATCACCAAGGATCGTGTTGCCGCGGACGCTGCCGTAGAAGCGATCTTCCCACTGCACCACCATGCCGAGGTGCTGGTTATTCAGGATCATTGCCTTGGCGGCGATCTTCTCGATCTTTGCCGTGGCCAGTTCTTGGATGTTCATCACGAACGATCCATCGCCATCGATGTCGATGACCTGCTTATCCGGGCAGGCGACTTTCGCGCCCATGGCGGCGGGATAGCCGTAGCCCATGGCGCCCAGACCCAGCGAGCTGATGTAGCGGCGGGGCTCGTCAAAGCGATAGAACTGCGCGGCCCACATCTGATGCTGGCCGACGCCGGTCGTGATGATTGCGTCGCCCTTGGTGAGTTCGTAGAGAGTAGCGACGGCCTCTTGCGGAAGAATGTGATTGCTCTTGCCGAAGCCGGCCGAGCTGTCGAACGGATGGTCGCGCTTCCAGGTCGCGATCTGATCGTGCCACGCCTGGTTGTCCGGCGGGGTGAACTTTGCGGCTTGCGCGAGTTCGACGAGGCGGCCCAGAGCGTACTTTACGTCGCTGACGATCGGCAGGTAGACGCGCTTGTTCTTGTTGTGCTCGGAGGCGTCGATGTCGAGGTGGACGATCTTCGCGCTGGTCGCGAACTTGTTCACGTCGCCGGTGATGCGGTCATCGAACCGGGCGCCGAAGCAGAGGAGCAGGTCGGACTGGTCGACGGCCCAGTTGCCGTAGGCGGCACCGTGCATGCCGAACCACTGCATCGAGAGCGGATGGGTCTCGGGGAACGCACCGACGCCCATCAGGGTGGTGGCAACGGGCACATTCACCTTCTCGGCGAAGGCGCGGAGCTCCGGGTGGGCCTCGGCGCTGATCAGGCCGCCGCCGGTGTAAAGGACCGGGCGCTTGGACTCGCTGATCAGCTTCAGGACCTGCTTAAGCTGGTCGTCCGAGGCATGGTGTACCTCGCTGATGTAGGGATTCTTGAACTCGATCGAACCCGGGTAGACCGGGCGGAAGCGGGCCTGCTGGACGTCCTTCGGAATATCAATCACCACCGGACCCGGGCGACCGGAGCGGGCGAGGTGGAAGGCCTCCTTGAAGACGCGGGGGAGATCGTGGGCGTTCAGCACCAAGTACGAGTGCTTCACGATCGGCAGGGTCATGCCGAAGAAGTCGGTCTCCTGAAAGGCGCTCTTGCCGATGTACTTCGAATAGACCTGGCCCGTGATGGCGACGAGCGGCGTCGAATCCATATAGGCATCGGCGATCGCCGAGACCAAGTTGGTGGCGCCCGGACCGCTGGTGGCCATGCACACGCCCACGCGGCCGCTGGCGCGGGCGTAGCCCTCCGCCGCGAAGGAGCCGCCCTGTTCGTGGCGCGGGAGGATCACCCGGACCTGCCCCGAGCGGGCGAGGGCCTGATGGAGCTCCTGCGATGCGCCGCCCGGATAGGCGAAAATGGAATCCACGCCCTCGCGCACGAGGCACTCGACCACGCAATCGGCGCCATTCATTTCGCGGCCGAGCTCAGGCTGGGGAAACGGGGAGGTGGAGGAGGTGTTTTTCATCGCGGGTACCGGTGGACAAAGGCGCGGCGAGACAACCGGAGCAAGGGCGGAGACGCAAGAGCGGAAAGCGCCACCGCTCCCGCATGGAAAAGCGCTCGTCTCCCGGCGCGGCCTCGTCCTGTCTCCGACGCATGCGCATGCTGTTCATCGGTGACATCGTGGGACGTCCGGGCCGGGACCTTGTTCAGGCCCGAGTGGGGGACCTCCGGCGGGAGTGGCGGCTCGATTTCATCGTCGCCAACGCCGAAAACGCCGCCGCTGGGGCGGGTCTCACCGGTTCGATCGCCCGCACCCTGCTGGGCGCTGGCGTGGATGCGATCACGCTGGGTGACCACGTCTGGGACCAGCGTGGTTTCGAGGAGGAGATCAAGGGCCTCGAGCGGGTCTGCCGCCCGGCTAATCTCCCGACGGCCTGTCCAGGCCGGGACCACCTGATCCTGGAATCGGGTGGCTTCCGCCTCGCGATCGGCACCGTGCTGGGACGCCAGTTCATGGGCCCCAAAGTGGATTGCCCGTTTCTGACGGCGGACTCGCTGCACCAGCGTACGGTGGGCGCGGGCCTCGCGGATGCGCTCTTTGTGGAAATCCACGCGGAGGCGACGAGCGAGAAACAGGCCCTCGGATGGCACCTCGACGGACGTGCCGTGGCGGTCCTCGGTACGCACACGCACGTGCCCACGGCGGACGCGGCGGTCCTGCCGGGAGGAACGGCGTTCTGCTGCGACGTGGGCATGACCGGCCCCTACGCGAGTGTCCTGGGGCGCGAAATCTCGCCCGTGATCAGCCGTTTTCTCGACGGTATGCCGAGACGATTCGATGTCGCCACCGGCGACGTTCGCCTGAGTGGCGTGCGGGTGGAGTACGACCCCGCGACGCGCCGTTGCACCTCCTGCGAGCTCGTGACGGTGCGGGCGGAATGAAATAAAAAAGCCCCGCGATCAGCGGGGCTTGGGGGGGAAGACGGTGATCCGCCGAACTCAGAGGGCGGCCGTGTAGTTTTTCTCGGCGGCGTCCCAGTCGACGACGTTCCAGAAGGCGGCGATGTAGTCGGGCCGGCGATTCTGGTAGTTCAGGTAGTACGCGTGCTCCCAGACGTCGAGGCCGAGGACGGGCTTGCCCTCGATGCCGGCGACGGCCTTCCCCATGACCGGGCTGTCCTGGTTCGCAGTGGACCCGATCGCGAGCTTCTTGTCGGCACCAACCACGAGCCAAGCCCAACCGGAGCCAAAGCGGGTCGTCGCGGCCTTACCGAACTCGGCCTTGAAGGCGTCGAAGCTGCCGAACGACGCGTTGATCGCCTCAGCGAGGCGACCCTTCGGGGCGCCGCCCTTGCCTGCGCCGAGAATCGACCAGAAGAAAGCGTGATTGCTGTGACCGCCCGCATTGTTGCGGATGACGCCACGGATGGCCTCGGGAACCTTCGACAGGTCCGCGATCAGGGACTCCACCGGAAGCGCGGCGAGCGCGGCGTGATCCTTCAGGGCGTTGTTCGCGTTGGTGATGTACGCCTGATGGTGCTTCGTGTGATGGATCTCCATCGTCCGCGCGTCAATGTGCGGCACGAGGGCGTCGTAGGCGTAGGGCAGGGGCGGTAGTTCGTAGGCCATGATGAAGTGAGGAGGAAAAGTGAGGGACGAAGGGAGGTTGTGCGCGTCCGGAGGCGGCGTCAACTGGCGACCCCGGGTTCCGGCGGATCGGCGAGTTGCCCGCTGGAACGCTTGAGGCGAAAGAATGCTTGGAGGAGCTCGCGGCAGTCCGATTCCAACTCACCCCCGGGGCTCAGCTCCACGTGGTGGTTGATCCGGGGAAGGTCATTCAAGTTCGTGGCCCCGCCCAGGCACCCCATCTTGGGGTCTCGGACGGCGTAGCAGACTCTCCGGACCCGGGACATGAGGAGGGCGCCGGAGCACATCGGGCACGGCTCCTTGGTCACGTAGACCGTGGCTCCCTCCAGTCGCCAGTCCCCCAGAGCCGCAGCGGCTTGGGTGATGGCGAGCACCTCGGCGTGGGCGGTGGGATCGCGGGAGGACTCGACCGCGTTGTGGGCGGCGGCGATGATTTCCCCACCCCGTTCGATCACGCAGCCGATCGGTACCTCATCGCTCCGCCAGGCGTCGATCGCCTGATTGAAAGCCAAGCTCATGTAGAACGCGTCGTCGCGGACCAGTTGGGAAGGGAAGCGCTTCTCAAACGGGCAGGGTGGGGGCGTCTCGGAACCAGGGGGCATGAACGGTGGCGGCAGGAGCGACTCGGGAAGAAAGCCTTGACTAAAGCCGCCTGTCTGAACGATTCAAGGTTCCTTCCCGCATGTCATTTTCCAACGTTACCGGTTACCGCGCCTGAGCCCATGTCTGACGACAAATCGATCGAGGTAGAGGGCAAGATCATCGCGGTTCTCCCGGGCACCATGTTCAAGGTGCAGTTGGCCAACGGCCACGTGGTGCTGGCGCACATTTCCGGTAAGCTGAGGAAGAACTTCATCAAGATCGCGGCGGGCGACAACGTGAAGATGGAGATGAGCCCGTACGATCTGGACAAGGCGCGGATTACCTACCGCATGAAGGACACGAATCAGGCTCCGGGTCTGCGTCGTCCGCAGCAGCGGCGGCGCTACTAAGCGCCCTCGGCGACCGAGATGACGGCACGCTTTGCGTCCTCCGGTCGATGAAGCGGGATGACTCCAGCCGGGCACCGGAGGCCTTCTCCGGTGAGGTGAATGACTTCATCGCGTTCCTTGAATTGGAGCGCGGGCTTTCGCGGCACACCTGTGCAGCCTACCAGCGGGATCTGGATCAGTGTGCGCGTTGGCTGTCGGCGACCCGTGCGCGGGCGGGCTGGACGGCAGTGAGCGGAGAGGACCTCGCGGGTTGGGTGCACGCGCTCAGCGATGCCGGGCAGGCCTCGGCCAGCGTGGCGCGCAAGCTGGCGGCGCTACGGACCTTTTTCCGTCACCTGGTACGGGAGCGGAAGCGGGACGATGATCCATCCGCGCTGCTGGTCGGCGCGCGGCACGCGCGTCGGCTGCCGGGCACGCTCAGCATTGAGGAAGTGGAGCGACTGCTGGCGGCGCCGACGGGTGGCGGTGAGCGCGCGCTGCGTGACCGCGCCCTGCTTGAGGTGTTCTACTCGAGCGGGCTGCGCGTGTCCGAGTTGGCCTCTCTCACGGTTGCGAACGTGGATCTCGAGCAGGGCTTTCTGCGCGTCTTCGGCAAGGGCTCGAAGGAGCGGCTTGTTCCTCTCGGCCGGCGCGCCGTGGCTGCGCTGGTGGTTTACCTCGAAGCCGGGCGGCCGCGGCTCGTGCGGAGCGGAAAGACGGGGGATGTGCTGTTTCTCAGTGAGCGCGGTGCGGCGCTCTCACGCGTCACGTTGTGGCTGCTGGTGCGGCAGTACGCGCAAAGGGCCGGCATCAGGCGGCCGGTGAAGCCCCACATGCTGCGGCATTCGTTCGCGACGCACCTGCTTTCCGGAGGGGCAGACCTCCGGTCGATCCAGGAAATGCTCGGCCACGCCAACCTGGGCACCACCGAGATCTACACCGCCGTAGCGGCGAATCGCCTGCTCGATGAGCATGCCCGTTTCCACCCGCGGGGCCGCGGACCGCGGGGGAAGGTGCGGGAGTCTGGAAAAACCCCTTGACCGGATTCCGGATCAGCCCGTCATGGTTCGCTTTCAACGGCTTTGAAAACCTCCGTCTCCGGCTCGTGCCGCAACTCCTCCCACGCCGCTCCGCGGGCCTCCCGCCACGGCGGACCGGGTTCCCGCGCCGTCGGCTCCGCGTCTGGATTTTCACCCCATGAGTGACTCGCTCCGCCACGAGTGCGGCATCGCGCTGGTTCGGCTACTCAAGCCGCTATCCTATTATCAGGAGAAGTATGGCACCCCGCTCTGGGGCTTCTCGAAGCTTTTTCTCCTCATGGAGAAGCAGCACAACCGCGGTCAGGATGGCGCGGGCGTGGCATGTGTGAAGTTGGACGTCCCGGCGGGCGAGCCCTACCTCTTCCGGGAACGGCAGGTGAAGGCCAACCCGCTCGACAAGATTTTCAAGGCGCTGCTGCAGCAGTACCAGGAGAACATCGCCACCGGCGTGATCCATCCGGAGTTCCCGGAGACGGTGAAGCGTCATTTTGACTTCGGTGGCGAGGTGCTGATGGGACATCTCCGCTACGGGACCAGCGGCGGGTATAACCTCAGCTCCTGCCATCCGTTTTTCCGTCGATCTCCCTGGCCAACGCGCAATCTGGCTCTTGCCGGAAACTTCAACATGACGAACACGGCGGAGCTCAACGCTTCGCTGATCGCCATGGGGCAGCATCCCATCTTCGCGACCGACACGCAGGCTCTGCTCGAGAAGATCGGGTACTTTCTCGACGAGGAGCACGAGGAGCTCTACCGCACGTTGCGCGCCCGGGGCCTCGGCGGAGCGGAGATCTCCCGCGAGATCAGCGAGCAGCTCGATTTGGGGCGGGTTATCACCCGCGCGTCCCGGAAGTGGGATGGCGGATACGTATTGGTCGGGATGGTGGGTAACGGTGACTCATTCGTGGCACGGGATCCTGCCGGCATTCGGCCGTGCTTCTATTTCCAGAACGACGAGGTGGTCGCGTTCGCGTCCGAACGTGCCCCGCTCATGACGTCCTTTGACCTCAGTGTTGAACAAGTGCAGGAGGTCGAGCCGGGCCACGTGATCTCGATCAAGCGCCGCGGCGAAGTGCGCTCGACCCGGTTCACCGAGGCATTGCCAAGGGCCAGTTGCTCTTTCGAACGGATCTATTTTTCCCGCGGCAACGACGTCGACATCTACCAGGAACGCAAGGCGCTGGGGGCCCGGCTTTCGACGCAGGTGCTGCAGGCGGTGGGGCATGACTGGGATCGGACCGTGTTCAGCTTCATTCCCAACACCGCCGAGACGGCCTACTACGGCCTCATGTCGGCGCTGCGCGAGACACGCCGGAGCGAAGTGAAGGACGCGATCCTGCAGGCCAGTCAGGCGGGTACGCTGACGGACGCGCTGCTGGATGAACTGATCCTGCGCAACTGGCCGCGCGGCGAGAAGGTCGTGAGCAAGGACGTCAAGATCCGCACGTTCATCGGGCAGGAGAACTTCCGCAATCAGCTCGCGAGCCACGTCTACGACATCACGTACGGCTCGGTGCGGCCGAACGACAATCTCGTTTGCGTAGACGACTCCATCGTCCGCGGCACCACGCTGCGCCGCTCGATTCTGCGCATCCTCACCCGGCTCCAGCCCCGGCGGATCGTGATCGTGTCGACGGCCCCGCAGATTCGCTACCCGGACTGCTACGGCATCGACATGTCGGAGCTCGCGAAGTTCATCGCCTTCGAGGCGGCGGTATCGTTACTGAAGGAGCGCGGGATGACCGACGTGCTGGAAGAGACCTACCGAGCGTGCCGGGCCGAGGTTGAGCGCCCGGCGGGCGCGGCGTTGGAGAATCAAGTCCGGCGCATCTACGCCCCGTTTTCCGACGACGAGATCGCGGCCCGGATCACGGAACTGGTCCGTCCCAAGGACACGGAGTGGAAGGGCGAAATCAGAATCCTCTTCCAGACAATTGAGAATCTGCATGCGGCCGTGCCGGGCAGTTCGGGTGACTGGTACTTCACCGGGAACTATCCGACGCCTGGCGGTTACCGCGTGGTCAATCAGGCCTACGTAAACTACTACGAGCGAAACGAGGGACGGTCCTACTGATGAGCCTCAACTACGAGTCCTCCGGAGTTCGGTATGACCAGCTCGACGCGTTCAAGCGGGCGTGCCAGCGCGCCGCTCGCACCACCGCGGGTGAGCTCATCGCGCACGGCTACCGCGAGCCGGCGTCGACCCGCGGCGAGAGCGCCTACCTCCTGGAGGGTGACGACCACTTCCTTGCGCACGTCGAGGAGGGACTGGGTACGAAGAACCTCGTGGCCGACGCTTTCCGCCGCGAAGGCGGGCGGTGCTGCTACCGAGAGATCGCGATCGATACGGTGGCGACCATTGTCAACGACCTGATCACGTGCGGCGCGTTGCCGGTCTCCGTGGCGATGCATGCTGCGGTGGGTGACTCCGGCTGGTTTGCCGATGCGGAGCGCATGCAGTTGTTGGTTGATGGGTTCGCCGAGGGCTGCCGTCAGTCCGGAGCCGTCTGGGGCGGCGGAGAAACGCCGACGCTGAAGGGCGTGGTGAATCCCGACACCATCGTGCTTGCCGGTTCCGCAGTCGGACGCATCGCGCCGAAGGCGCGGCGCATCGCGAGCGAGGTCAAGGAGGGCGACGCCATCGTGTTTCTCGCGTCGTCGGGCGTGCAAACCAACGGTCTTTCGCTCTGTCGTCTGATCGCTGAGCGCTTGCCGCGCGGTTACCATACGCCGATCGGGCACGGAGACGCACGGACCTACGGTGAGGCGTTGCTGGCGCCTTCGGTGATCTACGTCCGTTTCGTTCGACTCTGTCTGGAACGGGGACTGCCGTTACATTACCTCGCCCACGTGACGGGTCACGGCTGGCGCAAGCTGATGCGGCCCGAAGATCCGTGGGTCTACGAGATCCATACGCCCCGCGGGATTCCGGCGCTGTTCCAATTCATCATGGAGTCCGGGCCGGTGTCGCTGCGTGAGGCCTACGCGACCTTCAACATGGGGGTTGGCTTTGCTGCCTACGTGCCGGCCTCGGCTGCACCTGCGGTGGTTGCCGCAGCGCAGGAGGCTGGCCACGAAGCGTGGATCGCCGGCACCGTCCGCCGTGAAGGCGAGCGGAAGGCCGTCGTCGTACCCTCCCTCGGACTCGCGTTCGAGGGCGACACGCTCCAGGTGCGTTAACGGCGACCCCGGAAACCGCCACGGAAGCCGGGGCGGCCGCCACCGCCACCGCCACCACCGCCGCCACCGCCCGTGGGTCGGTGGCCGTGGCTTTGGCCGTGCCGACCGCCGCGTTGCTGCCGCGGTGCCTTAGGGCCAGGCCGCTGGGTATCGATGGTCGGTGCGCTCGACCCGAGGTAGGGGAATCCCTCGAGCGTGAGCTGCGGAATGCGCTGTCCGATGAATCGTTCGATATCGCGGACATCGCTGGCGTTCTCGGGCTCGGCGAGCGTGAAGGCATCACCCACCGCCATCGCGCGACCGGTGCGGCCGATGCGGTGGACGTAGTCCTCGGGGTTCTCCGGCACGTCGTAGTTGATCACGTGCGAGACTCCTGCGACGTCGATGCCGCGGGCCGCGATGTCGGTCGCCACCATGATCTCGTAGCGCCCGGCCTTGAAGCCCGCGAGTGCCTCGATGCGCTGATTTTGGGACCGGTTGGCGTGGAGCACCGCAACGGAGTGGTTGGCGGCCTTGAGTTTGCGCGCGATGCGGTCCGCGCCGTGCTTGGTGCGGGAAAAGATGATGACGCTCTGGAAATCGGTGCGCTCGAGCAGCGCGAGCAACAGATCGAACTTTTGCTCCTGGCGCACTGGGTAGAGGGCGTGCTTGACCGACTCATTGACTGAGCGCGCCGCCCCGATTTCGACGCGGGCAGGATCGCGGAGCGCGAAGCGCGCGACCGCCTCGATCTCCGGAGGAACCGTGGCGGAAAAGAAGAGGGTCTGTCGCTGCTTCGGGCACATTTCGACGATCCGCTTGACGTCGTTGATGAAACCCATGTCGAGCATGCGATCGACCTCGTCGAGGATCAGTACCTCGATGTCGTCGAGACGCAGAGTGCGCTCCTCAAGGAAATCCAGCAGGCGGCCCACCGTCGCCACGACGATGTCCGCACCGGCCCGCAGGTCGCTACGCTGGCGCCCGTAGCCGACGCCGCCGTGCAGCACAGTCGCGCGGAGGTCCGTGAAGCGGCCCAGGTCGCGGAACGACGTCTCCACTTGGGCGGCGAGTTCGCGCGTCGGCTCGAGGACGAGCACGCGCGGTGAGCCGGCCTTGTGTGGGCCGAGCCGATTCAGCACGGGCAGGGCGAAGGCCGCAGTCTTGCCGGTGCCGGTCTGAGCCGAGGCGATAAGATCGCGGCCGGAGAGCACGATCGGGATCGCCCGAAGTTGGATGGGCGTGGGATCGGCGTAGCCCATGGCTTGGGCGCCACGAACCAGACTGGAATGCAAGCCAAGCTGCGAGAACGGCATCTCCGCAGTGCGTCTCAATCCGCTGGAAAAGCGAGACAAAGCGCACCGGGCCGGAAGCTCGCGCACAAAGATTGCGCTCGTCCCGCGTCCATTCCTGCGCATGTTCTATCTATGGAAAAGCGTCCTTTCTCAGAGCTCGGGTTGAATCCCGAACTCCTGCGTGCAGTCGACAAGCTCGGTTTCGAGGAGGCTTCGCCCATTCAGACGGCGGTGATTCCCGTCGCGCTGACGGGCCGAGATCTCGTGGGTCAGTCCGCGACCGGATCCGGTAAGACCGCGGCCTTCGGACTACCGGCGATTTCCTGCGTCGACGTGCAACGCAAAGAGGTGCAGGTGCTCGTGCTCTGCCCCACGCGCGAACTCGCCGTGCAGGTCGCTGAGGAGATCGGGCGTCTGGCCGCTTTCTCCCGCGGACTTCACGCCGTGCCGATCTACGGCGGACAATCCTACGAACGGCAGTTCCGCGCACTCGCCGCCGGGGTGCAGATTGTGATCGGTACGCCCGGTCGCATCCTCGACCATATGGAGCGCGGCACCCTGCACTTGGACAAAGTGCGAATGGTGGTTCTCGACGAGGCCGATCGCATGCTCGACATGGGATTCCGCGACGACATCGAGATGATCCTCTCGCGCGTACCGACCGGCCGCCAGCGGCTGTTCTTTTCTGCGACCATGCCGCCGGCGATTCGGGGCCTCATCACCCGTTTCGCTGCGGATCCGGCGTGGATCAAGATCGAGGCGCACGCCCGCAACGCTCCCGCGGTGGACCAGGTCTATTTCGAGGTCGACCGTCGCTCCAAGATCGACGTGCTGACGCGCGTCATCGACCTGTACGACTTCCGCTACGGCATCATCTTCTGCAGCACGAAGGTGATGGTCGATGAGCTGGACGAGCATCTGCATGCGCGCGGCTACGCCAGCGACCGCCTGCACGGCGACCTCAGCCAGGCGCAGCGCGACCGCGTGATGGACAAGTTCCGTCGTCGCGCCTTCGAGTTTCTGGTGGCGACCGACGTCGCGGCCCGCGGACTCGACGTCGATGAGTTGGAGGTGGTCTTCAACTTCGATCTACCCAACGACGCCGAGGACTACACCCACCGCATCGGGCGCACGGGGCGTGCGGGTCATGCTGGCAAGGCCTTTACCTTCGTTTCCGGACGCGAGCTTTGGAAACTCCAAGGCATGATGCGCTTTGCCGGACTCAAGATCCGGCGGGCGCCGATCCCGTCGCTTGACCAGGTCGAGGAAGCGCGTGCGAGTCTGCTTTTCGAGAAGGTGCGCGGCTTGCTCTCGCAGGGGACGTTCCGGCGCAACGATGCGCTGGTGGAGCGTTGGATGGAGGAGGGCTTCACGAGCACCGACATCTGCTCCGCTCTGATCGCGCTCCTGCAGGGCGGAGAGGCCGCGCCCGCCGGTGATTCGGCCGACAAGGCGCCGCGTCCGGCCTCCGCGCCGGAGCGTGCGCCGGTCGCCAAGAAGACGAGTGCGGCCCCTGCCGCCGAATCCATGGCCGCCGAATCCCGCCCGGTTCGGACAGCACCACCGGAGCGAATGGAAGCCGCGGAGCGCCCCGAACGCGCCGACTGGGATCGACCCGCGGCGCCGCCGCGCGGCCGGACCGGACGCGAGGAGGGATTCACCACACTCTTCCTCAACGTCGGTCGCAAGAATCTCATTCAGCCCGGCGACGTCGTGGGCAAGATCGCGGGGGTCTCGCGGCTCCCGGCACGCGTCGTGGGCAGTATCGACATCCGCCAGCGGCATACGCTGGTGGACGTCGCGACCGAGCACGCCGACTTCATCATGGACAAGCTGCGGGGCGTCCGCGTGAAGGGGCAGGCGCTGCACCCGGCGCTCGCCACGGCCGCGCATCAGGCCGCCGACTCCGATTAAGGCCGGAGAACCTGGTAGCGCGCCAGAAGCGTGTCGCTCGACTCAAGCGGCGCGCAGCCCACCAACCGCAACCGCACGTCGACGGGAGCACCGACCAGCGGCGTCCCCGTTCCGAACAGGCGTGGCTCGAGTGTCAGCTCCAGGAAGTCCACCAGCCCGCGCTCCAGAAACAGACGATGGATCTGGGCGCCGCCCAGCAGCGCACAGCGACGGTGTCCGAGATCGCGGAGGCGGGCCACGAGACACCCTACGTCCTCCGCCGTGAACTCGAGGCGTCCCGGGACGGCATCGTCCGCGAAGCGCTCCGGCGTGCGCGTGAGGACAACGCGGCGCCGTGGCGAGGTGACGTGCGCCCGGATCGCTTCCCGGGCAACCCGGTACGTCTGGCCGCCCATGATCGACGCGTCATAGGTGCGGAGAGCGGCCATGAAGTGCCGCTGATCCTCGGGCGAGGCGAACGCGGTGCCGGGCTCGTCATGACGGGTGATGAATCCGTCGAGCGATTGGGCGGCGAGCAGCGTGACCTCCATGGTGAGCAGCGTGACGACCTCTGGCGCGGCCGCAACGCCCTTCCGGCGCGACCGTCACCGGTCTGAAGGCTTGCGGGCGCGGGTGGAGACGGCCAGCGTTGCTGGGAGCAACCGATGAAGAAGGCCTTGATCACCGGCATTACCGGTCAGGACGGATCGTACCTGGCGGAGCTGTTGCTGTCGAAAGGCTACGAAGTGCACGGGGTGATCCGGCGCGCCTCGACCTTCAACACCGCGCGGATCGACCATCTTTATCGCGACCCGCACGTCAACGGCGTGCGGCTATTCCTGCACTACGGAGACCTCGCTGACTCGGTGCAGATGGTGAAGCTGCTCTACGAATTGCAGCCCGACGAGGTCTACAACCTCGGCGCGCAATCGCATGTCCGCGTATCCTTCGACATCCCGGAGTACACCGGCGACGTCGATGGACTGGGCGTGCAGCGCATCCTTGAGGCGATCCGCGAGGCCGGGCTGATGAAGAAAGTCCGCTTCTACCAAGCCTCGTCGTCGGAGATGTTCGGCAAGGTGCAGGAAGTTCCGCAGACTGAACGCACGCCCTTCTGGCCGCGCTCGCCGTACGGCTGCGCGAAGGTTTACGCGCACTGGTTGACCGTGAATTACCGGGAGAGCTACGGACTGCACGCGAGCAACGGTATCCTCTTCAACCACGAAAGCCCGCGGCGCGGCGAGACGTTCGTCACGCGCAAGATCACCCGGGCCGCCACGCGGATCAAGGTAGGCTTGCAGGACGCACTCTACCTCGGAAACCTCGATGCGCGGCGCGACTGGGGCTACGCCAAGGAGTACGTTGAGGTGATGTGGCTGATGCTGCAGCAAGACGCGCCCGACGATTATGTCGTCGCGACGAATGAGACCCACAGCGTACGCGAATTCTGCGCGGAGGCATTCGCGCTGCTCGATCTCGACTGGGAGCGTTACGTGCGGCTCGACAAGCGGTACGAGCGGCCCGCGGAGGTGGATCTCCTGATCGGCGATGCTTCCAAGGCGCGGCAGCGGCTGGGCTGGGAGCCGAGAGTTCGTTTCAAGGAGTTGGTGCGCCTCATGGTCGAGGCCGACCTGGAGCTGGCGAAGCGCGAGGCGCAGATCGCGCGCCTGCCGCCGCCCTGACCGCATGGCGGGCACTGAAAAGGCGACTGCGGCCGCGATGGCGTCCGCCCCGCTCGGTCGGGTCTTTGTCGCGGGACACACCGGGATGGTGGGGGCCGCGTTCGTCCGCCGCCTCGCGCGCGAACCCGACGCCAACGTCGTGGTCCGCTCCCGGCGCGACGGCCTGGATCTGACGGACCGAGCCGCGGTGGATCGCTTTCTCGCGGAGGTCCGGCCCCAGACGGTGATTGTGGCGGCAGCGCGGGTAGGTGGGATTCACGCGAACGCGACCCGGCCG
>CAIOYO010000020.1 GCA_903862595.1 uncultured Opitutaceae bacterium | reverse complement strand
TTCCTGCCGCGCCCGAGACCTCCTGTCAATTCGCGGCCGGAGGCTGTTGACTCGTCTTTTCGGCCACTCGGCGGAGAATGTCCTCCGCGATCTCCCGGAAAACACCGCTGGCGGAGGAGTCCGGCTGGCTCACCACCAAGGGCTTTCCGGAGTCACCTCCGGCCCGGATTTCCGGCACGAGGGGGACCTGTCCGAGAAGGATCGTGCCGAGGGAGTCGGCGGTCTTGGCACCTCCGCCCGAACCAAAGAGCGCATGGCGTGCGCCACTGGGATCTTCGAACCAGCTCATGTTCTCCGCGACGCCGAGCAGCGGGACGTTCACCTTCTGGAACATCAGTCCGCCTTTCCGGGCCACATTGGTGGAGGCCGGCTGGGGGGTCGTCACGATCACGGCTCCATCCAGCGGCAGGGTCTGGACGAGCGAAAGTTGCGCATCTCCCGTTCCCGGAGGAAGATCGATCAGAAGGATATCCAGATCGCCCCAGCGGACGTTTTGCACGAATTGCTGGATGGTCTTCATGATCATCGGCCCGCGCCAGACCACCGGCGTGTTGTCGTCCACGAGGAAGCCCATGCTCATGACCTTCACCCCGTGCGCTTCCAAGGGTACCAGCGTTTCACCGTCCAGCTCGGGACGGCCCTGCAGGCCCATCATCAGCGGGACACTGGGTCCGTAGATGTCGCAGTCCATCAAGCCCACTCGCCCCGGCCTGCCCTGGGCGGTGAGCACTTGGGCCAGTGCGCACGCCAGATTGACCGCAAACGTACTCTTGCCCACGCCACCTTTGCCCGAAGCGATTGCGACGGAGTGCCGAATGCTGCGCGGCGCGGCCCCCGTGCCGGCTTGGTTGGCGCCCGGCGGCGTGGATGACGGCGACCGAACCGGCTGCACCGCGATATCGATGATGATGTCCTTCACTCCGGGAATCGTGCGAAGGCACTTCTCAACCTCGGTCTTGACAGTCAGCGGCGTCTTGGGGTCGGGGGTGGTGAGCAGCAGGCTGACCTTGACCGTGCCATCGATCCATGCGGCGGACCGCACCAGTCCGAAGGACACGATGTCCCGGCTGAACCCCGGGTACTTCACTTGCTTCAGATGTTCCTTGATGGCGTCGGGTGACACGGTGGATGAAATGCGTGAACGGAAGGTTTTGACGTTGTTAACCGGGCGTCGCCTGTAAATAGAAATGCCTCGGCCGCCAACTGTGGTCTAAGATTACGCTCCATGCAAAACTCGCCGCGTCTTTTCCTCCTGCTGTTTGCCCTGAGCTTGCCGGTGCTCGCGCTCCGGGGTCAGGTGCGCGATCTCGGTGACGTCTCGATCAAGATCGATGCGAAGACGATTGCGGTCACGGTTTCCGGAGCGACTCCGGAGCTGGATCAGCTGGCGAATGTGGCGTTCAACGCTCACGGCCGTTTCCGTCGGGTATCGAGTGGCGGTGCGTTCGACATTCGCTTTGCCCCGGCCGCCGGCGGCCAGGTGGAAGCGCAAATCCGCAAGGGAGGCGCCGTTGTGGCCACCCAGGCGTTCTCCGGCAGCTCATCGCGTCAGGCTTTGTTCCGCGCGGCCGACTTTGCCGTCGAGCGGGTCAGTGGCTTGAAGGGATTCTTCGCGAGCAAGCTCGCCTTCATTGTTGAGCGTGGTGGCAAGATGGAGGTCCATACGGGCGATCTGTTCTTCGGCGAGGTGCGTCAGATCACGCGCGATAACTCTCAAGCCCTGAAGCCGCGCTGGTCGCCCGACGGTCGAAAACTGCTCTACACGAGTTTCTTCAAGAACGGTTTCC
This sequence comes from uncultured Opitutaceae bacterium, assembly GCA_903862595.1. Classification (GTDB taxonomy): domain Bacteria; phylum Verrucomicrobiota; class Verrucomicrobiia; order Opitutales; family Opitutaceae; genus UBA6669. Next base: position 13,047 of record CAIOYO010000020.1, on the reverse strand, counting down.
CGGACATCTACCAGATTGACTTGAGCAGCCTGCAGCGCACGGCGTTCGTGACCTTCCGCGGCACGAACAGCAGCGCGCGCTTCAGCCCGAACGGGCAGCAGGTGGCGATGGTGCTGAGCGGGGAGGGCAACCCCGAGATTTACGTGAGCACCGCCCAAGGCCGCCAGGTGGCCCGGCGCACGCGCACGGCCGCGGTCGAAGCTTCGCCGTGTTTTTCCCCGGATGGGTCCCAGTTGGTCTACACCTCAGACGCCGCTGGCGGCCCGCAGTTGTACCTGATGCCCGCCGGCGGCGGCCAATCTCGCCGACTCGCCACCAATATCAGCGGCTACTGCGCCGAGCCGGATTGGAGCCGAGGTAACCCCAATCTCATTGCCTTCACCGTGCGCGTTGGCCGCGGTTATCAGATTGCCGTCCATGATCTGAGCGGTCGGACGCCGACCCGGATTGTTTCCAAGGCCCCAGGCGACGCGATCGAGCCGGTCTGGCTGGCCGATGGCCGCCATCTGATTTACACCCAGCGGTCCCCGAACGCGCGGCGGCTCTTCATCCTCGATACGGAGACGAGTCGTGCGACCGCGATCAGCGCGGCCGGTGTGCAAGTCTCCGAGGCCAGTGTGCACGGTCCCTGAGCGGGACCGTCCCGCTGGGGCGGCTCAGGAGCGAATCTCCCCGGCTTCCTCGTAAACGCCGAGGTGCCGGAGGCGTTCGTACCGCAGGTCGACCAGCTTCTCGGGCTTGATCGCCCGCAGGTCGTTGAGGTGTTTCTGCAGCGTGTAGCCCAAAGCCGCCGCGGCCTGCTTGGGGTCGTTGTGCGCGCCGCCGAACGGCTCAGCCACAACTTCGTCGACGATACCGAACTTCTCGAGGTGCTGCGCGGTGATCTTCATCGCCTCCGCCGCCTTCGGTGCCGCCGCCGCATCCTTCCACAGGATCGCCGCGCAGCCTTCCGGTGAGATCACCGAGTAGTAACTGTTTTCGAAAATCAGCACCCGGTCGGTCACGCCGATGCCGAGGGCGCCACCGGATCCGCCTTCGCCCACGACCACCGCAATTGAGGGAACCCGGAGAAGCGCCATCTCGCGCAGGTTCACTGCGATCGCTTCCGAGACGTGGCGTTCCTCAGAGCTGAGGCCGGGGTAGGCGCCCGGGGTGTCAATGAACGTCAGCACCGGCAGCCCGAACTTCTCCGCCGTCTTCATCAGGCGCAGCGCTTTCCGGTAGCCTTCCGGCTGCGGCATGCCGAAGTTCCGCGCCACCTTTTCCTTCGTGTCTCGCCCTTTGTGCTGAGCGATGATCATCACGGCGTGCCCGTGAAAGAAGGCCGTCCCTCCCACCAGCGCACGGTCATCCTTGAACTGACGATCACCGTGCATTTCCCGGAAGTCCTCACAGATCGCTTCCACATAATCCAAGGCATAGGGCCGCTTGGGATGGCGCGCGATCTGCACCCGCTGCCACGGGGTCAGGTTCGAATAAATCTCACGCTGGGTCGCCGCGATCTTGCGCTCGATCGCCGCCACCTCCGACGTCACATCGAGGTTACTCTCCAGCGACTGCTGCTTGAGCTGATCCAGCTGGGCGCTGAGCTCCCGAAGGGGCTTCTCAAACTCCAGCGTGTAGGTCGGCTTATCCATCTCTTCACCGTAGCGACGGCCGAAAAGCCCTGTCAACGCACCCGCTGACTTGCTGTGACTTCAAGTGCAATTCAGTTAAATCACGCCGCCGGGAGGTCGAGCATCGCGCGGTAAAGTTGTTGAGCTCGTTCGAGTTGCGTACGCTCCAGCCACTCGTCTTTTCGGTGCGCCTGAGCGAGATCCCCGGGACCGATGACCACGACCTGAGCGCCTACCGCAGCATAGTGACTCGCATCTGTTGCATAGGGCGCACCCACGGCCGAGGCATCGAGCCCGAGCGCCTCAAGCGCAGGAGACATCCAGGGGTGGAGGCGAGCGGAGTTCTCCGGGGGCAGGGGTGGAGCCAGGTACTCATCGTCGTGCTCGACGTCCAGGCCTTCCAGGGCGTGCCGACGCTCCTCGAGCACCTGCGCAAGCGTTTCGCCGGGCACCAGTCGCCGGTCGCAGAGAATTTCGCACCGGTCAGGAATGATGTTCTGGGCGGAGCCTCCGCGAATGACGTTGATGCTCGCCGCCGCACGGCCCGTCAGCGCGAACTCGCGGTTCGCGCGCGGGATCATCCGTTCCTCCAGCGCTGCGATCACGCTCATCATCGCACGAATCGCCGAGCGACCTTTTGTCGGGTCCGCCGAATGCGCGGCCACGCCCCGCGTCACGCTACGCCAGCGGAACGCTCCGTTGTGCGCCACCACGGGTCTCAGCTGGGTGGGCTCACCGACAATCACGCCGCGCAGCGGAGTGTACCGGGAAAGATCATCGCGGGCGAATGCCTGTGCGCCGGTCATGCCGGCCTCCTCGTCCACCACGAAGGCAATCGCCGCGTTTCGCACGCGCCCCGGCGTCGCCGCCCACGTCTGCAAGGCCCAGAGCATCGCCGCGCCTGAGCCTTTGGTGTCACACGCTCCCCGTCCGAAGAGGCGCCCGTCCGACTCCGTGAGCGTCAACGGCGGCACCACCATTCCGGTGTGACTCACCGTGTCGAGGTGGCTCTCGAACATCAGCCACTCGGCCCCGGCGATCTCCGGGGCGGACACGATCAGATTGAAGGCCCCGTCCGGATCGACCGGGCTTCGGCGTGTCTCAAGGCCCCAAGCATGTGCGAGTACCTCAAGATGGGCGGCCAGCACGCCTTCTCCGCCTGCTGGACCACCGTAGCGTGGGTTGACGGTCTCGATCGCGACCATCTGCGCGAGCAGTTCCTGGCAACTCCGAGGGAGGGTGGGCGAGGGCATAGGAAGATCAAATCAGCTCAGCCATCGATCACGGTTGGCCAAGATGAAGGCATCGTCGATCAACTCCGGGTAGGCCTTCGACACGCGGGTGAGCTCCTCCGCCTGACCGGGCGACAGGGTTTCCGCGGGGTTGAGACACAGGATTGTCTCCACCAAGCCCTGGCGCCGGAGCACCTCGAGGATGCCCGGAATGCAACCGTGGAAGCGGTTGGCCGCATCAAAGAGGGCCGCATTCATGTCCGTGACGGCCACTGCCCGGTCCAGCCACTGCGCCGCCAGCGTCGAGCCGCGATTCACGGCCTGGATCTCCGTCATCAACCGCACCGCCGCGTGGGTCCACACACCCCAATGGCCCAAGAGCCCACCGACGATGCGGCAGGTCCGCGGGCCGTTCGGCGTGGCGAAGGTGAAGGGGGTCAACAAATCCGCCACGATCGTGTCGTCGTTGCCGGTGTAGAGCGCGAGATCGGTCCGTCCGGACAGTGCCAACGCCCGTACCACGTCGATCGTCTGGTAGCGATTGAAGGGGGCGATCTTGATCGCGACGACTTCAGGAATGTCCACGAAACGTCGCCAGAAAGCGTGACTCAGCACCCGTCCGCCCACGGCGGGCTGCAGGTAGAAGCCGACGACCGGAATCGTCCGCGCCACGGTGGCGACGTGCTCAAGGATCGCCGCCTCCGGCTCTTCGCGGAAAGCCGCCATGCTCACGAGGCCGGCGTGATAGCCGAGGCTGCGGGCCAACTCGGCCTCGGCGACCGCCTGCGCGGTCTTGCCGCAGATCCCGGCGATCATCGCCACCTCACGCCCCCCCGCGGCTTGGTGCTCTCGCTGGGTGTGCGCTGCGAGTTCCAAGACCGGACGGAAGAGCCCGTGGGCCGGGTCGCGGATCTCGAACTGGGTGGAGTGCACGCCTACGGCCAGGCCACCTACGCCGGAGTCCAGATAGTACCGGGTCAGGGCGCGTTGATGACGCTCAGAAAAGCGACGGCGCCCGTCCAAGGCGAGGGGATGGGCCGGGATCACGTGCCCGGCGAGGAGATGAGAGCGAAGGTCCATGATCAGAATTTTCCGCTGCGGGCTTCGAAGTGCGTGGGTTTGCCCAGCAACCGTCCGCCGGCTGAAAGGTGATCCACGATGAGGTCCATCATCTGGTCAACGCTGACGGTCGGCGGACCGAAGAGCGCGATGGAGCGACTCGCGTCGGCGAGCCAGGCCGTGGGGGCCTCTTGGCCGACGACGCGGGCCTCGCGGCCGAAGCGACGGCCGAAGTCGTGGGCGACCTCGCGGATCGAAAGCTTCTCCGGCCCCGTGATGTTCAGGCGGCTCGCCGGACTTGCGGTGTGGCCCAGGCACTGGATCGCGCGCGCGCAGGCATCACCCTGCCAGATGCAGTTGAACCAGCCCATCGTCGCATCCACCGGCTCGCCCGCGGCCACGCGCTGCGCGATGTCGACCAAGACGCCGTAACGGAGCTCCACGGCGTAGTTGAGCCGGTACATCAATTGCGGAGTCTGATGAACCGTGGAATAGTAACTGAACACGCGCTCACGTCCCACGCAGGTGCTCGCGTACTCACCGAGGAAGGCCAGTTCCTCGTCTTCGTTCGAGCCGCGCCCTTCCACGGAGGCGAAGGGATAGACGCAGCCGGTCGAAAACACGACGATGCGCGAGTTGCGGTAATGCTGCGCCACCAGCGACGGAACCACGGTGTTCTGGATCCAGGTGGCTTCCGGGGCAGAGGAGGTGCCGAACTTCTGGCCCGCGAGGTACAGGACGTTGGGCACCAGGGGCAGCTTCGCCACTTGAGCTGCATCCGCGAGGTCGCAAGACAGCGTCTGCACTCCGCAGGACTCCAGTTCCTGACGCGCCTCGGGCCGACTGAAGCGCGACACGCCGAGCACGCGCGCCTCCTTGCGGCCCGCCTCATCCAAGGCCCGGCGCAACATCACGGCCGTCGTGGTGCCCATCTTGCCGCCGACCCCGAGTACGACGAAGTCGCCGGGAAGGTGTTTGACCGCCTCCGTGGCCCCTGGCGTGGGGCGGGAGAGCAGTGCCTCGATCTCATGGTCCGTCTTCGGCATAGGCGCCATGTTCAGGCTCAACCGGTGCCTTCGTCAACCGGAGCTTGTCAGGGATTTCGATGCGCACAGAGTAAGGGTTACTGCGCCGCCATGCGGTGAATTTTCATGACCGTCCTTGATGCCCACACCCACCCGCATTTCCGCGAACATCGGGCGGGTCGCGCGGCGGCGGACGTCTTCCTGCGCGAGGCGCGGCGTCACGGCATCGAACATGTGGTGGCGCTGGGTGACGTGCTGGCGTTTGGGCGCAGTCCCAATGCCGACCAGCTGCGCTCCATCAATGACGATACTCTCTGGCTGGTGAAGCGTCATCCTCAACAGGTCACGGGATTCTGTTATCTGAATCCGACGCTGGGCGAGCGGGCCGTGTGGCAGGAGGTCGAGCGCTGCGTGGCGGTCCCCGGCATCCGTGGTCTGAAGCTGGAGGTGGCCAACAACGCGCGCGATGCCTGCATGCGTCCCGTGATGAAGGCCGCCGAGCGCTACGGCCTTGTTGTGCTGCAGCACGCCTGGAGCATGACGAAGATCAAGCAGCGGAGCTTTCACACGGACCCGGAGGATGCGGTCCTGCTGGCCCGCCGATTCCCGAACGTTCGTGTGATCATGGCCCATCTCACGGGGTGTGGGGTTCGTGGCGTACTGGCGGCGCGGGGCTGCGATAATCTGGTCGTCGACACCTCGGGTGCCGCTCCGGAGGCCGGCATCGTCGCGTACGCGGTCGAAAAGCTCGGGGTACAGCGGGTGATTTACGGCTCCGACGCGCCGATCCGCGACTTCGCCGTGGCGATTGCCCGCATCACCGGGGCGGGACTGGGGCGCGACGCGGAGCGCCGCATCCTGCGCGACAACGCCCGCGAACTCCTGCGCTTGCCATGAACGCTTTCGACGCCCTCACCTGGCTCGGTCACTGGCCCTTCGCGTTTCTTGCCGAACGCAGGGCGGCGGATCTCGCGCGGCATCTTCGGGCCCATGGCATCGCGCGCGCCTTGGTCTCGCCGCTGGATGCCGTCTTCGCGCCGGAGCCGGGACCAGCCAACCGGGCGCTCTTCCGTGCGGTGCGCGGCGTGGCCGCCTTGGAGCCAGTGCCGGTGATCAATCCGGCGCTGCCCGATTGGCGGGATCAGTTGCAGGACTGCCTCGATCACGCCCCGGTGCGTTTGGTGCGAGTCCTGCCGTCGTATCACCGCGTCACGCTGACTGGGCCCGCGATGGCCGAACTCGTGTCCACGTGCCGCCAGCGGGGCGTGAAGCTGGCGATTCAAGTGCGGTTGATCGACGAGCGCCACGAGCATCACGCCGTCTCGATCCGTCCGCCCAAGGTGGCGGTGCTGGCTCGCTTTCTCGACGCGTTCCCGAACGCACCGGTGCTGCTCTCGGGCTTGCTGCGCACCGAGGCGGCGACGCTGGCGGCGGGTCGCCCCCACGTGAGGGTGGACCTAGCGTTCGTCGAGTGGCTAGACACCCTCCGGACCACCCTGGCGGCGGTGCCCGCCCGTCAGGTGGTGTTCGCGTCGCACACGCCCTTCCTCGAGACGGCGGCAGCACCGGCGAAGTTCGCCCGCACTCGCATCACCCCGGCGGCGCAGCGCGCGCTGCTCACGGGCAACCTCGAACGCTTTCTCTCGGCATGACCACGTCCCCATCCCCGATCGTCGATGAACCGGTTCCCCGCCCACGTCGCTGGGGTGATGCGGAGCTGCGTCGCCTCGCGGAGATGGTGGGTCAGGACTCCCTGTTCTATTGGAAGGGACCCCAGACGACGGCGCTCACGCGCGAGTTTCAGTCGCATTACCCGCTGCGTCACGTGTTTCCGACCTCGTCGGGATCCGCCGCGCTGCACGTGGCCGTGGCCGCGTTGCGATTGCAGCCCGGTGATGAGGTCATCGTGCCGCCGATCACCGACATGGGTTCGGTCATCGGCATCCTCTACCAGCAGGGGGTACCGGTCTTCGTCGATGTGGATCCGCGTACGTACAACCTCGATCCAGCCGCCGTCGCGCGGGCGATCACGCCGCGCACGCGTGCGATCATGCCGGTGCACCTCGCGGGCAATCCCTGCGACGTGGCTGCGCTCGTTGCTCTCGCGCGTCCGCGCGGCATCGCGGTGATCGAGGATTGCGCCCAGGCCTGGGGGGCGCGCCTGGCCGAGCGACCCGTCGGGCTGGAGGGGGATCTGGCGTGTTACTCGTTCAACGACTTCAAACACGTGAGCTGCGGGGACGGTGGCATCGTCGCGACGAACGATGAGGCCCGTGGCGCGGGTCTTTCGAAGTGGGGTGACAAGTGCTACGACCGCGTCGGGGGCGGCCGTGAGCCGGCGGAGCTGGCACCGAATTACCGCATGAGCGAGCCGCAGGCTGCCGTGGCGGCGGCCCAGCTCACCAAACTCAATGCCCTAGTGGCCACGCGCCATCGCTTGGGCACGCGGCTGACCCACGCGCTGCGAAGCGTTGCGGGGGTGCTTCCGCCGGAGACGCTACCGGGTGCGTACCACTCGTACTGGTTTTATTTCCTTCGACTCGAGCTGGGGCGTTTTGGCGTGGGTCGCGACGCATTCGCTGCGGCACTGCGGGTGGAGGGCGTGGCGGCGGGCGCGGGCTACATTGTTGCGCCTGTCTACCGCTACCCCGTGTTCCAAAACCATAACTTCTTCGGTGGTCACTGGCCGGTCCGCGACAGCGGCCTGACGCAGATGGACTACCGCTCCGTTGAGTGCCCGACCGCCGAAGCCATCTTGCGCGATGGCATTACGCTGCCCATCAACGAGGCCATGACCGATGGCTACATCGATAAGGTAGCCCGGGCCATCGATGCCGTGGCGAAACGGTTCCGGAAAGACTAAACCTTGCCGCGGGTGGGGGCGCGGGCACCGGCACCGCGACTCGCTGGCTACGCCTTCGCGGCGGACGTCGCGAGCCGTAGACTGGCTGCGATGTGATCGACGTCGTCGTCGGTGAAACGCCAGCCGATCGGCAGCGCGACGAAACGCGTCGTCAGGTCCTCGGTCCGAGGAAAATCCTCCGCGCGATAGCCTGCGGCCGGCCATGGCGCGAGGCCGCGGAAGGGCGACAGCGCCGGGTGCGCGGTTTGGCCCGACTTGACGTAATCCCGATGGTACTGGGGATAGGTGCCCGTCCGCTTCTGGCACCAGACGCCTTCCGCATCAAGCCGCTCCCGAAGGTGGGTCGCAGCGGCCGCGGAGGAAGCGTAGCCGTAGAGCTCGAACCCGAAGTCACCGTCCGGATCGGCTAGGGGGCGCCAGGAAAAGCCGTCCAGCGAGCCCGCCTTCGTCACCAGGCGGGTCTTCAACCGCCGGCAGTGATCGCGGATGCGGTCGAGCTTGCGCAGCTGCGCCAGCGCCACGGCGGCCGTCAGCTCCGACATGCGGGACTGTCCGCCGGCGAATGCCGCCTCGCGGGCCGGGGTGATCTGGGTGTGGTGAGGACGGTACTGACCGAGGTCGCTCAGGCGCACCGCGCGTTCGTAGAGCCGGAGATCCCGGGTGGCGACTAGACCGCCTTCACCCGCCGTCATGGGCTTGTTGTGCTGGAAACTGTAAATCGCCGCGTCTCCCCACGAGCCCAACGGACGCCCCCGGTAGGTCGCGCCGGGCGCCTCGGCGCAGTCCTCGATGACGAACAGTCCGCGCCGGTGCGCGGCGTGCAGGATCGGCTCCAAGTCGGCGGCTGCGCCCTGATAGTGGACGACGAGGATCGCGCGGGTGCGCGGGGTGGCCTTGCGGGCGATCTCCTGCGGATCGAGGCAGAGCGACGCGTCGACTTCCGCGAGCACGGGCCGCGCCCCGGTCCGCACCACGGCCGTGAAGCAGGAAATCCAGCTCCACGCGGGCACGATCACCTCGTCGCCGGGTCCGACGCCCGCGGCGGCCAGGGCGATCTCCAGCGCCGCCGTGCCGCTGGTGACCCCGAGCACGTAGGGAACGCTGAAACGCGCCGCCGCCTCCCGCTCCAAGGTCGCGACCATCGGCGGAGGGTTGGCGGGGTCGTTCCCGTAGTAGCGGAAAAGCTCACCGCGCCGTAGGACGTCGAGCACGAGCGCCTCTTCCTCCGCGCCAATCGCGGCGGATCCGAGGCCGAGCGGGGGACGCGAACGCGGGGAACTCATGACGCCGCCGTTTCCGGACCTCTCCCTGGCAGCCGCACGACCAGATCGCGGGACGAAAGAACGAAACCGAACTCCACCGAGACACGCCAGAGCGCCTGCTGCTTCTCCCGCTCTTCCCGCGCGGTCTCCCGGTTCTCGACCGCAGTGACCGCATCCTCGAGAACCGAGCAGATCACGCCGTGCCGAGCCATGTCCACCATGCCGCCCGGTGACATCAGGAGACACCAGTTGATCGCAAAGCCGGCGTAAATGAGGTGATTGATCCCGTGGGCGCGGCAAAGGGCGGCGAGCTGGTTCGCATCCTCGGCGATGCCTTCGTCGCCGATCGGCCGTGCCGCCGGGGCGAAGTCGAGCTTCTGAAAACCCGCCGTGATGTCGGCCTGGTTGTGCTGCCCGGGACAAACCTGAGTGCGGCGCAGGGCGCGGAGTGCCTCCTGCACCGGATCGGGCGTTACCTGCGCATGAACGGGAGATGGACCGGCGAGTGCGCGCGCGCGCTGGAAGCCGGGCAGGTGCGAATAGTAGTCGTGACCGCCCCCCACCACATGAAACAGCGGCAGCGGCGAGCGTCGGACGCTCTCCAGCAACGGCGGAAACACTTCCCGCAGGATCCGCTCGGCCCGGCCGTAGTATTCGACCGCGCGCCGCCAGCCCGGGTACTCGTGCGGCTGGCCGCAGTCCCACGCGTGCATCACCACGACGGCGGTGTGATCCAGCGAGACATCGATCTCGCCCGTCTTCCAGCCGCCGTAGGCCTCCGCCGGCACCTCCCGGGAGAGGTCGGCGTCGAACTGCTGGTACAGTCGGGTGGGAAGACGGAGGACGCGGCTCATGGGCGGGGCAACGGGACGTGGGCGCGCGCCGCGACCTTGCGCAGGGCGAGACCGATGGCGATCAAGAGCAGACCGGCGATGAGGTTGCGGCTAGCGGGCGCGAGGGCGGATCCGGGCAGGAACGTGCACAGCGAGAGTACGACGCCCAGGACGAGGGTCATGGTGCCGATCACGCCGTACACCGCGAGACCCGCGTGCGACGCCGCCGGCGCATCCGGCACCGGCGTACGGAGATCGGAATCGAGACGCTCGATCTCGGCGTTGCGCGGATCATTCGGACGATACCAGCGCGCCGAAACAGCAAACACGATGGTCGCCGCGACGGCTTCGCTGAGGACGTTGCGCGCCAGCGGATTCGATTCCCAGACACCCAGGACCATCAGGGTGATCGCGACGATCAACGCGGCCGAGCAGGACGCGATGCCCGACCACCACGGGGTCCGGCGGAAGACCATGCCCAGGGCCACCGGCATCATGAAGGCCGCCATCAGCGAGTAGTATTGGAGCGCGAACTCAAAGGCGCCGCCGAAGCGTGGGATGTACAGCGCCACGGCTATGCCCAGCGCGCCGACGATGAACATCGTGGCCTGGGCGACGCGGAGTTGCCGGCGGTCCGACGGTTCTCCGCCGCGCCAGCGCCGGTGCAGGGGCACGTAAATGTCGCGCGTCGTGGTCGCGGACAGCCAGTTGAACGCATCGTTGGCCTGACCCAGCGTGGCGGAGAGCACCGCGGAGACGACGAAGCCGATCAGGCCGTGCGGCAGGAGCAGCAGCGCGAGCGAGACATAGGAGGCCTCGGCCGGTTCCTTGAGGGTGGGCCAGATCGAGCCGATGTCCGGAAAGATCACGCGCGCCGCCATCACTGGCAGGATCCAGAGAAGCGGTCCGACGAAGGACAGCACGGCGCAGAGGAGCGCCATTTTTCGCGCCCCGCGCTCGTCGGGCACTGAGTAGTAGCGCTGGGCCAGGTGCCAGGCCACGTTGTAGCCGAGCAGGCAGTTGATCGCGTACCCGAGGAGGAACCACGGATCGGCCGATGTCCCCTGCAGCGAGAAGTAGCCTTCCGGAACTTCATCGAGCAGTCGTTGCACCCCGGCCGACCAGCCTCCCTCGCCGCCGAGGTGCAGGTACGAGACCGGAAAGATGATCACCGTCATCACCACGATGATCACGGACTGCACCGCATCCGAGAGCACCGCGGCCCAGAGGCCGCCGATCACGGTGTAGAGTACCATCACGGTGCCGACGATGAGGATGGAGACCTGCAGTCCGCTCAACTCGACGCCCCCGAGGTTGAACATGCGTCCGCCGAAACCGAGCGCGGTCGAGACGAAGATGCACAGAATGTACAGGCCTTGCCCAATCCCGACCACCTGCGGCACGATCGCAGTCACGGAGTAGAAGTAGGTCGTCGAGGGTGAGAATCTCCGCGTGAGGAATTGCAGGGGCGTATCAAGGCGCGCTCGCCGCCACATCTTCGCGAAGTAGAAATACCCGACAAGGTACGCCGGTGCCGCCATCGTGAAGAGCAGGATCGCTCCCACTCCCACTCGGTAGGTGTAGCCGGCGGCGGCCACGAACATGAACGCGGAAAAGCCGGAGACCCAGTTCGACAGCCCCGCCAGCACCCACGGAATCTGGCCTCCGGCGCGGAAGTAGTCATCCGTACCGCGATTCTTCCGGGCGGCATAGAAGCCCACCAGGACGACGATCACGAAATACAGGAGGATCAGGCCGTAGTCGTAGGCGTTGACCGTGTTGAAGGCGGGCATGGTCAGGCGATGAACTGGGGAGCCTTGCCGTCCGCGACGCGAAGGCGGGCGGCGTAGCGTTGGCCGCGGTACTCGCCGGCGACCGACCAGCCGTCGGCCTCGCGCGTCACCGCGAGGTTTGCCGCGGCAGTGCGGGCCGGACCCGTGCTAACGACGGTCAGGATCTCGTGCCGGAGCGCGGATGCCGACGAGACTTGAGCGTACGGGAATATCCCCTCCGCCTCGGGCAACGCGAGTCGGCCGGTCCCCGCCTGGACCGCCGATGCGGAGTAGGCGACGCCGTGAGCGACCGCGCGGGGCCGTTGGATCGAGAAGGCCGCTCCGGTGGCTGCCACCTGCGCGCGGCCGTCGTCGTTGAAGGCCTGGAAGCGCAGTTGCACGGGGTGCGCCTTGTCGAGCGCTACTCGGTCGAGCAGGATCACGACGTCGGGTTTCAGGACCACGACGGTGCGCTCCACCTGCTTTACCTCCGGAAGGACCAACGCATACGCGTCGGTGGCGTCGCTGGTGACGCACATCCAGTCGGCGCCGTTGGCGTAGGCCGTCACGCGGGCCTCGGCAAACGAGGGATTAGTCCCCTCGCGTCCATCATGGTACTGATGTCCCTTGCCATCGATCAGCACTGCCGAGTGCGCCTCGGTTTGCCGGAGCAGCCAGGTGGGCAGGGTCGGTGAGTAACCGGCCTTGAAGGGATCGTGGAAGAGACGTTCGCCGTGGGCCTTGAGGATGACGCTGTTGCGGTCGGCGTGTTCATGGTTGGCCGGGCCGCCGCTGCGCAGCGCCAAGACCGTGTCCTCGGGTTTCCAGCCGGTGCGGGACACGACCCAGTCGTTGCTCATCCGGACGTCGTGAAGCGCGGGGCCGGGCTTGGAGGTCTCAGCGTCAGGCCAGAACCAGACCGCTGCCTGGAGCTGCTTCAGGCCGCCCACCTCGTGCGAGACGTGGTGGCAGAGCGGGTCGCCCGTGTTTCGGCCAACCCATCCGGCGACGGTGACGTCCATGCCGCTGCCGGCATCGCCGAAGTTCACGACATCCTGCGTGGGGGCGTAGTTGATCTTGGGCGTCGCGTTGTACTCCTTGTCCATGTTCGGGTCCTTGATGACCTCGCCGGCCGTGGGCATCGACATCGCGAGCGCATACCGGACCGTCCCCGGGTAATTGATCAGCGCGCGATCGTCGATCCCGAGCCGCCGATGCAGCGCGTCCGCAAAGATCGCCAGATGCGACGTCGTGTAGCCCCAGTAACCGACGCCCTCGTCGTAGGAGCCGTCCTTGCCGTACATGATCGAAAACGCCTGCGCGCTCTGCCGGGCGAGTTCCAGCCAGCGGTCCGCCTGCGGGTGACGTCCCTGAAACCACAGGCC
>CAIOYO010000019.1 GCA_903862595.1 uncultured Opitutaceae bacterium | reverse complement strand
CCTTACACGACGTTCGGCTGGATCTACGGCTGCGCCGCGCTCGCGGTCTACACCGTCGCCTGCCTCGTCAACTCCACCTACGGGCGGGGCTTCCTCGCCACCCGCGACGACGAGATCGCCGCCGAAGCCGTGGGACTGGACACGACGCGCTACAAGATCGTCGCGTTCGTCACCGGCGCTTTTTTTGCCGGGGTAGCCGGAGGCCTTTTCGCCCATTTCAAGCTCGCGATCGACCCCCGGGGCTTCGACTTCACGCGCTCGATCGAGATCGTCGTGATGGTGATCCTCGGCGGCATGGGACGGACCGCCGGCGTGATCGGTGCAGCCATCCTCCTCACCCTGCTCCCTGAAATTCTCCGCCCGGTCGCGGAGTACCGGATGATCCTCTACTCGCTGCTGTTGATCGTGCTGATGCTGGTCCGGCCGCAGGGGCTCTTCCAGTGGTCCCGGAAGGGAGGCCAGCCATGAACGTCGCAGCGACCACGGACGCGGCGGGCGAGCCCCTCTTGCAGCTGGAGAAGGTGACCCTCCGTTTCGGCGGGCTCACGGCGGTGAATGCCGTCGACCTAACCCTGCGCCGCGGCGAACTCGTCGGACTCATCGGTCCGAACGGCGCCGGCAAGACCACCGTCTTCAATCTCGTCACCGGAGTATACCAGCCGAGTGAGGGCCAGGTGATGTTCGCCGGAGAGAACCTGGCGGGGCGGCGCGTCAACGCGATCGTGGGCCGCGGGATCGCGCGGACCTTCCAGAACATCCGGCTCTTCGGCAGTCTGAGCGTATTCGACAACGTGCGTGCGGCCTGCAACCGCCAGCGCGCCACCGCCCCGTGGCACGCGCTGCTGCGGCTCGGTCGCTTTCAGGCGGACGAGGCGGCGGTCGCGCGGCGGGCGGAGGAACTGCTGGAGATCTTCAATCTGGGGAAATTCCGCGACGCACCCGCGCGCAGCCTGCCGTACGGCGAACAGCGGCGCCTCGAGATCGTGCGCGGCCTCGCGACGCAGCCCAAGCTGCTCCTCCTTGACGAGCCGGCCGCCGGCATGAACCCCGCGGAGAAGCTCGAACTGGTGCGCCTGATCCAGCAAATCCACCGGCAGTTCGATCTGACGATCCTGCTCGTTGAACACTCCATGAAGGTCGTGATGGGCGTCTGCCAGCGCATCGCGGTGCTGGACTACGGAATCAAGATCGCGGAGGGCACGCCGGCTGACATCCAGCGGGATCCGAAGGTGATCGAAGCCTACCTCGGCGAGGACCACACCACGCGCCGCGCGCACCACTGAGCACGCCCCGACGCCCCGCCATGCTCACCGTTTCCGATCTCCACGTTTCCTACGGCGCGATCAACGCACTTTCGGGCGTCTCCTTCACGATCCCGCAGGGGGCAATCGTGACGCTGATCGGCGGCAACGGCGCGGGCAAGACGACCACCCTGCGGACGATCTCCGGGCTGCTGCGTCCGCGCAGCGGATCCATCACGTTCCGCGGCGAAGCGATCACCGCCCTGCCCGCACACACGATCGTCGCCCGCGGCCTTTGCCACGTGCCGGAGGGGCGAATGGTGTTCGCCAACTTGTCGGTCGACGAGAATCTCGCGATGGGCGCCTACCTTCTGCGGGACCGCGAGCGAATCGCGCGGAACCGGGAGTTCGTCTTCGGCGTCTTCCCGCGCCTCAAGGAACGTCTCCGCCAGACGGCCGGCACGCTCTCCGGCGGCGAGCAACAGATGCTGGCGATCGGCCGTGCGCTGATGGGGGATCCGACCTTCCTCATGCTCGACGAGCCGTCCCTCGGCATCGCCCCGCGCCTGATCGCGACGATCTTCGAAAAGATCGTGGAGATCAACCGCACCCAGGGCATCACGATCCTGCTCGTCGAACAGAACGCGAACCTTGCCCTCGAGGTCTCCTCACAGGCCTACGTGCTGGAGACCGGCCGCGTGGTGATGCAGGGACCGAGTGCTGAACTCCGCGACGATCCGCAGCTGCGGGCCACGTACCTCGGCGGCGGCCCGGTCGCCTAGGCGACTCCCGAGGCCGACAGCGAGACTGCCCTCCGGGGCGCGCACGGGGAATTAACCGTTGCCGCCGCGAACCGCCTGCCTTGTGCTCCGCGCATGGCGCAAGCGAAAGAAGCCTGGTCCTCTCGCCTCGGGGTGATTCTTGCCGTCGCGGGTTCAGCGGTCGGTCTCGGAAACTTCCTCCGGTTTCCCGGCCTCGCCGCGCAGTACGGCGGAGGGGCCTTCATGGTCGCCTACTTCGTGTCACTGCTCATCATCGGCCTGCCGCTGGGCTGGGTCGAGTGGACCCTCGGCCGCGAAGGTGGTCGGCGCGGGTTCCACTCCACGCCGGGCATCTTCCACGCCCTGCTCGACCGCCCTTGGGCGCGACATCTAGGCGTGATCGGATTCTTCACCCCGGTGCTGATCTACATGTACTACGTGTATGTCGAAGCCTGGTGCCTGGGCTATGCGGTCAACGCGCTCACCGGTCGCCTGCATGAGCCGGGTATGGACTTCCGCCAGTTCTTCGCGTCCTTCACCGGCGCAGGCGAGGACGGAGTCGCGCTGAAATTTGGCACCAGCGATGTCGGGATCTTCCTGATCATCGTCTTCATCCTCAACTTCGTCTTCATCTACCGCGGCATTTCCAAGGGAATCGAGAAGGTCTGCACGTACGCGATGCCCGCCTTGGTCGTGATCGCGCTGATCATCCTCGGGCGCGTCCTCACGCTCGGCACGCCGGATCCGACCAAGCCCGACCAGTCGGTGCTGAACGG
>CAIOYO010000018.1 GCA_903862595.1 uncultured Opitutaceae bacterium | reverse complement strand
GACACGTTGCGCTGGCCGCGCAGCGGCGAGGCGGCGGGGAGGGGTTCCTCGGTGAACACGTCGACGCCAATCTGGATCCGGCCCTCGGCGGCGACGCGCGCGAGCGCGGCCTCGTCGACGACGGCGCCGCGGGCGACATTCACGAACACCCCGCCGGGACGGATCAGGCGCAGGTGCCGCTCGGTCACGCAGCCGACGGTCTCGGGGATCAGCGGAGCGAGTTCGACGATGATGTCGTTTTCGGCGAACAGGGTCTCCAGCGAGGGCGTGCGCGAAACCCCGAGCGCGGCCTGCGCGGCTTCGTCGACGTCCGGCGCAAACACCGTCACGCGGGCCCCGAAGGGCGCGATCAGTCGGATGAATTCACGAGCGACGTTGCCGAAGCCGTGGATGCCGACTTTCCGCCCGAAGAGCGAAGCCGTCTCGGTTTCCGGCGTCTTCCATGCGCCCTCCAAGTGCATGCTCAGCGCCCATGCGGGGCCGCGGCGCAGGCAGGACAGTACGTGGAACAGGGCACCCTCCGCGACCACGCGGCTGATGGAGCTGCCCCAGTTCGTGACGTGCAGGCCGTTTTCCAGATGACGGCGCGTCACCAATCGGCGGACCGACCCGCAGAGATAGCACACGTAGCGTAGTCGCGGCGGGAGGGTCGCCGGGAGAGGAGGGGTCTTCCACGCGGCGATGAGGACTTCCGGATTCAGCTCGGCGAGCGCCTGCACGAACGCCTCCGGCGCGAGCGTGGTGGGGTCGATGACCTGCGTCCGGCGGGCCAGCGTCTTGAGTTCGCTCGCCATCGGCTCCGGCAGGAAGTCCCGCCATTCCGTCGGCGTAAGCGCGACCAAGAGCGATTCGGGTGATGAAGCAGGGGGCGAAGAGGCGTCCATGGACGGCGGCGGGAAACGTCGGGAGGAGGAGTGGAGCCTGTGGCGCGAGCTCAGGCCGGCGGTCGGCAGACGAGAATCTCGGCGGATGACTCCGGCTCGAGCATGACGGGATCGAGCCCGGCGGGCAGCAGCACCTTCTCGTATCGTCCGATCCGCCGCTCCGATGCCCCCGTCCGGAGTCGGAGTGCGCCGGCGGTGACGATCCACAACTCCAGCCCGCGTGGCTGCCATTCGATCCGGTCGTGCAGCATCAAGCGGTCGGCCCCGAAGCACGGGGTGCGGTCGGCGCCGATCCGCTCCTCCAGCCAAGACCGCGGCCCGATCGGCACGGGCGCCTTCGGGGCGCAGCGTTGCGTCCGCAGCACGTCCTCGCGTGAGCGCGGCGTGAGGTCGAACACGTCGAGGCAGAAATCGAGCCCGCGCTGCATGAAGCGGGCCGCCTCCGGGAGGACGAAGCCGCCGCGCTCGAATTCGAAACGGACCACGAGGTCGGTCGGCTCCTGCAGCTCGACGAGGAACAAACCGGGCCCCAGCGCGTGCGGCATGCCTCCCGGCACGAGCAGCGTGTCGCCGGGTGCGACCGGGATGGGATCGAAGCAGGACTCTAGGGCCGCGATGTCTTGCTCGGCGATCATCCGGCGCAGTTCCGTCCGGCTCGGTGGCCGCTGGAAACCTAGGTAGACGCAGGGTGCGGCCACCTCGGGCCGGACGGCGAGGACCTGGTAGGCCTCGGTCTTGCCCGACGGTGAATTCAGGAACTGGCGCGCGAACGCAGCCGTCGGATGCACCTGGAAATGAAGCCGGATGGAGGAGTCGAGGAACTTCACCAGCAGCGGCAGTCGCGCGCCATGGCGGGCGACGTGGGTGGCGCCGAGGAAGTACTCCGGGTCCGACTCCAGCAGCGTCGCGAGATCGTGGGCTTGTCCGGCGACCTCGACGACGGAGCGACCCTCCACGACCGATTCGCGCCCCACGTTCACGGCGCGGGTGGTGGACGCGATCCAATCCTCCGGGAAGTGTCCGTCGGAAGGCTTCGCCACCCCGGCGAGCGTGTCGAGGGTGCGTCCCCCGAGGTAGGAGCGCCAAACCCGGTTCGGCGGCAGGATGATGGGATGCTGTCGGTGAGCGAGGAAGGGCATGGGAGGAAATCCGACGGACGGACGGCGGGGCAGTGAGAAGGGAGAAGTGAGGGCGGAGCCCGACGGATCGAAGTGGGGGGAGTGAAGCGGCTCTGCGGACGGCGAACTCGGCGGGGAGCCGGGACGGACAATCGGAGTGGTTAGGCGGGACAGAGTGGGCCGGGTGATTCGGCGAAACGAGGATCCGAGTCCCGCTTCAGGTCGAGCGCCGCGCCTTGCGCAGCAGGGCTGCGCCGATGACGACGACGATGCCCCCGCAGCCGAC
This sequence comes from uncultured Opitutaceae bacterium, assembly GCA_903862595.1. Taxonomy (GTDB): domain Bacteria; phylum Verrucomicrobiota; class Verrucomicrobiia; order Opitutales; family Opitutaceae; genus UBA6669. Next base: position 5,441 of record CAIOYO010000018.1, on the reverse strand, counting down.
GAAGGCGAGGCGGCCGCTGACGGGATTGGGGATGAAGGCGAGCAGCGTGATGAAGGAACCGTACGCCAGGCAGAGCCAGCCGATGAGGGATTCCTGCCGCGCGGTGTTGTCGACCACCCCCTCGGTGCGGACATCGACGGGCGTGCGCATCTTGGCGAAGAACGCCTCGATCCGCGCGCGCTCGGCCTCTGGCGTCCGACGCCAGAACGCGGTGGAACCGAGGAACCAGGCTGATCCCACGACGACGCTCAGCGCCACGGCGATCCCCTGACCCCAGTACTCGCCCTCGGCCTTGCCGAGTGGCAGCGTGCTGCCCAGCAGCGACTCGGCGGCCCAGCGCGACGTCAGCACCTGTTCGCACAGCACCGAGCAGGCAAAGCCGACGGCGACGGTGCTCCAAGCCGCCCACGGTGGCGTGCGTCGGATCAGCACCCCCCAGACCAGCGGTAGCGTGATCGGCACGCTGACCAGTGAACCGAAGCGCACCATCAGATCGAAGAGTGACAGCTCGCGCAGCTGGCTGAGCCGCCACGCGACGAGGATGACGAGCAGACCCAGGACCACGGTGGCCACCTTCCCGGCGCGCAGCAATTCGTGGTCGGAGGCGCCCGGCTTCAGGACGGGCTGGTAGAAATTCTTGATGAAGATGCCAGCGTTCTTGTTCAGGCCGGAATCCATGGAAGACATCGTGGCGGCGAAGATGCCGCTGACCAGCAGCCCGAGCATGCCGACCGGCAGGACAGCTTGGGAAATCGCCATGAACGCGGCGTCCTCGGGATTGCGGAGATTCGGGAACGCCGCGCGCAGGTCGGGAAACAGCGCGGCCGCGGCCATCGGCGGCACGAACCAGATGAAGATACCGATGCAGAACAGGCCGGCGCCGAGGAAGCCCGCCCAGCGTGCGTGACGGCTATCGCGCACGCACAGGTAGCGCGACGAATCCATCAGGTTGTTGGTGGACATGAACTGCTTCACCAGCATCGCGACGCACCAGAACAGCAGGAAGTCCCGCGAGAACAGCTCGCCAACATCCAGATGGTGCTCTGGCACGGCGGCGAGAAACGCGGCAGGGCCGCCCACCTTGGCCACGGCGAGCACGCACACCGCCACGCAGACCGGCATTAGGATCAGTACCTGGATAAAGTCGGAGGCGACGACGGCCCAGCTCCCACCGACCAGCGACATCAGCAGCACGACCACCCCCGTGACCACGATGGTCAGCGTGAGATCGAGGCCGAAGGCGGCGGAAAAAAAGACCCCGAGCGCATTCAGCCAGATCGCGGCGTAGATTGTGCCCGTCGGCAGTTGGAGCCACGTGAAGATCTGCTCATTGGCGCGGCCGAAGCGCTCCCGGACCGCCTCGACAGACGTGACGACCCGTAGTTGGCGGAAGCGCGGGGCGAAGTAGAGCGCGTTGGCGACGAAGCCCAATGCATTGGCGATGTAGATCACCGCGATCGGCCAGCCGTCGGCGTAGGCTTTCGACGCCGCCCCAGTGAAGGTCCACGCGCTGAAACTCACCATGAAGGCCGAGCCCCCCACCATCCACCACACGATCTGACCCCCGCTGCGGAAGTAGTCGCTCACGTTCGTCACGAACCGCCGGAACACCCAGCTGATCGTCAGCATGAAGATGAAGTACACACCAAGAACGAGGTAGTCGTAGAACGTCATGTCCGGAAATCAGGAGCCGCAGCAGGGTGGGGTGGGTGGGGTACGGGCACCCGGGGGCCGGCGCCTCAGCCGAGGACCCCGAACGGGTGCGAGGTCCGTCGGACGCGGTCCTTCGGGCCCGACACTTGAGCGCAACTCCACCCCCGCCGGCAAGCCGCGTGACATGAACGTTGACCGGGCGAGCCTGAAAACGAGGAAGGCCGGTCGCCTACCCCTAAGCGACCGGCCCTATTTGTCTGTCTAACCCCATAGACCCACTTGCAGCGGATCGGGTGAAGGGGAGCAGTCAGCGTGCCAACTGGTCCGTAATCAGAGGGAAATGGTCCCGTGGCGCGTCGGTGACGACTTGGCAGCGCGGGGTAGGTGGTCAGGCTGGGCCGGTGATCGAGTCCTCGGCTTTCGGTCTTCTCGCGGAACGTACGCCCGCTACTGGGCCCGGGGATCGGTGCGGACGCGTGCGGTGCCCGACATCGGACCGGCGGCACGTGGCGCGATCGGGACGTCGGGGGGGCTGGGGCGCCGACGGTGTGATTCCGGCTTCGGGCGCAGCGCGGTTTGGCCGACGACGGAGTGTCCGGGTGCGGTCGGGCCGCTGGGTAGAGGGCGGGCTGCGTTGGCTGCGGGCGGCGTTGCTGGCGGCCTGCGTCCTTGGCGTGAACGCGGCGGTGGCCGCGCCGCAGGATGCGTGGGTGGTGCTGTCGGGCGGCGGGACCCCGGCGACCAACAACTACTCGCAGTACCTGCAGGCACAGGCGTTGAACCGGTGGCTGCGGCAGCACGTGCCGGCGGAGGCGGTGTGGACTTTCTTTGGCGCCGGCAACGTGCCGGGAAAGCCGGTGCGGCTGGCGGATACGCGACGGCAGATCGAGGAGGACGGAGAGCTGTTGGAGTCGTGGCTGCCCGGCGAATTGGAGGGTAATCGCCCGGCGACGCGTTCTGAGATCCTGCATGCCCTGCGGCGGGAAATCCTTCCGCGGGTCGCGGACGGTGGCACGCTCTTTCTCTTTGTTGGCGACCACGGCGAGTTGTCGGAGCGGGAGCCCCGCGAGAGCCGGATCGTGCTCTGGCAACTGGAGCCGGCTCCGCTGACGCCGCGCGGCTGGCTGACGAATCTCGAGCAGGTGCTCGGGGTGCGGGAGCTGCGGGAAGTCATGGCGGGCGGACTGGGCCGCGGGCGCGTCGTTTTCTGCATCACCTGCTGCCACAGCGGGGGCTTTCACTTCCTCGGCGAGGAAGAGACCGCACGGCCGGAGCCGGCGTGGCTGCGGTCGGGCGGCGCGCCGCTCGCGCTCGCGGCACCGCCGCCTCCGCGCATCGCCGGCTTCACTGCGACCACTGCGGCGGACCCAGCGGCCGGGTGCGTCGCTTACTTGGACTCGCGGACGTGGGTTGGCTCGGAGCGTTTCTTGCCCGAGGCGCTGCTCGGCATCGATCTGGTGACGGGGGCGCGGCGCGAGCTCCCGCGGGACACGCTGGCGGAGGCGTTCGATGCGGCGATGGAGGTGAACGTCACGATCGATCAGCCGCACGGCACCGCCGAGGCCTTCCTGGAGGCGCAGGCGCGGATGATTGAGACGACGCTTGGGTCGGCGGAGCTGACTCCCGGTGCGGCGGAGGCGCTGCGGCGGTTTCGCGCGGTGGCGGATGGGGCGAGTGTGGCAAGCGATGATCCGGAGCTGCGGCGTCGGGAAGGGCGGTATCGCGGTTGGGCGCAGGGCTTGGCGGAGGAATTTCCGGAGATTGCGGAGACGCTGGTCCGCGGACGCTTCGCGGACTTGGAAGCGCTGGGTGCGGCGCCGGCGCCGGCGCCCGAGCCCAGCCGGGCGGAGCGGCGCGCCGAGCGCGAGTTGCGGAGGGCGTGGACCGACGTGATCCGTCCGGCGTGGCGGCGGGCGTTGGAGTCGCGATCGGTGGAGGGGGCGGGCGAGAGTGAAGCCGGTTTTGAGCGGCACCTCATCGCGCTGGAGGAAAGTGCCCGGGAACCCCTGTTCATGCCCGGTGACCGCGAAGCGGTGCGGGAAGAGCTTTACTGGCAGTCGGGCGCGGCCGATGCCGCGTCGGATGCGGCGCGGGTGCGGGCCTTGGCGCGTTGGGAGGCGCGACGCGAGCGCACGATCCTCGCGTGGGCGGCCGACGCCTCGAGCGCCCGCGTGCGCGAGGCCGCGCGGTCCTGGCGGCGCGCCCACGAAACGCTCGCACCCACCGAGGACGAACTGCTCGATCCGCCGCCGCTGCGCGAGGCGGCCCTGCGCGTGATGCGTGGGCGGCGGGTGTTGGCCGCGTGGACTTTCTTGCATGCGGTCGGAGACGATGTGCGTCTCGAACGGGTCCGGGCGTTGCTGGCGCTCGAGCGCACGCCCGTGCTCCCGCCGGCCACGGGGCGCTGACGATGGAGAACGCCTCGCGCCCGCGGGGAGCGCGCGAGCCGCGACGAATTCAACGTTCAGCCGAAGAGGCCATCGCCCCCGGAGGTCAGGGTTGTCGGTCGTTCGTTTCGGAACCACGCTGTCGGCATGACGACTGCACGCCCATCGAGCCGAAGCGGAGCTGCGGATGCAGGGGCGTTCACCCTCACGAGGGCGCGCGTCGGTGGGAGGACTGCGATTGCCCTCGTTGCGCTACATCTGAGTGCGCTGATGCTGTCGCCGGCGCTCGCCGCGGCGCCCTTCGTTTGGAAAGGCAGCCTGCCGAAGGATCCGGCGTGGACCGCGTCCGCGGAGGCACGTGCGCTCGCGGAGAATCTGCTCCTGTATCAGCTGCCCTCCGGAGGGTGGCCGAAGAACACGGACATGGCGCAGCCGCTGACGGCGGCGGAGAAGGCGGAGCTAGTGAAGCGCGATGCGACGGAGGGGACGATCGACAACGGCGCCACCACCGGGGAAATCCGCGCACTTGCCGCGATCCACGTCGCCACCGGCGAGCCGCGCTTCCGCGCGGCGGCGGAGAAGGGCATCGCGTACCTGCTGGCCGCGCAGTACGCCAACGGCGGTTGGCCGCAGTACTTTCCGCTGCGCTCCGGGTACTACCGCCGGATCACCTTCAATGACCAGGCGATGGTGCGGACCCTGGAAGTGTTGGACGACGTCGCGGCGGGTCGCGGTGCGTTCGCGTGGACCGAGCCGGCGTTGCGGACGCGCTCTGCCGAGGCGGTGCGACGCGGGGTCGAGTGCATCGTGCGCTGCCAGATCGTGACCGACGGCGTGCGGACCGCGTGGGGGGCGCAGCACGATGAGGTCACCTTCGCGCCGGCGGCGGCTCGAACCTTCGAACCGGCGTCGCTCGCCTCGGCGGAGAGCGTCGGGATCGTCCGCTTCCTCCTGCGCGCTGAGAAACCCTCAGCGGACGTGGTCGCCGCCGTCACGGCGGCGGTGGCCTGGCTGCAGGCCGTGCGCATCGACGGTGCGGTGTGGGAGACGGTCGATGCGCCGGATCTGCCGAAGGGGCGGGACCGCGTGTTCCGGCGCGATCCGGCGGCCGGGCCGCTCTGGGCGCGCTTTTACGAGATCGGAACCAACCGACCGATCTTCATCGGGCGCGACCGGGTGATCCACTACGCCGTGGCGGAGATCGAGCACGAACGCCGCGTCGGGTACGCGTGGTACAACGACAGCGCGAAATCCCTCCTGGAGCGCGAATTCCCCCGCTGGCAGAAGCGCGTCAAGGCCGCGGTGCCGGCGAAGCCGAGCTCGCGCTAGGAGTGGAAAACCGCGTGAGACTCCGCAACTAGGACGACGCCGGCAGGCGGTCGACGCGGCGTGCGGCGGCCT
>CAIOYO010000017.1 GCA_903862595.1 uncultured Opitutaceae bacterium | reverse complement strand
GGGCTGGGGCTGCGCGTCGTCCGGCGGGCGGTCGAGACGATGGGCGGAAGCTTCGGCTACGCGCCGCCGCCGGCTGATGAGCCCGGAGCCATCTTCTGGCTCGAATTTCCGGGCCTCGACGGAGATCCGCAGGCGCCCGCGTCGGCACCGGCTGCGGTCTCCAGCCGAGCGGGAGGGCGCTCCGGCAAAGGCAGGGCTTCCACGCGTCCGACGACCTCCACGCGCAAACGAGGGCGGTCCGCATGAGCCTCGCCGCCCACAAATCGCTGACGAGTCCGCATGCCCTGATCCAAGAGGAGCGGAAGCGCTTCGCGGCCACGCTGGCCCACGAGCTCCGCACCCCGTTGGTCGGCATCCTCGGATTCTCCGAGTTGCTCCTCGACGATGCCGCTGCGGGCACGCCCGTGCCCGCCTCGGCCGTCGCGGAGCAGGCGGAGCTGATCCGCCAGTCCGGCGAGCGACTCCTGCAACTGACCCAGCGCTGCGAGCTCTGGCTCGACCTCACGGCACGTCCACCGGCAACCGAGACGGAGCGACAGGCCTGGCAGGACGAGCAGTGGCCTGACTCGATCGATCGGGAGGTCCGGCGCATGGCTGCGGCCGCCGGACGGAGCCAGGACGTGAGCGTGGACTGTGAGCCCGCTTCTCTGGCTCTCCCCGACGGTCTCCTCGGACCCGTGATCCGCCAACTCGTCGACAACGCCCTGAAGTTCTCGAACCCGGGCAGTCCCATCCGGATCGTCGGAGCCGCGGCGGATGAGTCAGGCTACGATCTGACCGTTACCGATGGCGGGCGGGGTTTCCCGCTTGAACAGGTCAGCCGCATTGCGGCCTTCGTGCAATTTGACCGCGAGCGCCACGAACAGCAGGGCCTCGGACTCGGACTAGCGATCGTCCGTGGATTCGCAGACCTCGTCGGCGGTTCGCTCACGTTCACGCGGGGCCCGGATGGCCGGGGAACCTGCGCCCGACTTCACCTTCCGCGCGTGCAACACGCCGGCAACCATCCCCACCTCGACGCCGCCTCGGCCGTCGCCTGAACCCACCGGTCACCCACCGCCCATGTCCATCGACCTCCCCTCCGCTCCCGCCGCCACGCTGGCACCGTCCGCAACCCGCAAGCCCTCACGACTGTGGATCGTCGAGGATCATGAATCCATCCGCGAACTCCTCTGCGACTTCGCCCGCGGACTTCCGGCAGTGGAGCTGATCGGGAGCAGCCGGAACGCCGAGCCGATGCTCGCCACCGCGAAGCGCGACGGACTCGATCTGGTGATCCTCGACCTCCTCCTTGACGGGAGTGGCGGCTTGCAGGTCATGGAGCTGCTCTCCGCCGTGAACCCTCGCCCAAAGGTCATCATCTTCAGCGGCATGGCGACGCTCCACACGGTGCAAACCGCAGTTGAGTGGGGCGTGACTGGCTACGTGCATAAGTCATCGAGCCTCGAGGACCTCCGGCAGGCCATCGATCGCAGTCGAGCGGAGGGAGCCTATTTCTCGAGTGGCCCCAGTGCGCTCATCCGGCAGTTTGTCCAGCGACGAGGCGCTGAAGCGGACAGCCCTGCCCTCACGCCGCGCGATCGGGAGATCGTGCAGATGACGGCCCAGGGAGTTCACACCAAGCGCATTGCCGAATCGCTCAGTCTCTCGGAGCCCTCCATCTACAAGCTCAAGAAGAGCATCATGCGCAAACTGGAGGTGAACACCGATCAGGAGCTGACCCTCTGCGCGCTCCGCATGGGGCTGATCCACCCGGACGGCTCGGATCGACCGAGTTAGTCGGCGCGGCGCGAGTCGTCTCGCGCCCGTTAGCCCCGCGGGCCACGCGTCGTGTTGATCGGGCTCGCCCTCTTGGGCGAACCGCTTCACCGTATCCACGTGGCCCCTCCAGCAGCAAGGGCCGCGGATTCCCGTCCCCATGCCGCCCGCCGCTCCCCCACCCCTGAACGATCGCGCGGCAGGTGCGGATAAAACCACGCCGGTATTCGTGGCGCGCGACGTGACCCGGATCTTCCGATCCGGTACGACCGAAGTCCAGGCCTTGCGCGGGATCGATCTCGAGCTCTACGCGGGCGAGTTCGTCGTCCTGCTCGGTCCATCCGGCAGCGGAAAATCGACGCTCCTCAACATCCTCGGCGGCCTCGACGTTCCCACCTCAGGGAGCGTGCGCTTCCGCGATCACGATCTGAGCGCGTGGGATGATGCAGCGCTGACTCATTACCGGCGCGAGCACGTGGGC
>CAIOYO010000016.1 GCA_903862595.1 uncultured Opitutaceae bacterium | reverse complement strand
GCGGATTTCAACAAGCTGAGCTTGAACGATTTCGCGGATCACGAGCTTGAGGTACCCTACTTCCTCTACCACTTCTCCCGGGTCGCCAATGCCGTGGTGGAGACCGGGCCAAACCGCGGATTCCTGAATCTCGCCGTCAACCGTCCGCCCCTGTACAATGCTCCCTACAACGCTCGCATCATGGAGATGCAGATGGCGTTGGCCTACTTTTATGCCACCAACCGTCCGTGGAATCGCTACTACGGAGATTCCGCGGTCCGCGTGCGCTTGGAGGCGATGCTCCAGCGCTGGAGCGAGATCCCGAATGCCGACGGGCTCTTGGCGGAATACAGCCCAACGAACTTCGGCCTCGCTCCCACCGGCTTCGGTTCGATGGCGGCGTCCCAGGCTCTCGAGTTGATCATCCGTTCGGGCCTGCCCTTCGACGCCGCGGTGATCGAGCGGGCCCGGGCGGCCTTGCGCAAGGCCCTGGTCGCATTGTTCACCCGCGCGGACATGAAGCGTGACGCGCGGCAGTACAGCAATCAGCTCAGTGGATCCTTCTCCGCGGCGCTCCGTTATCTCTCACTTTGGCCGGATGCGGAATTGGAGGCCCTCACCTCCGCAGCACTCGTCTACGCGTGCGAAAACGACCAAAGCCCCGCGGGTTTCCACTACGAACAAGGGGGCGCGGATGTTGGCTACTCAACCGTCCACGATACTAATCTGCGCGTCGCGCGCCCGTTCTTGCTCAACAAGCCGGTGATGCTCGCGGCCGTCGAGGCCGCCGATCGCCGTTGGAACGAGTGGCTCTCCGCCAACCTGATCCCCTACTCCCTGTCGGGCGTGCCCGGCTACCTTGCCAATGCGGGGATCAATACGCGGACGTCCCAAGCCACGCAGATCGCCGGCGTTCGACCCTACGCCGAAAATGTCCTCGCCGCCCGACCCTTCGCGTTCAACGAGGACGAATTCCGGGCCAGCAGGGTCCAGCGCCGCGCCGATCTCGTCTCGCTCTTCGGAAAGTGGAGCCCTCTGTCCGTCCCGAACGAGTACAGCTACATCCCGTCATTCGTCTATGAGTCGGTGCGCGAACTGAATCCGTGGCAGCCGACGTTCGCGCAACGCGAGGCCGCCGTCGCCGCCTTGCCTTACTTCGCCGCCAGCCGCTTCAATCGAATCTTCCACGATCCTTGGCCAGTCACGGTGTCGACCTTCCGGCGACCCAACTACTACGCGGTCTTCAACAGCGGAAGCCTGCGGCTGGTACGGCAAAACTACGGTCTCGGTCTGCTTTGGAATCCCGTCTACGGTCCCGCCCTCCAAACCGTCGCGGGCACCACGTGGATCTGGGGCACCCGACCCGCCGGCTCCTCGTCACTCTACGAGGGTTCCGAGGTCCGCGCCCAACTTGCGCTCGGCCCCGCCCCCATCTCCCCCGCTCCGGGTGTCACGACGGTCCCGGACGGCGACTTCAGCGCCCGGTATGCGCTGGGCAACGCTGGCACGAAGACAGTGCACTTCGGCGACGATGGGATCACCGTCACCGTCGAGCACACGGGTGCGTTCGAAGAGGTCGTACCCCTACTCTACAACACCGACTCCACCCTCGAAGCCTCGCCCCGCGAGGTGATCTATCGGCGTCCCAACGGGGGCGTGCTCGCCCTCACGATCACGTCCGCCGGCGGGTCCGTCACGCTGGGCTCGCCCGGCAACATCGTCCCTTCACTGCGCCGACGCCCCGCTGTCATCACCGCCTCCGGATCGCTCACGTACCGCCTGCGCGTCGCCGCCAACGCCCAAGACCTGCTGGGCTCCGGCACTTTGGTGAATCTCTCCACTCGCGGCCAAGTCGGAACCGGCGACGCGATCATGATCGCCGGCTTTGTGGTCGAAAACGACACCCGACGCGTGCTCATCCGCGCCGTCGGGCCTTCCCTCGGACAATTCGGCGTCACCGGCTTCCTCAACGATCCGATCCTCACCGTCTACCGCTCCGGGATGGCCAGCGCCATAGCCAGCAACGATAACTGGGGATCCACGCCCGAACTGATCACGGTAGGTGCCGACGCCGGCGCTTTCGCCCTCGTCGCCCAAAGCGCCGACGCAGCCCTGCTCACCACCCTCACACCCGGCGCCTACACAGTCCATGTGAGCGGCAAGGACCAAGGCACCGGCGTCGCTCTCCTCGAGGTCTATCAGCGATAAAGTCCGACCGACCGCACGTCGGCGGCAACGCGCCATCGGCCGCGATGAAATATCATCGCAACGACCGAAAACTCGTCCAGTGCGACTTGCGTCTTCGCGGCGTGGAATTCAAGGTACGGGAGACTGGCGATCCCGACCCACCGGCCGCGCCCCACGCCTTCCTGACATGCCGTTTCCTTTCTCGAAAACCCGGTTCCTGGCAGCGTCGTTTCTGATCCTCGCGGGCGGTTTCCGCGCCCTCCACGCGACGGAAGCGCCCATCGACTTCAATCGCGACATCCGTCCGATCCTCTCGAACAACTGTTTCTGGTGCCATGGTCCGGACGAGGCGGAGCGCAAGGGCGGCAACAACGGGCTGCGGCTCGACACATTCGATGGAGCGCGCGAGGACCTCGGCGGGTACCAGGCGCTCGCGCCGGGCAATCCAGACCAGAGCGAACTGCTGAAGCGCGTCCTCACCACAGACGACGACGACATCATGCCGCCGCGGAAGACCGGCAAGTCGGTCACGCCCGCCGAAGCCGATCTGCTCCGCCGCTGGATCGCCCAAGGAGGCACCTACGCTCAGCATTGGGCCTACGAGGCTCCCAAGCGCCCCGAACCACCGGCCGTGAAGCAGGCCGGCTGGGCCCGCACGCCCATCGATCGTTTCATCCTTGCCCGCCTCGAGGCCGCCCAGCTCAAGCCCCAGCCGGAGGCGGATCGCCGCACTCTCGCCCGCCGCGTCGCCCTCGATCTGGTCGGCCTGCCGCCGACCCCGGCGGAGGTGGATGCCTTCGTCGCCGACCCACGTCCCGACGCCTACGAGCGTTTCGTTGACACCCAGCTCGCCCGGCCTGCCTACGGCGAACACTGGGCCCGCTCATGGCTGGACCTCGCGCGCTACGCTGATTCCCGGGGTTATGCCGACGATCAGCCGCGGTCGATCTGGCGCTACCGCGATTACGTGATCGATGCGTTCAACCGCAACCTGCCGTTCGACCAGTTCACGATCGAGCAGATGGCCGGGGATCTCCTGCCCAACCCAACGGCCGATCAGCTGTACGCCACCGGCTTCCATCGGAACACGATGAACAATACCGAGGGCGGCACGGACGATGAGGAATTCCGCACCGTCGCCGTCATTGATCGCGTCAACACGACCTTCGCCGTCTGGATGGGCTCCTCCATGGCGTGCGCCCAGTGCCACACGCACAAGTACGACCCGTTCACGCTCGACGAATACTTCCAGCTTTACGCGATCCTGAATCAAACCACCGATGCCGATCGCGACGACGAGGCTCCGTTCGTGGAGTTCTACACCGCGGAGCAGGAGGGGCTGCGCGCCCAGTGGAAGCGCCAGATCCAAGAGGCGCACGCGCGCGTCGTCGCCGCCGCGCCCGCCCACTCCGCTGCGGCGGACGCATGGGCCGCCGCCTTCCCCGCGAAGCCATCGTGGCAGGCCAGCGCCCCCAAGGAGCTCCTCTTCTCTTCCGGGGCCAAGAATGCACGCGTCGACTCGGAAGCGCGGGTGTTCGTTCCCGCCGGAGCAGCCAAGGAGACCGTGGCCGTCGAGCTTGCGACGCCGCGCGATCAGCCGATCACCGCAATTCAAGTCGAAGCGCTGCCGCACACG
>CAIOYO010000015.1 GCA_903862595.1 uncultured Opitutaceae bacterium | reverse complement strand
GCCTTGGCGACGGTGGCTGCAGCGTAGCGGTCGAGCCGGTCGATGACGGCGGCGATTTCTTGGGGCAGATTGAAGAAGTGCACGGACATCCGGATGTCCTGCGGATGCGTGACGGGCGAGAGCAGCATGCCGTTCTCCTGATTCAACGTCTCGTAGGCGGCCGTCGCCTTGCAGGCGGCGGGCAACCGGATCACGACGATGCCATTGCGGACATTCGCAGCGGTGGGGGAGGTGAGGGCGAGGTGCTTGCTCGCCAGCACGGCCTCGGTGGCGATGCCGGATAGCTCGACGATCCGGGCGTGGATGCGGTCTAAGCCCTGTTCCTCAAGCCAGTCGATCGCGGTGGCGAGTCCCGCAAATCCCGCGCTGTGCCGCGTCGCGAACTCGTAGCGCCGCGCGTCGGGCAACCAGGTGAAGTTGCCGACCTCGTCGAAGGAGGCCTGCGCGCGGGAACCGGTCCACGAAACGGCGGTGCCCTCCATGGCGTCGCGCCGAACGAGCAGTGCGCCAGTGCCCTTGGGTCCGAGCAGCCATTTGTGCCCGCAGAGACTGTAGTAGTCGCAGCCGATCTCGCGGAAGTTCACGCGGATGTTGCCCGGACCCTGAGCGCCGTCGAGCAGCAGGCGCACATTGCGGGCGCGGAGCGCCGCTGCGAGCTCACGACCGGGCACCGTCCGGCCGCTACCGCGGGAGACGTGGCTAAGCGCGACGAGGCGGGTGGACGGAGTGAGTCGGCGCAGCACTTCCTCGACAACGCGGGACGGGTCACCCACCGGGGTCACCACCCGGCGCACGCCGAAGCGTCGCTCCAGGTTGTAGACGGGCATGAGCATGGCGGGGTGCTCCTCGTCGCCGATGATGACCTCGTCTCCGGCCTTCCACGGGATCGACCACAGGACCACGTTCAATCCCGTGGTGGTGTTGGTGGTCAGCGCCACTTCGGCGGGATCGGCCCCATTGATGCGGGCGAGCCGATCGCGGCAGCCATTCTCCAGTTCCGTCAGGCGCGCGATGATCCGTGGATCGGCGGGTGCTTCGTTCTGGAGGTCGAGAGACTCCTTCACGACATCCATGACTCGTCGAGGGGAGGGCCCGTACGCGCCGGACTGGAAGTAGACGCACCGTGACAGGGCTGGGATCTGCGCGCGAGCGGACGCGACCCAGTCTGTGGTCGGTGCCGCCGCGGAGCCCGCGGCCGGCGAGGGGCTTGCCCGGAGCGCGGCGGCGCCGGCTCCGCCGGCGAGGAGCGACGCGACGAAGTGGCGGCGGGAGAAGGGGCGGGGGGGATGTGAACTCATGGGGAACGCAGGAGTGGGGCTCAGGTGGACTGTGCAGGTGAAGCGAGCAACTCGTCGGTCAGGCGCAGGCAGTACCACTGCATGCGTGGCAAGTGGAAGCAGCCTTTCCAGAGGTTGCCCTTCAGCCGGGTGGAAATCCGGCCGTCGCGGTGGGCGTAGCCGAACCACTCGCCATGTACGGGATCGGCGAATACGCGATGCGACCACGTGTGCACGAGCTCATGCCAAGCGGCGTACTTGGCGTCGCCCGTGAGCTGGTAGGCTAGCAGCGTGGCGATCTCGGCCTCGTTATGGGGCCACCAGAACTTCATTTCCGCCCAGTACTCCTGCACCGGCAGGCCGCGGAGATCGGTGAAGTAGAGCAGGCCCCCGAATTCCCGATCCCACCCGCGCGCCCACATGCAGTCGAGGATGGCGAGGCCCAGCTGGCGCAGCCGGGCATCGTTGCCGCGCAGCTTCGCCTCGTGCAGGATGAACCAGGCGCACTCGATGGCGTGACCGGGGTTCAGTGTCCGGCCATCGAAATGATCCACGATGGCGCCGTCCGGTGCGACGGCCTCCATCAGCGCGCCGAGGTCCGGCTTGTAGAAATCCCGCTCGATCTCCGCGATCGAGGCATCGATCCATTCCGTGCAGGAGCGGCCGCGGACACGGACGTCGCCGAGGAGGGAGCGCACCTCCTGCGCCGTGACGATCGCGATCATCAGCGGCGCGACGCCCTTCATCGGGCGGGTCTGCGGATCCACCTTCGGCGGCATCACCCCCGGCGTGAAGCTGTGGTGGAGGTAGGTATCGAAGAACGCCAGCGCCTCGGCGCGGGCGGCTTCATCGCCGGTGGCGACGGAGTAGGCGGCGGCGGCGATGGTCGCGAAGCACTCGCTGTAGACGTAGCGCCGCATCCGCAGCGGGCGGCCGTCGCGCGTGACGGTGAAGTAGAGCTTCCCTCCGGGGCCGCGGCAATGGTCGCGGATGAACTGCAGGCAGCTCCGTGACATCTCCAGCCAGGCGGGGTCGGGGGAAATCGTGCGGTGCAGGGTGGCGAACATCCATGCGGCGCGGCCTTGGAGCCACACGCCCTTGTCGGTGTCGATGATCGTCCCGTCCTCGGCCAGCGCCGTGATCACGCCGCCGTGTTCGCGGTCGGCGCCGTGGCGCAGCCAGAAGGGGATCGTGCTTTCTAGCAGCCCGTGACGGTAGGTCTCACGGAGCGTTTCCAGGCGGGTGCGGGTGAGGGCCATGGCGGTGAATGTCGGAGCAGCGCGGCGGATGAAATGGGGAACGGATCGTGGTGGCGCGAGTCGGATTGAGCTCGGATCGCGATCCGCGGAGGGCCGCGGACTCCGCGCGCCGTGGGGTTGACTTACTTCAGCCCACCCTGGGTCAGCACCCAACGCTGGATCGCTTGGGTCTG
>CAIOYO010000014.1 GCA_903862595.1 uncultured Opitutaceae bacterium | reverse complement strand
CTCGGGTTCCGCGTGGATCAAGGCGTGCCGGTGCGCCCGCAAGGCGCCACGAGGATTCACCTCACGCGCGCGGCACCCCGCCCCGCGAGGGAAAACAACAAAGCCGAACCCTCCGTCGGCGGCCTTATTCACCGGATCCGCTGTCGGATGATCGGGGACTGCCTCAGGCGCCGCGCGGGACTCCGGTTTGAGAGCGTGCCACGGTCTCGCCAGCCACGAATGCCGGCAAAATCAGGTTGGCCATCTTCTTGAGCGGATGCCCGGAGAGCATGGATTGGGCGACGCGGACAGTCATGCGCGCCTGCTTGGCCGTAGGACTCTGGTAGCGGGTGATTTCCGGCAGTCCGCGATCCAGTGAGGTCACGGTTTCCCGGCAGATGACCGAAACCTCGGTCGGCACCCGCCGTCCCGAGCGGAGGAGGTGCACGAGTACCATGAGTAAATGCTCAACATGCATGCAGAAGATTGCGGTCGGCGCATTCGCGCTGCGGAGTACGCGATCTAACGTAGCCAGGAGTGCCGCGCGGCTGGAGCTGGCGGCAATTTCGATGACGGAGACCGGCATTTCTGTTCGATCACCATACCTGACGAGGCCGCGCAGGCAGGCGAGGTCACCGGCGAAAGGTTGCTGCGGGAGGACGACGGCGACGCTTCGATGGCCATGTTTTGCCAGATAGCCTGCCGCGTGCCAGCCGATGGCGTGGTAATTGACATCCACGAAGGGCAGCTTGATCCCATCGTGACATGAACCGAGGACGAGCGCGGGCACTCCGGCTTCGGCGAACCAACGTTGAATCGTGGGTGACGCGCCGAGCAGCAACCAGCAGACATGCCGCCGACCGCTGACGATGCTCGCGAGGCGAGATTCGGGGTGCCGTCTGCCGAGGGTGCGGTCGAAAATCTCTTCCCATCCGACGCCACACTCCGCAAACCGGGCGCGCATTTCCATGATCACCGGACGTCCGCCCAGCCCCAACGACTCACGAGAGGAAGGCACGACCAGGCAAACCGTGGGCGGCGCGTGGTCGACAGGCGCGGTGCGGTCGGTCCGCAACCGGGTACGGCATCCCTTTTTGATCGTGATGAAACCGTCCAGAGCGAGCTGCGCCAGGGCGGTGCGGACCGTGGGTCGGCTGACACCGAGCCGTCGAGCGAGCTCATGTTCGCCCGGCAGGAGTTCGCCCCAAGTCCCCTCAAGGATCGACTCTCGTAGCGCCGCGGCGGCCTGATCCGACACGCTGGCGCGGTGAAATTCCGAGAGTGCGCCGTGGGTGTTTTCCACGAAAAGACAGCATGTCCATTTTCTTTATAGGTGTCCAATCTTTAACAACAAGCGCGCGACGGTATCATCAGATCAGGACTCGAATTTCATCCCCGGGAATCGGTCGCCGCAGCGCCTTGCCGCGGAGCGTGACGGGTAACGGGTATTGGCCCGAGGCACCAGGGAATCCCGATGGGAGGCCGGCAATGGAATGCGGATGAACTCCACCCCGGCCAGCCGGTCGCACGAACGATCCTCTTCAGGGGTGTAGGGCGGCGACGCGGGAGACGGCAAACGCGAGGGCGCCGAGCGCCGCGACGCGGAAAGTCCAGACGAAGGCGGGTGACCGGTTCTTGAGCGGCATCAAGCTGAAGAGACAGCCTGCGGTCAGCGAGACGAACAGAGAGGAGGGTCCAATCCACTGGAAGCTCACCCGCGGCATTCCCGTGAGTGTGTCCCAATACCCCACGACAATCGCGGTGGTCAGCCCATAAATGGCTCCGAAGACCGCTCCGGTGGCGTTGGCGAACCGCACAAACAACGCGAGAAAGAAGAGGCTGAACATCGGATAGAAGAACACATTGATGGTCTTGCCCGAAACCTCGACTAGGTTGCCCGAGACTTGGCTCATCGCGAGGCTGCCGAGGGTGATCAATCCACCAATAATGAGGGAGAGTAGCCGGGCGATCCGGACCTTGGAGCCCTCTGCGGCTCGACCCTGACGGACGAGCGGTTCAATCACTTCCTGATTCAGCACCGCTATGATCGAGTTGATTCCCGGGGCGACACCCGAAACAGCAGACGTAAGCAGGCCCGCGACGACCAGCCCCGAGACGCCGGGCGGGAGCCCGTGGCCGAGGAAATATGGGAAGAGTCCGTCGCCCGCTTGCGCGAGCGTTTTTCCCGGCGGGAGCAGCTCCGGATGCGCGGCAAAGTAGCCGAGCAGTGCGGCACCGACAATCCCAAGGCTGAGCATGACCGCACCGATGGACATGTGGCCGAACATCACGGCTCTTCGCGCTGCGGCCGCGTCGCGCGTGGTCAGGTAGCGTTGGATGGCCACCTGATCCGACCCACCAGCGCAGATGGTCGAAATAAAGTAGGATACAAACGTGCCCACGACGGTCAGTCGGACCGTAGGGTCCGCGCTGAAAAACGGCTGCGCCATCCAATGCTCTGGAGCCTGCCGGAGCCATCCGGCATCAAAACCGCCGGCATAGAGGGTGATGAGACTGATCGTCAGGATCGCACCCAAGAGGAGCAGCGCGAACTGCAGAACGGCCGTCGTCATGACAGCCTCGATACCGCCGGCCAGCGTGTAGAGGGTAGCAATCAAGCCGATTCCGGCGGCGATGAGAGGCAGCCACTTCGACTCACAGCCGGTGACACTCACCAGCACCTTAGAGGCAGCGTAGATCAGCAGTGACATCCAGACGATACGCACGCAAATGAAGGTGATCGAAGCGGTCACGCGCACGGGTCGCCCCAGCCGGGTTTCGAGCAGCTCGTAACCGCTGGTTATCGGCAGCCGCATGAATGCGGGGATGAGATGGCGGCTGATGACGAAGTAACTGAAGGGCAGGGCAGCCAGCGATCCGAGAACGAGTACCGGCCCGTGTTGTACGACTTCGCCCGGAATCCCAATGTAGGCAATGAGGGTGAAAAGCGCCGCGAACAGCGAAACGCCGGCCAGCAGTGGGCTGCGGTTGCGCCCGGCGACGAAGTACACGTCGGCATTTTTCTGTCGCCGCGCGAAAAAGAGCCCCGTTCCCAGCAGGAGCAGCGCGCAGAAGACGACAATGGCGAGATCGAATCCGCCGAAGCGATGACTGGTAACCTGGAGAACTGCGATCATCTGAGCGCTTGGCATGTCACCGTCGCGGACCGCCTCGATGATGGTCAGGGCCATGCGGACGTCGAGAATTCCGCCGCCCACGAGAAGGCCGTCGTAACAACGGGGTTGGGCCGGCTGACCCGACGCGGTCGCGCTGTACTCCAAGGGATTTCACTGCCTCCTCGATACTCGATGAGGGGAAATTAAAAAGAGGTCATCTGCTGACAAATAAAATGACAGCACTCGCTTGGGGCGCACCTTTTCACTCTGATTCCTCTCCCATCCGTGGTCCGGTTCGTCTGGCCCGCGGATTTTGTTTTGACTGGGTTCGGGGTCTTGCGCCTCAACGTAGCCTTCGATGGGCGCCGTTTTTCGCACATTTCCTCCCCAGCGCTTGCGCGCCGCCCAACGTGCTTCTTGCTCGCGGGCGGAGATCCCCCCGACCTGCGCTTACTCATGAGCTCCCAGCCGCTGACCAGTATGGATTCGGCCTCCGGCACCGGTCAGCAACTTTATCGACGGGCGCGCGCCCGGATTCCCGGAGGAGCACAGCTCCTCGGCAAGCGGCCGGAACAGTATCTGCCCGGTGGCTGGCCCGCCTATTACCGCCGGGCGCAAGGTTGCACCGTGTGGGATTTGGACGACCGGCCGTACCTCGATTTCACTTCGAATGGCATTGGGACCTGCCTGCTCGGTTATGCGGACCCGGTGGTCAACGCGGCCGTGACGGACTGCGTGGCGCGAGGGAACATGTGCACCCTCAACTCTCCAGCGGAGGTCGAGCTCGCCGATCTGCTTTGCGCGATTCACCCTTGGGCCTCGAAAGTGCGCTATGCCCGGACGGGCGGCGAGGCGATGTCGATTTCAGTGCGCATTGCCCGGGCCCATACTCGTCGCGGCGTCGTGGCGTTCTGCGGTTATCACGGATGGAGCGACTGGTACTTGGCCGCCAACCTCGGGGCGTCCGATGCGCTGAACGGCCACCTGCTGCCCGGCCTCGATCCTGATGGCGTGCCTAGGGCGCTTCACGGGAGCGCGCTGCCCTTCCGCTACAACCAGATCGGCGAGCTGGAACAGATTGTCGCCGCCCATCGCTCCGAACTGGCGGCGATCGTAATGGAGCCGCGGCGCTACGATCCCCCGACGGATGGATTTCTTGAAAAAGTGCGGTCACTTGCCGACGAGACGGGCGCCGTCCTGATCTTCGATGAGATAACGGCCGGCTGGCGGAGCAATCATGGCGGGATGCACCTCACCCTGGGGGTACTGCCGGATATCGCGGTCTTCGCCAAGGCGATGTCGAACGGATTCCCGATGTCCGCCATTATCGGTCGCGGTGACGTGATGGATGCCGCTCAGCAAACCTTCATCAGCAGCACCTATTGGACGGAGTCAATTGGACCCACGGCCGCGGTGGCCACGCTTCAACGGCTGGAGCAGTTGGACGTGGCGCGTCACGTGGACGAGATCGGCTCAATGGTCCGTTCCGGCTGGAAGGCCGCCGCGGCCCGTACCGGACTGCCGATCAAGGTCGTTGGCATCCCCGCGCTTTGCATCCTTGCCTTTGATGCGGGAGAGACGAGTCGCGCCCTGATGACGCTCTTCACCCAGGAAATGCTCGCCCGCGGCTTCCTCGCTGCCGGCAGCCTCTATCCGACCTACGCGCACAAGCCCGATCTGGTCGTTCGGTACCTCGCCGCCGTCGAGGAGGTGTTCGGCTTGATGAAAGAACATCTCGATCACGGCAGCGTGCTCAAGGCTCTGCACGGTCCGGTGGCGCAAAGCGGTTTTGCCCGCCTCACGTGATGTCAACCGGGCTCAAGATTCTCCCGCTCGGCGCCGGATCGATGGGGTCCCGGCGACCGCGCGACCTCACCCTCATGATGGCCTGCCCGCAGGCGCCGACCCGTCGATGCGGCACTCTGGCGGAGAGGAGTGAAGCCGGGTACGCGGCTGAAAGGGGAGCTTTCGTGGCTGCAATCCGGGGTGGCAGACCGAGAGAGCATGGCCGCGCCGACGATGGGCAGGTTCTGGCCACTCTGGCTGCGGCGAAGCGACGGCGCAGCCGAAGGGCTGGACAACGGTTCAGCCCGATCAAGAACCCCCGCGTGAGCTCGGGCCGGCCGGTCCGTGATGGTGCGCGGCAGAATCATCCATGAAAATTGAAACGGAACTGAACGCGCTCGATCGGCTCTTACTCGCGGAAGCCACCGACGGATTCATGCCAGCGAAGGTGTGTGATATCCACGCGCACGTGGTGGAACCGAGCGGTTATGCGCCCGGCTCCCTTGGGGCACATCTCCAAGGAGTGACGATCACCCCGGCAAACTACCGGGCCGCGATGGAATTGATCCTGCCGGATCGACGCCTGAGCGAGGCGCTGGTGTTTCCTTTTCCGTCCCGGTCGCATGATCGCGCTGG
>CAIOYO010000013.1 GCA_903862595.1 uncultured Opitutaceae bacterium | reverse complement strand
TCCGAGATCGCCGGTCACGAACCAGCCCTCGCGGAACGACGCGGACGTCTTTTCTGGATCATCGAGGTAGCCGCCAAAGACGTTGGCTCCGCGGAGCAGGATCATGCCTTGATCGCTGGCCCGGCGCTCCGCGAAGGTGTCTGGATCGACGATGCGGGCAGTCATGCCGGGCAGGAGGCGGCCCACGGAGCCGAGGCGCTTTCCGATCTGCGGCTCGGAGGTCCGCGTGAGCAGCGGGGGATGCGGCTGGTTCACGCTGCTCACCGGTGAGGTCTCGGTGAGACCGTAACCCTGAAGGATCTCGATGTGATGCTTCTCGAGCGTGGCGTCGTAGAGGTCGCGTGGCAGGCGTTCCGCGCCCGAGACCACGAGATCGATCGTGCGGAGTTCGCCTGGCTCGGCCTTCTTGAAGATCGGCCGCAGGAACGTCGGTGCACCGACTAGCACGGTGGCGTGCTCGTCGCGGATGGCATCGACGATGCGGCGCGGTTCGAGCGGACTCGGTACGGTCACGACCCGGCAGCCCCAGATCAGAGGGTACCACAGCGTGATCGTGAACCCGAAGCTATGGAAGATCGGCAGGCACGCGAGGAGCGTGGCGGTGTCGGGGAGGACCGAGAGCGACGAGAGCTGCGCGCAGTTGGCGAGGATGTTGCGATGCGTGAGCACGACACCCTTGGGTTCGCCGGAGCTGCCGCTCGTGAAGAGTAGCCCTGCTTCCTCGCGATCTCCGGTGCGCGGCAACCCGAGCAGGCGGGGGAGGGCCTGGTTGGGGAGGAGCCAGGCCGCGATCAGCCATGGCAGCATGGCGCGCTTGCCGCCCGCGAGAGCGATTTCCTCCCGGAGGTCGACCGTCCGCTCCGGCCAGGGAAACATGGGCACCTTCTCGCGCATGGCCTTGGCGGAGATCACGGTACGGATGCCGGCGATGCGCAGGGAGGCTTCGACGGAGGCCTTGCCGGCCGTGAAGTTGAGATTCACGGGAACCTTGCCCGCGCAGAGCACGGCAAGATTCGCAATGGTCGAACCTCCTCCGGGTGGAAGTACGATGCCGATGCGCTTCTCGAGTACGGTGCGTTGCAGGTGGCGCGACAGGGCGGCGGCGGCCGCGAGCAACTGCGCTGCCTTGATCTCCCGCCGGTCGGCCGTGCGGTCGATGATCGCGACGTGGCCGGGTCGGCGGGCGAGCGAGCGCACGCACTCGGAGGCGAGGTGCCGCCCGAGCACGGGTCGCTCCTCGAACGCCGCGCAGCCCAGATCGAGCAGCGTGGTCCGGAGTTTCTCCGGCGACGCCTCCTCTGGTGGAATGGGCGGAGCCCAAGCGACGAAGACGTCGGTCAACGTCAGGCGCGGACGCTTGAAGAAGAGTCGATTGCCCGAGACGGAGAAGATCGATCCCCAGATCCCGTCGTGGTACGCGGCCACCACGGGCACCTGCGCGCGACGTGCCATCAGCTCGAAACCACGGCGGACGGCGAGCAGTTGGCCGGTCCGCGAGATCTGTCCCTCGACGAAGATGCACACGGCCTCCCCGGCTTCCAGGGCCGAGGTGACACGGCGCGTGCTCTCCAGCGCTTGGTACGGCGCGATCGGAATCGCGCCGGACATGCGGAAGACCCAGTCGAAGAACCCTCCGCACTGCCGAACCTCATCGGAACCCACAAACCGGAGCCGCCGACGGCAGGCTAGCTGGATCAGAATCGGGTCAACGTACGAGAGGTGATTGGCGACGATGAGCACACCGCCGGTCGTCGGGACATGCTCCCATCCGCGTGTCCGGACGCGGTAAAGGCATGCCACGATTGCGCGGCAGAGCAGCTCAAGGATCCAGGGGAGGTACGAATGGCGGCGGAAGAGCGAACGATCCATCGGGGTTGAGGGTGGGGGTCGGGACCCAACCCCGCGACCGTACGTCACTTGGGCCAAAGCGCAATGCGCACCCGCCGAAGCCGGCCCGGTTTTTGACCTCGGCGGGAAAGGAGGGAGACGCCGCGAGGCGCGGGCCTCAGCGGACGACGCGGGCGCCGCCGCCCTTCATCAGTTTCTCCACTTCCTTCTGCGTCGCCATCGACGTGTCGCCGGGCGTGGTCGAAGCAAAGGCGCCGTGGGCCGCGCCGTACTCGACGGCAGCCTGGGGATCGTTCTTGGTCAGGAAGCCGAATTGGAGTCCGCTCGCAAAGCTGTCGCCGCCGCCCACGCGATCGAGGATCTCAAGATCGGGATACTTGCGGCTCTCGTGGAAGCGGCCGTCGTGCCACAGGATCGCGCTCCAGTCGTTGCGCGTCGCGGTGATGACCCGGCGCAGGGTGGTGGCTGCGACCTTGAAGTTCGGGAATTCCTTCACCGCGGTCTCGATCATCGCCTTGAAGGCCTCGGTCTCGATGTGGCTGAGTGAGTGGTCGGCGCCCTTGACCTCGAAGCCGAGCGACGCCGTGAAATCTTCCTCGTTGCCGATCATCACGTCGACGTAGCGCGCGATCTCGCGATTGACCTCCTGCGCCTTCTTGAGGCCGCCGATCGTCTTCCAGAGCGAGGGGCGATAATTCAGGTCGTAGGACACGATCGTGCCGTGGCGCTGCGCGGCCTTCACCGCCTCGATCGTGAGCGCGGCGGTCGACTCGGACAGGGCGGCAAAGATGCCCCCGGTGTGAAACCAGCGGACGCCGAGCTTGCCGAAGATGTGGTCCCAGTCGAAGTCCCCCGGCTTCAACTGGCTGGCGGCCGTGTTGCCGCGGTCCGGCACGCCGACGGCTCCGCGGATGCCGAAGCCCCGCTCGGTAAAGTTCAGGCCGTTGCGCACCGTCCGCCCGATGCCGTCATCCTCGCGCCACTTGATGAAGTCGGTCGCGACGCCGCCCTGCATGATGAAGTCCTCGATCAAGTGCCCCACCTCGTTGTCCACGAAGGCGGTGCACACTGCGGTACGGAGGTTGAAGCACTTGCGCAGGCCGCGCGAGGTGTTGTACTCGCCGCCGCCTTCCCAAGCGGTGAAGTGGCGCGCGGTGCGGACGCGCGTCTCGCCGGGGTCGAGGCGGAGCATGACCTCGCCGAGCGAGATCTGATCGTAGTGGCAGCTGGAAGCGGGCTTGAGGGTGAGACTCATGACGGAAGAGAAAGGTGAGGGGGCGGTGGATGGGTTGGCGGCGGAGGCAGCGTGCAGGGCGACCCCTTGCACGGCGAGGAAGGAGGCGGGACTTTAGGGTGCGACCGGGAACTCGTCCAGCGACCAACCGGGTTGGCCGCATTCGCGAGCGACCTCATCGAAGGCTTGGATCTCTGCCGGGGTGAAGAGCAGACCGCCGGCGCGGGCGCTGCGGCGCGCGAAGTCCGCCTCGAGCTGGCCGGGGAGCATGCATCCCTCGTTGCCGTGGCCGAGCACATCAGCGATCACCGCCTTGACGTTCTCCGCCTGGGAACGGCCGCGCGCGAAGGCGCCGGCCGAGAGGGCATCCGGGTGCATGACCTGAAAGAAGAACGTGCAGGTGTGCTTGTCGCCGTCCTCCACCCACCGGTTGCGTACCGTTGGGAGGGAACCCCCGATGAAGCCGCTGACGAGTTCGTTGATCAGCGAGAGTCCGTAACCCTTGTGGGCGCCGAACGGCAGCAGGGAGACGGCGGCAGCGGGATCCGTGGTGGGGTTGCCATCCTTGTCGACCGCAGCTTGTGGCGGGAGGGGTTTACCCTCGCGCTTGAGCTGCTGCACGCGCCCCATGGCGATGACGGAGGTGGCCCAGTCGATGACGATGGGGAATCCGATCGATGACGTGGTGGGAAAGCCCCAGGAATGGGGGTTCGTGCCGAGCGTCGGATGGCGGCCACCAAACGGCACGACCTCGGCGAGTGCCGCGGTGCAATTGGTGTAGGCGATGTAGCCGCGGCGAGCGGCGTCCATTACGTAGCCGCCGCCCCACAGGTAGTGAAACGCGTTGTCGACGGAAACGGTGCCGACCCCGTACTGGTCGGCGAGCCGGATTGCCTCCTCCATCGCGCGGAAGGCGGTGGACTGGCCCAGCTTGCGGTTGGCGTTCCAGATGCGGACCGCCGGGAAGCGGCTCGGACGCTCCTCGATCTGCGCGCCGGGCACGCAACCCTTCGAGCCCGAGCCCAGTACCTCGTCGAGGTGCAGTGCCTTTAGGCCATTGTGGGTCCGGATGCCGTGGCGCGAGGCTTCGGCGCAGAACCGCGCTCCTTCATCGGCTTCGTCGGCAAAGTATCCACGATGCCGGTACGCTGCGGCGATCAGGGCATTGTGGCGGGATTCCGGGACGGTGTGAAAGGATTCCATGATGGGAGAGGGGCGGGGCGTTAGGGCAGAAGGTTCGCTTGCGCAATCGGCGGGCGGCCGGAAAGGAAGCGGGTCAGGTTCTCGACCGCGCAGGACGCCTGCCGTTGCACACTCTCGTGGGTGCGCGAGCCGATGTGCGGCGTCAGGATCACGTTCGGCAGCCCGAGCAGCGGGTGATCGGCGGGCGGCGGTTCTTGGTCAAGAACGTCGGCGGCGTAGGCTTTGAGATGGCCGGATTTGAGCGCGGCGACGAGGGCGCTCAGCTCGAGGATCTCGCCGCGGGCGCAGTTGACGATGACCGCGCCGCGGCGGAGACGACCGATGTTGCCGGCGTGGATGAGGTGCCGCGTCTGGGCGGTCAGCTTCGTGTGCAGAGAAATGAAGTCGGCTTGGGCCAGCAACTCGTCGAACGACTCCACGCGCGTGATGTCGTGCCAGCGGGCAAAATCCTCGTCCCAGTAGTTGCCGTAGCCGATCACGCGGAGCCCGAAGGCGCGGGCGCGGATGGCGACTTCGCGGCCGATGCGGCCGAAACCCACGATTGCGAGCGTCTTGCCGCACACTTCGTTGCCAGTGATGCGCGTCCAGCGCCCGGCGGCGACATGGTTGGCCTCGACCACGAGGTTGCGTACGGCGGCGAGCAGGAGGGCGAAGGTATGCTCGGCAACGGTCGTGTGGTTCACGCCCGGCGTGAAGAGCACGGGGATGCGCAGGTCGGTGGCGGCGGGTACGTCGATCTTGTCGAGACCGATGCCGTACTTCGAGACCACCTTGAGCCGCGGCAGGGATTTCTGCAGCACTGCGCGGGTCAGCGCATCATCGCCGCACAGGTAGGCGTCGAACTGGCCGGCCAACTCGAGCATCCGCGACTCGGGCAGGGGGCCGCGCTCGCGGACCACCTCGAAGCCGGCGGCGGCGAGCAGATCGTGGTGCACGCCGGGCGTATCTTGGAACGAGGTGGTGGTGAGGAGGACGCGGGTCATGACGGGAAAAAGGAGCAGACCCGCCCCCCTCCGGCCTGAAAAGCCCGAAGATGCCTAACGTTCACCAAAGCGGGGTCGGAATTCCCGGTTGCGGGGTGGGGGCAGGGCTTCAACGTTGGGGACTATGTCGGATCACTCCCAGGCCACCCGCCTGCTGCGTCGGAAACTCGGATCGCGCGTCGCGTTGAGCGACGAAGCGCGGTTCCGGGCGTCGTTTGACGGCAGTAAACTCTCCTTTTTGCCGGATGCGGTGATTCGGCCGCGGTCGCGCGATGACATTGCGACGGTTCTGGGGCTGGCGAACCGTCGGCGGGTGCCGGTGACGGTGCGGGGGGCCGGGACCTCATTGACTGGCTCGGGATCGCCGGTGCGGGCGGGGTGGGTGCTGGATCTCTCGGGCTGGCGGCGCATCCGGGTGGATGCGGAAGCCGGCATGGCTCGGGTCCAAGCTGGGGTGGTGGTGGAGGACCTTCACCGAGCGGCGGATGCGGTGGGGTGGTTCTATCCGCCCGATCCGGCCTCGAAGAAGTACTGCACGATCGGCGGCAACATCGCCTGCAACGCCGGCGGAATGCACGGCGGGCGCTATGGCGTGACGCGGGATTTCGTTCTCGCTTTGGAAGGGTTCCTGCCCACGGGCGAGTTCGTCCGCTGGGGGACCCCGACGAGGAAGTACGCCGCGGGGTTCAACCTGCGCGATCTCTGGATCGGCAGCGAAGGCATGCTGGGGGTCGTGACGGAGGCGACGGTGCGGCTGATTCCCCGTCCGGCGGCGCGGTGGACCCTCTTGACCTCGTTCGCGGACGAAGCGGCGGCGCTGCGGGCGGCGCGGCGGCTCTTTGCGGCGCGCGTGCAGCCGGCGATCTGCGAGTTCCTTGATCGTTTCAGTGTGGCCTGCGCAGAGCGTGTGAGCGGACGACCGGTCTTCCCCGGGGCGGCGGGCTGCCCGGTGATCCTTCTCGAACTAGCGGGTTCGGAGGGGGAAGTGGCGGACGCCCGTCGCGAGGTCCTGGCGTGGGCGAAAACGTCGGCCAGCGGGTGGCGGGAGGCAGCGGATCGGTCGGAAGCCGAAGCCCTTTGGGCGGTGCGGCGGACCTGCTCTGGGGCGATGTTTGAGCTGGGCGACTCCAAACTCAACGAGGACATCGTCGTCCCGCTCGCCTCCTACGAACGATTTGCCCGCTTCCTGGAGCGCTTGCGGCGACGCTCCCGGCTGCCGATCCCGACCTTTGGGCATCTGGCGGACGGCAATCTGCATGTGAATATCATGTACCACGCGGCGGATCGCTCGGAATACCTCCGTGCGGAGAAGACGGTGGTTGAACTGATGCGCGGGGTGGTGGCCCTCGGCGGGGCGATCTCGGGCGAGCATGGCATCGGTCTGGCGAAGTCCCCCTTTCTCGCGATCCAGCACGGCCCGGCCGAGATCCGCGCGATGCAGGCGGTCAAGCAGGCGCTCGACCCCCATGGCATCCTGAATCCGGGGAAGATGTTCACCCCGTTCAAAGTCTGGGAGCATCCCCGGCTGCGCATCCGGCTGCCGTGGGATCATAAGTAGCCCCTTTTCTCGATCCGCCGCGCTCCGGCGGCCTCCGACTGACCGGTCCTTCACCCGGTGAGGAGGGGCCCGTTCGGGGCGGCGCAGCGTTTTTTCTTTGCGCACGGTTTTGGGGGCGTCTCAATCAGCCGCTTCCGCATGCATCTCAAGGCGCTCAAGCTCCACGGCTTCAAGTCATTTGCTGACCCGACCACCCTTCGTTTCGAGCCGGGCGTGACGGCGGTCGTCGGCCCGAATGGCTGCGGCAAGTCCAACATCGCCGACGCGATCCGCTGGGTGCTGGGTGAGCAAAGTGCGAAGGCCCTGCGCGGCGGTCGCATGCAGGATGTCATTTTCGAGGGCGCGGATACTCGCAAACCCGCGCAGCTTTGTGAGGTGTCATTGCTCCTGACGGACTGTGAGAAACAGCTCGGCAGCGAGTTTCACGAGATTGAGATCATGCGTCGCGTGCACCGCGATGGGCAGGGTGAGTATTTCTTCAACGGGCAGGCCTGTCGCCTGAAGGACATCCAGAAGCTTTTCATGGATACCGGCATTGGCCGGACGTCGTATTCGATCATGGCGCAGGGCCAGATCGATCAGATCCTCTCCTCGAAGCCGGAGGAGCGGCGGGCGGTGTTCGAGGAAGCGGCGGGCATCACCAAGTACAAGTCGCAGCGGCGCGAGGCGCTCCAGAAGTTGGCGCTCACGGATCAGAACCTGGCCCGCGTGGCGGATGTCATCGGCGAGGTGGATCGGCAGATCGGCTCGCTGCGGCGGCAGGCGGCGAAGGCGCTGCGGTACAAGCGGCTCCAGCATCGCCTGCGCCATTTGGCGCTCGCTCAGGCGGGTCATCAGCACGCCGAGTTGACGGCGGCCTTGGACGGGTTGGACTCGCAGGTGGTTTCATTGCGTGCGGCTGCGGAAACGCGTCGCGTGGAGCTGCAGCAGCGGCAGAGCGCCTTGGAGGAGAAACGCACCGAGCGGTCGCGCCTCAACCAGCGTGTTCAGGAAGCTCAGGAAGCGGTGTACGCGGTGCGTTCGCGCAAGGAGCAGGCGGAAAATCAGGCCAATCTCGCGCACATCAAGCGCTCGGGCCTGCTCGAGCGCTTGCAGTCCTCTCGGGAGAACCTCAGCGAGCTGGAAATGCAGCTCCGCGAGCTGGCCTCCCAGGTCGACAGTGGGGCGAGCGACAAGCAGCAGCAGCTGACGTTGCTGGGTAGTTCCGACGATGTTTTCCAGCAGCGGAACCGCGATCTCGCCATCGTCGAGGGAGAGCTTTCGAAGCACGAGCAGGACTTGCAGCAGTCCAAGTTCCAGACGCTGCAACACGAGAGCACGGTCGCGCGGCTGCGTAGCGACACGACCAGTTACGAGGTTGACCAAAAGACGAGTGCGCAGCGGCACGAGGCCGTCGTGCAGGAGATCGAGTCCGTTCGCGCCCAGCAGTCGGCCGCTCAGGCGGCCGCGTCAGAGGTAGAGGCGCGGGTCGAGGAAGCGATGGGCGAGAAGTCGCGCGCGCACGCCGAGGTGTCATCGGTGCAGGAGGAAATCACGGTGGTCACCCGCGAGTTCCGCGATGCCCAGCGGCGGCTGCAGGAGATCGACCGTGGGCTGGCCCAGCGCAGTGCGCGGCTGAAGCTTCTCCAGCAGTTGCAGGAGCGTTTCGAGGGCTTCGGAGAGGGGGCCAAGGCCATCCTGCAGGGTCGCCTCGAGGGAGCACTTGCGGGCGCGAAGGTGAGTCCGGTCATGCAGGGACTCGATGTCCATCCGGACTTCGCGAAGGCGCTCGAAGCGCTGTTGGGCTCGGCCGCCGAAGCCATCGGGGTCGTTGACCTCGACACGGCGGAGCGGCTGCTTCGTCAACTGGAACAGGACCAGATCGGCGCGGCGGTGCTGCGCGTGGCGGCGGGTGCGCCCGCATGGCCGACGCCCCCCGAGCTGCCGGCCGGCTTGATCCGGGCCGATCACGCGCTGACGTCGTCGGTCGCAGGCCATCCGGCGGTCGCCCTGCTGGAGTCGTGCTACGTCGCGGACGATCTGGGTGCTTTCCTCCGTTTCTGGCAGGCCACGCCGAACTTCCCCTTCCTGGCGGTGGCGACGCGAACCGGTCAATTGGTGGACCGCCGCGGCCTCGTCTATGGTGGCCATCAGAAGAAGGCGACGGCCGGCATCATGCAGCGCGAGATCGACCTGCGGGAAACGGCGCGAGCGGTCGCCGACGACCAGCAGCAGCACGACGCGCAGCGCGGGGTGATTGATGGGCTTCAGGTGCGGTTGACGGAGCTGGAGTCTCGGCTGGAGCAGTGCCGTCAGGACGTCTTGCTCGCCACGCAGAGTCTGGCGGCGGCGCAGCAGGAACAACGCGGAGCGGTCAAAGCGGTCGAGGAAGTCGGCCAGCGTCTCGCCCGCATGGAGTCCGAAGTCGCGGCCTTGGATCAGGCGCGGCACGAGGCTGACGTGCGGTTCGAACGCGCCCAGCGAGGTTTGGCGGAGGCGACTGAGGCGGCCGAGGCGTTGCGTCGCCGGATTCACGACTTGGAAATCCGACTGGGTGAGTTGCGCACGGATCGCGACGTGAAGCGCGAATCCCTGGCTCAAGCTCGCTTGGAGCTGGCGGAGCGGCGGCAGCGCGTCGAGGTGCTCGATCGCGGTCTTGCCGACATGGAGCGTCGGCGCAGCCAGTTGTCCGAGTTACTCGTTCAGCGTCAGCAGGAAATCGAGGTTTGGGGCGAACAGGTCGCGGAGCTGGAGACGGCTGCGGACCGGGAACGGGACGAGGCCTCCCGCCTTGGCGAGACCTTGGTGGTGTCGCAGACGCAGGTGGAGCAGATCCGACACGAACTCGTGGCGCTCGAGCAATCGATCTCCGGCGTGGAGTCGGGCCAATTCGATATCCGCAACGAAGCGGACCGGGCGCAGGCCGAGTTGAACCGCTGCGAGATCAAGCTGGCCGAGAGCCGTCAGCGCGCGACCTTCATCGAGGAGGACATCCAGCGTGAGTTCCAGATTCGCGTCGGGACCTACGATTGGCGGGCGATCCTGTGGAAGGCCGATGACGAACCCGCGGACATCAAACCGCTCGACCTCGACGAAGAGGATGACGAGGCGGGTGGAACCTCGCCCGCATCTGCTCCGGAAGGTGCCGGGGCTGATTCGGCTGCCGCGGATACTGCCGGGCAGCCCTCGGTGACGGCCTCGGCTGAGTCGACGGCGGTTGGCGCCGATGGCTCCGCTGCGGCCCCGTCCCCTGCGCCGAAGCGCCGTCGCAAGAAGGCGGTGCGTCCGGAGGCGACGGAGGAGTTGCTGGCTGAGTGGGTGGCGAAGGCTGATTGGGCTGCGATCAAGACGGAGATCGAGGCCCTGCGGCAGCGCGTGGCCTCCATGGGGGCGGTTAATCTCGTTGCGATCGAGGAGTACGCGGAGCTCAAGCAGCGCTACGACTTCCTGAAGTCGCAGAACGACGATCTGGTGCAGGCGAAGACCGCCTTGCTCAAGATGATCGATGAAATCAACCAGACTTCGCAGCAGCAGTTCGCGGTGACCTTCGAGCAGATCAAGAAGAACTTCGCCTACACGTTCCAGACGCTCTTCGGCGGCGGCGTGGCGAACCTCGAGCTCGTGCAGGCGGAGGACATCCTGGAGAGCGGCATCGAAATCGCGGCCCAGCCTCCGGGCAAGAAGCTCAAGTCGATCATGCTGCTGTCGGGTGGAGAGCGAACGCTCACGGCGGTCGCGCTCCTGTTCGCGCTCTACATGGTGAAGCCCTCGCCGTTCTGCTTGCTCGACGAGTTGGATGCGCCGCTGGATGAGTCGAACATCGGCCGCTTCACCGAGTTGTTGAAGCGCTTCGTGCACGAGTCGCAGTTCATCATCATCACGCACAACAAGCGCACCGTTTCGGCGGCGCAGGCGATCTACGGAGTCACCATGGAGGAGCGCGGCGTGTCGAAGACGGTGTCGATGCGCTTCAATCATCTGGTCGGTGACACCGAGGCCGCGCCGCAGAACATTGCGGAAGCGGTCCGGGGTGCGAAGACGGCGGCCGGAGCCTAGCGAGGGTCGGGCGATGCTTGCGCGGCTGCGGCGGCTCGTTGGCCTGGAGCGGCGCGCCGCGGCGGGGGCGTGGGGCGAAGCCGAGGCGGCGGCGTGGTTGGAGGGGCAGCGGGGATTCCACATTCTCGCGCGCAACTGGCGAAACCCCCGCGATCGACGCAGTGAACTTGATCTCGTGGCCCGCGACCGGGAGGTCCTGGTGTTTGTCGAGGTCAAGACTCGGGCGATGGGCGCGCTGGTCGGTGGCTATGCGGCCGTGGACGAGCGGAAACGTCGGGCGTTGGCGCGGGCCGGCGAGGCCTACCTCCTCGCCCTGCCAGCCTCGCGCCGACCCCTGACTTACCGCTTTGACGTGGTGGAGGTGGACGACCCCGGAGAGGCGGGCCGCCGGCACGGCGCGGGCCGAGGGGTCCGTCATTACGAGAACGTTCCGATCTTCCCGGGCAGTCGACGCTCCTAGGTGCGGGGAAACAAACGCTTGCCTCGGACTCGGTGACGATCGACAAACTTCGGCTCTCCATGGCCGAAAACCTTCCGCGACATCCCTTCCTGCAGGGCTTGAGCAAGCACCGGGGCGCTCCGCCGACCGCGGTGGTGATTTTCGGGGCCTCGGGTGACCTGACCATGCGGAAGCTGATTCCCGCGGTCTACAATCTGGCGGTCGACAATCTGCTCCCGGCTGATTTCCACCTCATCGGGTACGGTCGTAAGCCGATCCCGGACGATGAGTTCCGCGCCCTCGCGGGACAGGCGGTGAAGGAGTTTTCGCGGCGGGAGATGAACCCCGAGATCTGGGGCCGCGTGGTATCCCGGACCACCTATGTGGCCGGAGCCTACGATGATCGGTCCGCCTTCGACCGGCTGGCGAAGCAGCTGGATGACATCGAGCGCCGACTCGGGCGCGAGGTGCAGCCACTGTTCTACATTTCGACGCCGCCCTCGGTGTTCGATTCCGTGCTGCTGAACCTTGGGGCCAGCGGTCTGGCTGCGCGTCACCGGGGCAAGCCGCACCATGCGAAGGTGGTCATCGAGAAACCGTTCGGTCGCGACCTCGCGTCGGCGGTGGAGCTGAATCGGGTCATCCGCTCCGTCTTCGAGGAGCGCCAAGTGTATCGCATCGATCATTACTTAGGGAAGGAGACCGTGCAGGACCTCCTCGTGCAGCGGTTCGCCAACGCCATCTTCGAGCCCCTGTGGAACCGCAACTTCATCGACAGCGTGCAGATCACGGTCGCCGAAGAGGTGGGTGTCGGCTCGCGCGGTGGGTACTACGAACAGAGCGGGGCGCTGCGGGACATGATCCAGAATCACACCATGCAGCTCCTGGCGCTGACGGCGATGGAGCCGCCGGGCTCGCTGGATCCCGAAGCGGTGCGCGACGAGAAGGTAAAGGTACTGAAGGCGATCCAGCCCCTGCGGCTTGGGCCCGATGGCGATGTTGCGCGCGCCCAGTACGCTGCCGGCCTGCTCGGTGGGCGTCCCGCCCGCGGCTATCTTGAGGAGGAGGGAATCGCTCCGGCCTCGGCCACCGAGACCTACGCGGCGATCCGCCTCTCGATCAACAACTGGCGCTGGCAGGGCGTGCCCTTCTACCTGCGCTCCGGTAAGCGCATGGCGCGGCGGGTGACTGAGATCGCGATCCAGTTCAAGCGCCCGCCCGGAACGCTCTTTGCGGAAGGCGATCGCTTCAACCTCGCCCCGAACACGCTCGCCTTTCAGATCCAGCCCGACGAAGGACTCAACCTTGTGCTCAACGGGAAGGTCCCCGGCCTGGAGACTCGGACCCAGCCGGTGAAGATGAACTTCCGTTACAGCGCGACCTACGGTTCGAACACCCCGGAGGCCTACGAGCGCCTCGTGCTGGATGCGATGATTGGCGATGGCACCCTCTTCATCCGCGGGGATGAGGCGGAGACGTCGTGGCAACTCTACACTCCGGTGCTGGAGGCTTGGGCGGCGGCGGGACGCGACGGCATGGACGCCTATGCGGCGGGCTCTTGGGGCCCGGCCCTGGCGGACGCGCTCATGCTCCGCCCGCATCACCACTGGCGGAAACCCTGAGCCGGAAACCGCATCCACCGGCTTCGCCATGTCTGCTGTCTTTGACGCCCTATCTGGGGTAGAAGTCGCGCCCGACGCGATCACGCGCGGCCTCGCCCAGCTGTGGGCTCGCGAGTCGAGTGATGTCGTGGGTGCCGTGGAGGATGTGCGTGCGACGCAGCTCAATTTGGTGCTGCACCTGGGCTTTGGCACCACCCCGGAGGACGGGTGTGCGCAGTTTGAGACGGCGCTGCACTTTGCCCGGCGCTATCCGTGCCGCGTGGTGATCCTGTGTCCCCTGCGCGACGACGCCGGTGCGAAAGGACTGCGGGCGAAGATCTACGGCGAGTGTTTCCTCGGCCGGGCCAAGGGCGATACGCGCTGCGTGGAGTTCGTGGCGTTGAGTTATCCCCGTGCCGCGCGGGCGTACCTGGAGAATGCGGTCTCGATCTGCCTCTCGGCGGACCTGCCCCTGTACTACTGGGCGCATCGGTTCACCTTCAGCTCCAAGCTGGCCGACTATCAGTATCTGCTGCGTAGCTCGCGTCGCTTCATCCTCGATTCCGCGTTGGTGCCGCAGGATGCGCTCACGCACCCCTGGCCGCGACCCGATGCCGTGCGCGACCTAGCGATGGCCCGCCTGTTGCCGATCCGGCAGTCGATCGGGCAGTTTCTCGCCGCGACGGCGCCGGCGACCCTCGTGGCGGATTTGGAGTCGTTTTCCGTCGAGGCGCATCCGGCTCTCCACGCGGAGGGCGAGGCGTTGCGGCGCTGGGCGGCGGAACGTTTGTCGGCGTGCGGTGCCTCGAGCGAGCGGGTGCAGGGGACCGTGCGTCTCGTGGAGCGTGGGGATGAACGTGGGCTCGCTCTGGAGTTCTGCTACCGCGGAGCGCAGCGCTTCCGTTGGCAGGGTGACCTGCACTCGGGGCAGGGGAGTTTCTCGGCTCAACTGGGCGGAGGGGACATCACCCTGCCGACCATGGTCAGCCTGCTCTCGCCGGACGTGGCGCTCGCCGAGGCGATGTTCTTCTGATTGGCGCGCGGACCGCGTGCCGGACGACTTCCATGGACACCGCAACTGAGTACGGCCGCTTGGTGATCGCGCCCCGCGAGGCGCTTTTTGCGCACGTGGTCGCCCTCGCGGAGGCACAGCGGCAGCGGCGCGCCTCCCGGCACTTTACCTGGGCTCTGAGTGGCGGTCAGACGCCGCAGGACTGGTGTCGCTGGGCCGCGCAGCCGGGTGCGCTCCCGCCCGAGCTCGTTGCGGAGACGCACTTCACCGTGAGTGACGAACGCATGGTGACGCTCAACGACGCGCAGAGCAACTTCGGCAACGCCGAGCGCCTTCTGCTCTCACCGCTTGGCGTGCCGCGCGAGCATCGGCATCCTTGGGTCGTGGCCTACGAGCCGGCCGCCGCCGCCGAGGCCTACCGACGCACCTGGCTGATTCTCGCGGGACCGGGTGCATCGTATGACGTCTGCATGCTCGGTCTGGGTGACGATGGCCACACGGCGTCGTTCTTTCCGGGGACGCCGCTGTTCACCGACGACGGAGGGCTTCCGTTCGCGGCGGTCGATGCCGGAGCAAAGGGCTGGAGACTCACCATCACTCCGACCGGATTGAGGACCTGCGGCTCGATCATCGTAATGGTGCTCGGATCGGGCAAGGCCGAGGCCCTTCGACGTGTGCTTCGCGGCAACGAGGAGTGGAGCCAGGTGCCGGCTAAGATCCTCGCGACGGTCTCCGATCGCGTCACGTGGCTCGTCGACGAAGCGGCCGCAGCGCGACTGTAGGCTAGGGCGCGCCGGCAGCTGATGGCTGGGCGGTGCCCGGCGTATCCGGGTCCGGTCTGGCCTGAAGCCAGTGTTTGAACTCGCGGATCTGCCGGGGCCCGCCAAGCACGAGCAGTTCATCGCCCACTTCCAGCGTTTGGTCAGCCGGCGGATTGATGCGCCGTCGACCAAGCCGGCCATGTCCGGCGATCAGCACGCCGGCGTGGCGATGGATTCGGAGTTCGGCCAGCGTCTTTCCGACGTGGCTTCCGGGTGGGACGGGCAGTGTCTCGAGCCGGGCTTCGTCGAACGCCGGCGTGGCGGTCGGAGGCGTGAGCGCAGTCAGGGCTTCCCGGGCGCGCTCAATCTGCTCGCGCGTGCCGAGCAGAAGCAGGCGGTCGCCACCGTAGAGGATTTGGTCGGGTTCCGGCGCGATCAGGGTCGATCCATGTCGATGGATCTCCATGATTGAGCAGCCGAAGCGGGACCGGATGCGAAGCTCAGCGATGGTGCGCCCGCCGCACGCCGCCCCGTCCGGCAGCACGCACTCCTGCACGTTGATGTTCCAATCGCTGGGCGTGGCCAGCCACAACGGCTTCGCCCGGGCCGTGGCCTCGCCGATGCCACCCGCGTCCGTCGCCGGTGGTGTGCGGAAGACGTCACTGAGCGTTTCCTCCCACCGGCTGTGCCAGTAGATCATGCGTCGGGAGAACACCGCGACGGCGCCAGTGAGGATCGCGGCGACGACCAGCCACGCCCAGCGGGGCAGGCTCTCGGTCGGTAGGATGCGAGCCAGCCACGAGGCCATCGCGATCGCGCTGATCACCTTGATCGCAGCGTCGATCACCTGACCCGGCAACCGGGTGTGTCGCGATGCCTCCTCGGAGAAGATCATTCCGACCGCCGCGATGTTCCGCCAGATCGCGATGAGGGGGACCACCACGACGAGCCCCATCACGATCCAGAATCCGAGCACTACCCGGCCCGGGGTGAAGTCCTGGAGCCAACCGGCCGCTTGGACCTCCGCGAGGATCCGTTCGGAGAAAATCAGCAGACCCGTGACGAAGAGCGCCTCCAGTCCGATCTGGATGAGGCGCCGCTTGCTGAGCTGCCACCACTGACCACCGCGGACTGAGCTGAGCTGGTGCAGCCAGTCCCGATAGGTATCGAGCAGGCGGGTCAGCCAGCGCGGCTCGACGCGCTCGACCCACGCGAGCAGGCCGCTTGCGTGCCGATTCAGGATTGGCGAAACGATCACCGTCAGGAGCGAGACCCCGACGGCGACCGGGTAGAAGGCCTTGGGCATCACGGCCGATGCCACGCCCAGTTGGGCGATCACGAACGTGAACTCGCCCAGCGGAGTGAGGGCCAGGCCCGCGCGCAGGGCCTCGCGGTGCGGCGTGCCGACCAGCGTGAGCGCGGATGCCGTGGCCAGCGTGCGGGAGAGCAAGGTGAAGACGCCCAATCCCAGGACCCAGAGCCAGACATCCGCGAGCATGCGCACGTCGATCATCATTCCGATGGAGACGAAGAACACGCTGCTGAAGATGTCCCGCAGCCCGGTGAAGGCGCGGCCGATGGTCCGGCTCTGCGGCATTTCCGCGACAATCGCGCCGAGGAGAAACGCCCCGAGAGCGAGGGAGTAGCCCGCGCGAACCGCCAGCAGGGCCATCAGCAGGAGGACGCCCGCGACCGCGATCGTCTGCAGCTCCGGATCGGCGCGTGCCTCCAGACGGCGCAGCAGACGCGGCACGAGGAAAAGCCCTGCCATGACGAGCAGGACGACGAAGGCACTGAGGCTGCCGAGCAGGCCCACCAGCCCTCCCGCAGGCTGCCCGGCTCCCGCGGAGATCGACCCCAAAACGGCCAGCAGCACCACGGCCACGACGTCCTCCAGCACCGTGATGGTGAGCGCCAGCTGGCCCGGGCGCTCGTGCTCCAGCTTGAGCTCATGCACCACCTTCGAGATCACCGCCGAGCTCGAGACCATGAGCATGGCAGCGGTGAAGAGGCTCTGCTGCGCCGTCCAGCCGAGGCCGAAACCGAGCAGCTGCGTCAGATTCAGGACGAAGAATGCGCCCAAGCCCGTGGCGATGAACGTTGTCGCCCCCATCAAGCGCAGCCGGGAAAGACTGAGGCCGAGGCCGATCGCGAACATCAGGAAGATCAAGCCGATCTGGGAAAGCGTCTCGATCCGCGCGACATCGAGTACGAGCGAGAACGGTGGCGTGTACGGCCCTACGATCATGCCGGCGATGAGATAGCCCACGATCACCGAGAGGCCGATCCGCCGACAGATCGAACCGGCGACAGCCGCGGCGAGAAGCACCACCGCGAGATCTTGGATGAAGCTGATCCCGTCCATGCGCGCGCGGAGTGAATCGTCGCGTGCCTGGAAACTCAACTCGGAGTTGGGGAAAAGTTGGGCTGAAGCCGTCCGGGATTGTGCCGCAGCCCCAGAGCATCCAGCCTGCGGGAATGGTTCCGTCCCTACGGCTTGTCCTCCTTCTGGGCCTGATGGTGATCACGGGTTCCGTGCTCGGGGCGCATTCGGCGGCCAAGGAACTCTCGGAGGCTGCGCTCTCCTTTCTGGGTTCTCTCGACGCCGCGGAGAAAGAGCGCGTGGCGTACCCGCTGGCGGACGTCGAACGCGAGAACTGGCACTACGTGCCACGGGAGAGAAAAGGGCTTCGCTTCAAAGATCTGCTCCCCCTGCAGCGTGAGAAGGCCATCGCGTTGCTCCACGCCGGCCTGAGTGAGCGTGGCCGGGAGCAGGCAGAGGCAATCATGAGCCTCGAGCAGGTGCTCTTTGAGATCGAGGGGCGTTCCCACCGCGATGCCGGGCTCTACACCGTGACACTTTTCGGCGCGCCCTCGGAGCACGGCACATGGGGGTGGCGGGTAGAGGGTCACCATCTCTCGGTCAACTTCACGCTGGTGGCGGGTCATGCGATCGCGACCACGCCTTCGTTCTTCGGCGCCAATCCCGCGGAGGTCCGGTCCGGTCCGCGCAAGGGCTTTCGCGCGCTCGGCGAATTGGAGGATCTCGGCCGCGAGTTGGTGCGTTCACTCACGCCCGAGCAACGCGCGAGAGCGATCCTTCCGATCAAGGCTCCTGCGGATATTCTCACCACCAACCAGCGCAAGATTACGCTGGCGGCTCCCGAGGGTCTGCCGGCATCCGCGATGACCGAAGGACAGCGGCGCGTGCTCGAGCAGATCGTCCGTGCTTACGTCTTCCGTCACCGGCGCGATGTCGCACAGGCGGACCTCGACCGAATCACCGCGGGGGGATGGGGTCGCGTTCACTTTGCGTGGGCGGGTGGCCTCGAACCGGGAGTGGGCCACTACTACCGGGTGCAGGGGCCGACGTTCCTGATCGAGTACGACAACACCCAGAACAACGCGAATCACGTGCACGCGGTGTGGCGCGACGCCGAACGCGACTTCGGTCGCGATCTCCTGCGGGAGCACTACGAGCGTGATCCCCACCATGGCGCAGCGAATCGCGCGCCCGAGTCTGCCGCCGAGTCGTCCAGCGGCTCAGGCGCGGTGCAGCCGCGTTCCTGAGCCAGCGCGTGGGCGGCGGCGCGGCCCTCGCGGGCGGCAGGGTCACTCCGGGCAGGGATGACCCCCGATGCCCATGGCACCGGTTTGATCACCATTCGATTGATTAAATCGTTCTTTAGCATGTATTAAAGAATCGGCCTTGCGGGCGAATCGGCGGTGTGTTCAAGTGAACCATGGTTCAAATGAACAGAGCACTTTCCCTGCGCCAAGAGGAGATCCTCGGCTTCATCAGTGAGTACCAGCGGATCCATGTCGTGCCGCCTTCCACGCGGCTGATTCAGCGTCGCTTTGGTTTTGGTTCACAGACGTCAGTGGTTCGGCACTTGCGGGCGTTGGCGGCCAAGGGGGCGATTGAGCAGCTCTCCGACGGCTCGTGGGGACGGCGTGCGCGTGAGGTGCAGGGATTGATCGACGTGGCGATCTTCGGCAGCATTCCGGCTGGGCTGCCGTCGGCGGAGGCTCAGGACTCGCTGGGCTCCGTTGGCGTGGATCCGGCGGTGTTCGGCATTTCGGGCGCCGCGCGGTCCCGGGTCTGGGCGTTGGAGATCAAGGGCGACTCGATGATTGGGGCGCACATTTGTCCGGGTGATATCGGATTGTTCGAGAGCCGCGAACCCCGTCCCGGGGAGATCGTGGCGGCGTTGATCGATGGGGCGACGACGCTGAAGCGGTTTGAGCGGGTCGAGGGTCGTGCGATTCTCCGGGCCGAGAATCCGGCATACCCGGACTTGATCCCGGCGGAGCAACTCGAGGCGCAGGGCGTGCTGGTCGGGCTGTTGCGGCGGGGATCACGCTGAGCCAGGGAACCGGCGACCGTTTCGCGGTGGCAGCGTACGCCTCGAATTCTTCTCGCATGCTGGATCGGGATGAATCCTCCCGCGAGGGCGACGGCGATCGAGGGGCCGGCCCCGTGACGCGAGAAGCCAGCGGCGAAACAGTCGCTCCGGTTGCATCCCTTCGGAGCGAGGGGACGATCGCGAGGAGCTACGCGGCCGAGACGGAAGCACGGGATTCGACTCGCCGCGCGGGTGGTGGCGTCCCGCGTGGGGAGTCCCGCGGGCATCGGGCGCTGAAGCGCCACGCGTTGGCCTGGGCACGGGAGCGCGACCTCGTGCTCGCCGCCTGCGAGGTGCGCGTCCCGCGCAGCCCGTATCGTGCGGACGTGGTGGCGGCGACGCGGGGTATGGCGATGGGTGAGGGCGCGGTGGCTCTGTTTGAATGCAAGCAATCGCGGGCGGACTTTCTTCGCGATGAATCCGACGAGCTGGACGTGCGCCGAACAGCGCTGGAGGTGGCCGATCGGCTGCGCGCGCTGCGGGAGGCGATCGGAGGACACCGTCCCGACTTGCGCCGCGGCGTGGGCTTGTTCCCGCAATGGGACGACGTCGACGTGCGGGGCCTCCGGCATGAAACGCTGGAGCGTTTGGAGCGGGAGGTGCAGTGCCTGCAGCGGCGCCTGATTCACCGCGTGAAATTCGCGCGACTGCTCCGCTACAATGCGGCGGATCACCTGTATCTCGTGACCGCACCAGGCATCGTCGATGCTGGCGAGGTTCCGGACGGGTGGGGGTGGCTCGAAGCCTCGTCGACCAACGACACGCTTCATTTGCGCGTGCAGCCAACGCGGCGGACGATGCCGGCCGGGTTTGGCGCACTTTGGCTCGAGGCCATCGCCGACTCCGGGGCGCGCGCCAGTCGCCGCCTCCTCGAGCGTTAGCCCTCCTTCGGTTCGAAGCGACTCAGCGCGCGATTCTTCTTCACCGCCGCGGCCGGAGCGATGCGACCGTTCATGGCGATGTACACACCCGGAGTCAGCACCTGCAGCGCTCCGATGGCGCACCCGAGGTTGAATAGCGCGTCACTGGATCGGAAGCGCGCTGGCAGCATGGCACCGGTCAGCACGATCACCTTGCCCTCGACGTGCGCGAGTTCCTTCGCCGTCTCAGTCATGGTGTCGGTACCGTGAGTGATGAGGATGTGCGCTTCAGGCGCGGCAACCACTCGGGCCCGGACGAGGGCCCGGTCGTCCGGCGTCATGGCGAGGCTGTCCTTCTGCAGCACTGACTCGACGACGTAATCGAGGGTGACGTTTGCCTCGCGCAGGAGCGGCGCGACCTGCGGCTCGCCCACCTCGTAGGTGCTGGCGGCGTCGAAGTAGCCCTTGTCGATGGTGCCTCCGGTGGCGAGAACGCGGAATTTCACGGTGAGGACGGGGAGGGAGGGGGCGGTGATCCGCCGGCGAGGGGCGTACTCTCGAGGTGGGGTTCGTTCTGGCGGGTGGCCTCGAGCATGAGGGAATGCTCGGTCCATTCCCCGACGGGTCGGGTCGGACCGAGCACGCCGCGCGCCATCACGGCGATACGGTCGCAGATGCCGAGCAGTTCGGGGAGGTAGCTGCTGATGACGAGGATCGCCTTCGGCGCCCGTCCGGCGCGCTCGTCGCCGCGGGCGAGTGCGTCGATCAGGCGATAGATCTGGGCCTTTGAGCCCACGTCGATCCCGCGCGTGGGTTCGTCGAGCAGGAGAACCTCGGCGTCGTGGTGGAGCAGGCGTGCGATCGCGACCTTCTGCTGATTGCCGCCGGAGAGATCCTGCACCGGCTGGCCGGCGTCGCGGCACTTGATCGGGAAAGAATCGATCCATGGCCGGCACGCTTCGCGCTGCCGCGAAGGCCGAACGACGCCCCACGGTCCGAGGCCGCCGAGCCGCGTGAGCGTGAGATTGTCCGCGATGGAAAGTGACTGGGCCAGTCCCTCCTGCTTGCGGTCCTCGCTCACCAGCCCGAGCCCTTGGCTCCAGCGCTGTCGCGGCGTGGCGGGTCCGCGGTGGAGGCCGACTCGCACTGTTCCCTGACGGACCGGGTTGAGTCCGAAGAGGGTCCTCACCATCTCGGTGCGTCCCGCGCCGATCAGACCCGCGATCCCCACGACCTCGCCCCGGCGGAGCGTGAGCGAGGCGGAGTGCGGGAGTGTCACGCCCGCGAGTTGGTCGAGTTCGAGGATCACCTCGCCCGGAGTCCGGACCGAACGTGGATAGAGCTCCCCGACGTCGCGACCAACCATCAGGGTGATGATGCGGTCAACCGATACCTCGCCGACCCGACCATGGCCGACGGTTTCGCCGTCGCGCAGGACGGTGAAGCGATCGCAGAGGGCGGAGACTTCCTCGAGTGCGTGGCTGATGTAGATGATGGCGATCCCGCGGTCGCGCAGGCGGCGCACCAGCGCGAACAGCTGCTCGACATCGCGTCGCGTGAGCGAACTGGTGGGTTCGTCGAGCACGAGGATGCGGCAGCCGCCGGCGACGGCGCGGGCGATCTCGACGAGTTGCTGTTGTGCGACGGGGAGGTCGCCCAGGCGCGTCTCCGGAGCGAGATCGGGCAGCCCGACTTCGCGCAGGGCGTGCTGCGCGGTGTCCCGCAGCTGCCCCCAGCGGATGAAGGGTCCGCGCGTCGGCTCGATCCCGAGCAGGATGTTCTCCATCACGCTCAGGTCGGGGGCGAGGGCGAGTTCCTGGTAGATCATGCACACGCCGAGTGCCCGCGCGTGGAGCGGGTTGGTGGGGACGAACGGCTCCCCGCCCAGCTCCATCGTGCCGGCGTCGGGCGGGCACGCGCCTGAAAGCGTCTTCATCAGCGTGCTCTTGCCGGCGCCGTTTTCACCGATCAGCGCGTGCACGGAGCCCGGGAGGACCTCGAGCTCAACGCCGCGCAGCGCCACGGTAGCCCCGAAGCGCTTCTCGATCCCGCGCATGCGGAGCAGCGGGGTGGCGGCGACGGAGTGGGCGAGCGCGGTCATGCGGCGGGGCGGTCGGACCATCGCAACGCGACTGATTCCGCGGGGCAACGGCGGAATTTCCGTTGCGGTCCATTCCCTTCGCGCGATTGCCAAACGGGCGGGAGTGGGCGCATGGTGAGCCCCGGCGGTCGGTCCCGAGGACCGGCCGGCGCTTCCTCATGCTGCACATCATCCTCTTCCAGCCCGAGATCCCGCAGAATACCGGCAACATCGGTCGCATGTGTGCGCTCACGCGCTCGCGGCTGCACCTGATCCATCCGCTGGGCTTCGTGATCAACGACCGCAACCTGCGGCGGGCCGGAATGGATTACTGGTACTCGCTGGACGTCCATGAGCATGCGGACTGGGCGGCGTTTCGGGCTAGCCCGCTGGCTCCACGTCGCCTGTGGCTCTTCACCACGCATACGCAGCGCAGCTACTGGGACGTGGCGTTTGCCGACGGCGACGGCCTGGTGTTTGGCAACGAAGGTTCCGGTGCGCCGGAATGGCTGCACACCGAGCTGGGCGAGGCGGGGCGCGTGACCATTCCCCAGGCGAATCCGGAACTCCGTTCGCTGAACCTCAGTACGGCGGCGGGTATTGCCTGCTACGAAGCCCTGCGGCAGATCGGGATGCCGACCTGAGGCCGCGTCCTCAGGCAACCGCACGCGCGGCAGTGGACGGCACGGTGCCGGAGAAGGCTGGCCCTGGCTGCAATCGCAGCTTCTCGGCGGTGTGGAGCGCCGCGCCGACCACCTGATCCATGTTCAGGTAGCGATACTGCGCGAGACGTCCGATGAACGTGACCCCCGCTTCGCGCTCGGCGAGCGTGCGGTAGCGTTCGATCAGGGCCTGGCTCTCGGGCCCGGGAATCGGGTAGTACGGATCGTTCACCCCGTTCACGTGCTCCTCGGAGAACTCGCGGACCAAGTTGGAGAACGGGCTGACCTGTCCGGTGATGTGCTTGAGCTCGACCGTGCGCGTGAAGGGCTCGCTCCCGGGGTAGTTCACCTGCAGGGCGGGCTGGAGCAGTCCATCGGCGTGATCGGCGGAGGAATATTCCTCGAGTTGCAGGCGGACGCTGCGGTACGGGAGGGGTCCGTGGCAGTGGCCGAAGTACTCATCGATCGGGCCGGTGTAGACGAGGTGCTGGCAGCGGACGTGGGGCAAGATCTCGCGATAGTCGGTCTCGAGGCGCAGGTCCGCTCCCGAGGCGGCGAAGAGATTCTCAAACAGCCGGTGGTAACCGTCGCGCGGCAGCGCTTGAAACTCGTCGTGAAAGTAGCGTTCGTCGACCTCGGAGCGCCACGGGATCCGGCGGCAGACGGAGGCATCGAGCGCCTCTGCGGGTCGCCCCCACTGCTTCTGCGTGTAGCCCTTGAAGAAGAGCGCGTAGAGTTCGGGTCCGACGCAGGCGAGCATCGCGTCGCGCGAATTGGCCGGATGCTCGTTGGGAACGACGACGCGGGCGAGGTAGGCCTTGAAGTCGGCCTCGGAGGCATCGGCCCGCCCGCAGAGTTGGCGGTACGTCGCGAGGTTGACCGGAAAACTCCAGTATCGACCCGCGGTGTAGACCTGCACCCGGTACTTCACCTCGCGCCAAGCGGTGAAGCGGCTGAGGTAGTCGCGGACGGCGGTGGAATTGGTCCGGAAGTAGTGCGGCCCGTAGACATGATACAGCAGACCGTTGCGATCCGTGCGGTCGTAGCAGTTGCCGCCGATGTGGTTGCGCTTCTCGACGACGAGACAGCGATGGCCCGCGGCGCCGAGGCGCTCGGCGATGACGAGGCCGGAGAAACCGGCGCCGACGATGACGAAGTCGTAGGCCGGGCGCACGGCTAGAGGGAACGCAGATCCCGGAACAGCCGGCGGGCTTTGCGGGCGAAACCCCAGTAGCGCACGGAGGCGTGCCCGCCGACCCGATCGCGGAAGTGGATCGGCACCTCGATGAACCCTTGCGGCTCCAGCTTCAGCGCGAGCCCGATATTGGCCAAATCGAAGGTGGCGGGCACTTCTCGTGCGGCGGAGGCGGCCACACTCGTGTGGTACAGCCGGTACGGCACGTTGGTGTCGTTGAGCCGCGTGTGCCGCAGCAACTTGAGCGACCAGCGCAGGACGCGCGTGATGAGGCGGCGGCTCGGTCCGTCGTCGCGCGTGATCCGGCGGCCGTAGACGGCGGGTGCCTCCTGGCGCCGTTCCCAGATCGACCGAAACGCGGCCGGGTCGCACTGTCCGTCGGAATCGATCTGAAACACGAACGGTGCACCGATGCGTGCGGCCTCCAAGTAGCCGACGAGGCAGCTCTGGCCGTGCCCCCGATTGGCGTGACTGATCACCGTCAAATCCGGCCAGTTCAAGGCCGACAGCGCCTTCAGCGTGCCATCGGTCGAGCCATCGTTGATCACTAGCAGTTGGAAATGGGGCACCACGCGTGCGACCTCGTCACGCCATTCTTGGAGGACCGACACGATCACGGATTCCTCGTTGAAGACGGGCACCACGACGACCAAGTCCGGTGCAGTCGCTGCGGTCGCTGCCGGGCGTTCGGCGGAACGCGCGACGTGCAGATCGCGCGGAGGAGGCACGGCACGGCCGCCTGCCGGAGCAGGACTGGAAGAAGGGCGGGGGGGGAGGGTAGACCGGGACACGGTTTGAGACAGCGGTCGCTGCAGGGCTGTAGCCTCCATCGGCACGCGACACCGGCGCCTAAAGGAGCCCGCTGCCGCAAAACCTTCGACAAAAGAGCCCCGCCCGGCTTTCATCAGGGGTTCAGGCTATGAAAACCTTCTACGTCACCACCGCGATCGACTACACGAACGGGTCACCGCATCTGGGGCACGCCTATGAGAAGGTGTTGACCGACGTCATCGCACGCTTCCGCCGTCTGATGGGGACCCCGGTTTGGTTCCTCACCGGGACCGACGAGCACGGTCAGAAGGTGCAGCAGAGTGCCC
This sequence comes from uncultured Opitutaceae bacterium, assembly GCA_903862595.1. Lineage (GTDB taxonomy): Bacteria > Verrucomicrobiota > Verrucomicrobiia > Opitutales > Opitutaceae > UBA6669. The sequence goes on along the minus strand of CAIOYO010000013.1, from coordinate 1,196 downwards.
GGCGTAACAATGTTCAGCCGCAGGAGTTTGTGGACGCGATCAGCGGCGAGTTTCGGACCCTGTGCGCCAAGCTGGAAATCTCGAACGACGACTTCATTCGCACCACGGAGGACCGGCACAAGCGGGTGGTCCAGTCGATCCTGCAGCGACTCTTTGATCAGGGCGACATCTACAAGGCCGACTACACGGGCTTCTACTCGACGCGTCAGGAGCAGTTCCTGCAGGAGAAGGACCGTAATCCCGACGGATCGTGGCCGGAGATCTTCGGTGAGGTGACGCAGATCACCGAGTCGAACTACTTCTTCCGCCTCGCGCGGCATCAGGCTTGGCTGGCGGAGCACATCCGCTCGCACGAGGACTTCATCTTCCCGCGCTACCGGGCGAAGCAGGTGCTGGAGTTCCTCAAGGAGCCGCTGAACGACCTCTGTATTTCCCGTCCGCGGGAGCGCCTCGAGTGGGGCATCCCGCTGCCCTTCGATTCTGAGTTCGTGACGTACGTCTGGTTTGATGCGCTGCTGAACTACTACTCGGCGGTGGCGGACAAGCCGGGAATTTGGCCAGCGGACTTCCACGTGATCGGTAAGGACATCCTCGTGCCCCCGCACGCCGTGTACTGGCCGATCATGCTGAAGGCGTCCGGCATCGCGCTGCCGAAGTCGATCCTCGCGCATGGCTGGTGGTCGATCAACGGCGCCAAGATGTCGAAGAGCACGGGCAACTTCATCGACGCGGCGGCGTACTGCGACACCTATGGGGTGGACGCGCTGCGCTACTTCCTGATGCGGGAAATGAGCGTCGGTCAGGACAGCGATTTTTCTCAGGCGCAGTTCCTCACGCGCTACAACACCGAGCTCGCGAACAACCTCGGCAACCTGGTCAACCGCACGCTGAACATGACCAATCGCTTCGCCGCGGCGGTGGTCCCGGAGGCGGGCCCGGCGGAGGCGCCGGAGCAGGAACTGCGTACGCTGTGGGAGCAGACGCGGGACGAAGTGATTGCGCTCCATGAATCATTTCAATTCCACATGGCGCTGGAGCGGACCTTTGCGTTCGTGACGGCGACGAACGCGTACATCGACAAGCTGGCGCCGTGGAAGCTCGGCAAGTCGACCGAGGCGGCGGATCAGGCGCGGCTGCGCACGGCGCTTGCCACGATCGCGGAGGCTCTCCGTCTGGCGTCGACCCTGCTGGCGGCG
>CAIOYO010000012.1 GCA_903862595.1 uncultured Opitutaceae bacterium | reverse complement strand
CGGCGGAACTGGTCGATCTGCGTGAGGGTGAAGGTCTCCAGGCTGGGGCCTCCCTCGGCCAACACGGGAGTGAGGTCCCAGGCCCACGTGATGCCCGCCAACTGGTCAGCCGCGCGCGGCGTACTGTAGGTCGCGTTGGCCGTCCGGCGCCCCTGCGACGCGAGGTCGTAGCGCTTGCCCCCCGTTACCTGTGAGTCGAAGACCTGCACCAGCTCCAGCGCGAGCTCCGGTCGACGGCCGGCATCGAGCGCGACTTTCACGGTGTCGTCCAGCCAGTCGAGGTCACGCCACACTTCAACACCCAGCACACGCCGCGGGCGGCGTTCCGCCGGCAGGCTGCGCAGCGCCTCGAGGCAACGGTGCAACACCGCGATGTGGGTGTCGTGCTTGTCGGCCGGGTTGTGCAGGTACACGACCTCGGGCGAGCAGCCGGCGAAGATCGTGGTCAGGTCCGCGACGACCTGCGGCTGGCGCGGTTGCTTCACGCGCGCACTCGGGTGAGCCAGCTGCACCTGGATCCGGTAGCGGCCGAGCTCCGCGGCCCGTCGCTGCTCCTGACGCCGCACTCCCTTCATGTCCTCGTCCGTGAGGTTCGCGTAGGGCCCGGTCCGAGGAGAACCCGCACCATCGGTCACCACAACTCCGCCAAACGCGCGACGGTCCGGCGCATCGAGGCAGTCACAGATGCCGTCATGGGCCATGATCTCGATGTCATCCTGGTGCGCGGCGACGCACAGGTGCGTCACCTGGCGCAGCGCCTCCTCCGGCGCCAGGGCGCCAGCAGGCACGTAGACATCAGCCATCGGATCGGAAAAGCGCATCGGGAAAGGAAGAACGAAGAAGGTACGAGGGACGGAAACTCGCCGGCATGGAACCGATCCGCGTCAGGCCGAAGCCGGGCGCCACCGTTGGAACGCCTCGATCGCCTCGTAGTTCGCGAGGCCCAACGCATCATAAACGGTGGCCAGTGCGCGGTTATGCTGCTCGGCCTGCTGCCAGGGTTCGCGCAGTCCAGCCGACACCGGAGTCTGACTGCGCTGGCTCTGGTGGTGGAAGATCGCCTGGGTCTTCTGCGCGAGCTGACGCGGGCTGAACGGCACCGCCATGTCGATCTCCGCGGCATCCCACGCCGTCTCCACCCCGCGGTAAAGCCAGACGCGGCACTCTGCGAACCACGCCTCGCCGCGCAACTCGGCGCACGCCCGACGAATCAGGTCGAAGCACACCGCCGTGATCGAGGACGGATCATCGCGGTCGCCGGTGGCGAAGATCTGATGCGGACGAAGCTCGCGCAGCACCGACACCAGCGCGGCCGCGTCGGCGGCATCCGGACGGAACTGCCGGTAACGTCCGCGCTCGTAGAAGGCGAGGTCGGCAAAGCGCACCCGCTCCCGGCCGAGCCCACACGCGGCCAGCGCCGCCCTCTCTTCACAGCGACGGACCAGCCCCTTCAGGCGGCGGATCTCCACGGTGTCGCCGGCAAACGCCGCCTTGGCCCGCAGTTGTCGACCCGTCTCAGCAGCAAAGGCGGCCGCCGGGCCACCGCCCAACTCAAAGGCCGTCGATAGCTCGCCCACCAAATCGACCGCCAGAAGCGCCTCTTCGTCCGGGAGAGCAAGGCTGCCAGACGTCTGACAAATCACGGTCACGTCATGGCCCTGTTCGACCAGACGACGCAGCGTGCCACCCATGCCGAGAACGGCGTGCGACGGCTCCGGACTGAACACCACCACGCGCTTGGGATGCGGACTCGCCCGCTCAGGGCGATGCGAGTCGTCGGCGTTGGGCTTGCCGCCCGGCCAACCCGTAATCGTGTGCTGCAGCTCGTTGAACACGTCGATGTTCAAGCCGTAGGCCGGGCCGCGCTCAGTCAGGAGGTCCGCCATGCCATGCTCGCTGTAGTCCTCGTCAAGCAGCTTGAGGACCGGCTTGCCGACGTGCTGCGAGAGCCAGACCACCGACTGACGCACCCGCGACGGAGTCCACTCGATGGACCCCACCAACCAGGGATAGCGCACCCGGGTCAGCGCCGAGGCCGCCGCGCGATCGATCAGGAAGCGGGCCCGCGGATGGCCCTGGAGGAAGCTCGCCGGGAGCGCCTCGGTCGGCGGGTGCTCGACCGCCTGCGCGACGATCGCAGCCTTCGCTTCACCCCACGCCAGCAGCACAATCGAACGGGCGTCGAGGATCGTACCCACGCCCATCGTGATCGCATGACGCGGGACGTTGGCCTCACCCAAGAAATCACGCGCCGCGTCGCGCCGCGTGAGTCCATCGAGGGTCACCAGGCGGGTGCGCGACTCCCGCGTCGAGCCGGGTTCATTGAAACCGATGTGGCCGGTGCGGCCGATGCCCAGAATCTGCAGGTCGAGTCCACCCGCCGCACGAATGCGTTCTTCATAGCCGCGGCACCACGCAAAGACCTCACTGCGCGCAACCGAGCCGTCCGGGACGTTGACGTTCTCCGCCGGGATATCGAGGTGCGCGAAGAGTTGCTCGTGCATGAACCGCCAGTAGCTCTCCGGGTGCGTCCGCGGCAGACCGTAGTACTCGTCGAGGTTGAAGGTGATGACGCGCTTGAAGCTCAGGCCGGTCTCGCGGTGCAGCCGGATCAGTTCACGGTAGAGCCGCACGGGCGTCGAACCGGTCGCGAGTCCGAGCACCGTATTGCGACCCGCCTGCTCGTTGCGGCGGATCAGCTCGGCGATCTCGGCGGCCAACTGGGTGCAGGCTTCGTCGGCGCTCGCGCAGACGGTGGTCGGAATGCGTTCGCGCTGCTGGGACTCAAGCGAGGGAGCGTTCATGCGGGGACCGACCGTAGCAGGATCAGTCCCGCTGCCAATCCCTCTTCGCAGGCCCCTTTCCCGGCACCCCCGCCGGGCCTGCCTCACGAATCGGCCAGTCGCTCCGGGTATTCGCCGGACGCAACCAGACTGCGCAACGCCGCCTCGACCCGCGGTCGATCCTCGCGATAGGTCACACCAAACCAAGAGGAGGCCGTCTCCAACACCTCGACCGTCGCTTCTCCCGCCGCCACCATGCCCGACACGGCCTCGGGGAGATAGAACTCCGCCTTGAGATCCGCCCCGCGTTCGGCGAGGAACGCGCGCAGCCGCCGATCAAGGAGGGGCAAGACCGCTGGGCTGAAGCCCCAGCAGTTCATGGAAACCACCTCCTCACCGGAGTACCGTCGGCCCGCCCCCACCTCCGTCGCCGCGATGCCGGTGTGCTCCGTCACCCGCTCAAGGCGGCGGCCGACGAGTTCGCATACGCCGCGCGAGACGGTGCCATGTTCCGAGAGCGTGTTGGCGAGGCGGAATCCCACCATCGCACATCGCGCGGTCTCAGGGACGAGCCCACCCTGTCCCTCCGCGAGAAACCGGGCCAGTCGTTCGAACGAGTCCCGGCCGTAGAAATCATCTGCATTGATGACCGCGAACGGCCCGGCGAGCTGCGCGCGCGCGCACCAGAGTGCGTGCCCCGTTCCCCACGGACGCAACCGCTCCGGTGGAGGCACTCGCCCGTCCGGGAGGTCAGTCACCGCCTGGAACGCATAGTCGACCTGAAGCACGCCGGCGTAGCGGGCGCCCACTTGCGTCCGAAACTGGTCCTCAAAGTCACGCCGAATCACGAACAGAACGCGCGTGAACCCAGCCCGGCGCGCATCGAATACGGCGTAGTCCAGCACCGTCTCTCCGGCCGGTCCCACCCCATCGAGCTGCTTCAGTCCGCCATAGCGACTGCCCATGCCCGCCGCCAAGATCACCAAGGTCAGGTGCATCGGCAAGAGGACCTCACTCAGCGAGCGATCTTCGAAGCGAAGAAGGCCTTCGCCTCCGCCACCAAGCGGTTGGGGTCCGCCGCGAACGCCTTGCTATCGGTCTCAATCGCCATGATGCCGGTCCATCCGGAGCGTCGAATCTCGGCGAAGAGGCCGTCGTAGTTCGAATGCCCACGCCCGATCTCCGTATCCAAGGCCACCACCTTCCCGTCCACCACCTCGCGGGTCTTGTCCTTAAAGTGAATGTCGAAGACCCGGCCGTTGTAACTCCGGAATACGTCGGCGGCATCGAAGCCCGCCGCCGTGATCCAACCCACATCGAGGCAGACCCCGATGCGCGGGTCCCGCGCCGCCAGGACTTGGCGAACCGTCGCTGGATCGCCATAGACCGTGCCGGTCCCGTGGTTGTGGATGGCGAGACGAATGTCGTACTCCTTCACGAGCTGCTCGAGGTTGTCCCACTCCGCCTGATCGCGCGGTTCCACGACGATCAGTTTGATCCCGACGAGCCGCGCGAACTCGAAGAGGCGGCGATTCTTCTCTTTGTCGAGCGAGGTGGCCGCGACGCCGAAGGTGTACGCCACGAGGCCGTTCTGGTCGAGAATCGCCTTCTTGCGCAGGGTCTCTTCGCGTGGCGCCAGCGGATCCATGTGCGCCGCGATCACCTGCAGGTTGCGGATGCCGTGCTTCACCGCGAAGCGCACCACCTCGTCGAAACTCATGTTGCGACAGGTCCACGTCTGCAGCCCGAGCGTCGGGCCGGCGGCTGCGTCGGCGGCGGCAGCACCGCGCGCGAGCGGAAAGAGGCTAAGGGCAAGAGCGAGGGACAGCAGGGAGCGCAGCATACGGGGATGGGATTGTGCGAAGACTCGCGCGCACCGCCCGCGCTGTCCACCCCGTTTGCGCCGGTCGGATCCGCTAGCCCTGCGGGAACTCCCACCCGGCCCGATACGGTCTACCCAGCAGGGCGTTGGCCGCGTCGTCACCGACCACGCGCTCGCGGCCGCCGTCCCACGCAAGGCTGCGACCACACCGCAGCGAGACCATCCCCAGCAGGGCCAAGTTGCTGGAGACGTGCAGGTCCGCGAGATCGCAGACCGGCTTCCGTCCCGTCCGGATCGCCTCGAGGAAATCGGCCCAGAGTTCGCGGATGTTCTGGCCGTCCGGCTGACCCAGTTGCGCCGCCTCCCGGACGATGGTCGCCTTGGGGTCACTCGGGTAGAACACCCAGCCATCCCGCCAACCGAGGTGCAGGATGCCTTTGGTTCCATGGAAGTGGCAGCCGACACTCTCACCTTGGAAAGCCCCGTTGCCACCAAAGCGGCGATGCTCCCACGTCACCGTGAAGCGAGGGAAACGGTAGGTGGCGATCTGGTGATCCGGCGCGTCGGCTGTCTGCGCCTCCGGCGTGAGCACGGCCGGTCCCGCGATCGGACGCCCACCGGTCGAGAAGATCTGGTCGGGTTGGTCCTCTCCGGTGATCCAGCGCACCTGATCCAGCCAATGGATACCCCAGTCACCAAGCGTTCCATTGGCGTAATCGAGGTAGTTACGGAAGCCGCGCGGGTGGATTGCCCCGGACCACGCGCCCCGCAGCTCGCGCGGATCGCCGCCGTTGTACGGTCGCAGGGGCGCCGGGCCGCACCAGAAGTCCCAGTCAAGTTCGGGCGGGATGTCGCGCGTCGGCAGGAGCCGATCCGGTCCCCCGCCCGAATTCACGAAGCAACGCACCGATCCGATGTCCCCGATCCCGCCCCGGCGGATGAAGTCGCGGGCGCTCAGGTTGTGGGGCGAGATGCGGCGGTGGGTACCGACCTGCACGACGCGGCCGGCGGCTTCCGCGGCACGTACCATCGCGCGACCTTCCCGCACGGTGTGGGCGATCGGTTTCTCCACGTACACGTGCGCCCCCGCCCGCACCGCGGCGATGGTCGGCAGGGCATGCCAGTGATCCGGGGTCGCCACGATCGCGATCTCCGGTTTGGTCTCCGCCAGCAGCTCCCGGTAGTCCTTGTAGAGACGCGGCACATCACCCGTGCCCTCCTGAACCCGCTGCAGCGTCGCGGGAAATTGGCGCGCATCGACGTCACACAGGCCGACGATCTCGCAGGCACGACTGGCCATCGCTTCGCGGAGGATGTTTCCTCCCCACCACCCACAGCCGATCAGGACCGTGCGGAAACGGCGGGCCGGCGGCTCGCTCGCGCGCAGCCGCGCCGGGAGAGCCGCCCAGGCACCGGCCGCCAGCGAAGCCTGCAGGAAGGCCCGACGACCGCGGCCAAGCGCTGCCACGGACGCGACGGGGCTCTTCGGGGTGCGCTCAGACGTGGACGAGGAGGAGCGATGCGGTTTCATTCTTCAATGTAGAGATCAAGCTGCTGGCCCACGTAGACCGTCCGGTCCGGAGCCTTCGGGAAGCGGTAGATCACCTGCAGCACGCGGGTGTCCACCCGCTCGGTGCTGGCGCCGGTGAGCGAGCGCTTCGGGACGACGTAAGGTTCGATGCGGACAAACTCCATCGGGATCGGTCGGCTCGTGTCGCCTTTCAGGTAGCCCACCGCCCGCGCCCCCGGTCGCACGCGGGGCGCGACTTGTTCATCGACGTCAGCGCGGACCTGGATCTCGTCGATGTCCCCCAGCACCATCGGCGGTGTCGCCGCGCCGGCGATCACGAACTCCCCGGCCCGCACATTCACCTGAAGGACCGTCCCGTCGATTGGCGCCCGGATCACCAGCCTCTCCAGCAGGGTCTCGGTTTGTCCCACTGCGGCGCGCGCCGCCTCACGCTGCGCCTCGGCGGTCGCCAACTGGGCCTCGACGACGGCGAACTCGTTGCGCGCGGTCTCAAGCGCCTCAGCCGAGGCCACGCTTCCCTCCCGCAGTCGTTCCACGCGGGTCAGGGCGTCCCGCACGCGCCGAAGCGATGCCCGAGCGGTCGCCACCTGCGCCTCCGCCACCGCCACCTGCGCGCGCTGCGCGGCGAGGGCCGACCGGGCTTCGCGGTCATCCAGCTCAAGCAGCGGCGCGCCCGCCGAGACGCGCTCCCACACCGCGACACGCACGGCCTTGACCACCCCGGGTAGTGGCACTCCCACGAGCGTGTTTTCCCTTCGCGCCTCCACGAGGCCGCTCGCTCCGATGGCCTGCGGAAATGGTTTCGCCGCCGGTGGCAACGGGGGCGGCGGGATGGGCACGTTCGACGTCGCCCGCAGCCGCAGGACAAAGGTGGCGATGCCGATCGCCCCGAGGATCGCGAGGTAGACCGAGGCTTTGCGGAGGAGGATCATGGAGAAAAGAGGGACGAGGGGACGCCGACGACGCGGAAACGGGATCGGGAGACCCCTCAGAGTTTCTCGGTGTGCGCGGCGCCGATCTCCGCCGGGGTCTGCAGGACTCGCAGGATGCGGCCATCCTCCATCTCGCTCATGCGATCGGCGAACGGATAGGTCCGCGGATCATGGGTCACAACCACCACGCACCGGCGGGGATCGCGCGCGACGTCGCGAAGCAGCGCCATCACCCGCTGGCCGTTCTCGCGGTCCAGCGACGCCGTCGGCTCATCACAGATGATCACGCGCGGCTCATGCACCAGCGCACGCGCAATCGCGACGCGCTGCTGTTGCCCGCCGGACAGGCGCCCTGGATGTTCCCGGACCTTTTCCGGAATCCCCACCCGGGCCAGCGACTCCTGCGCGCGGGCCAACGCAGTCCGCATCGGCGCTCCCTGAATGAGCAGCGGAACGGCCACGTTCTCCAACACGGTCAGCGTCGGGATCAGGTTGAACTGCTGGAAGACGAATCCGATGTACCGGGCGCGAAACGCGGTCACTTCCGCGCGCGTGAGCCTCGGCAGGGATTGGCCCAGCACGTCGATCTCACCGGCATCGCCCGCCAGCGTGCCCGCGATGATCGAGAGCAAGGTCGTCTTGCCGCAGCCCGAGGGCCCCACGAGGAACATCATCTCGCCCTCGCACGCCGAAAAGTCCACGCGCTTCAAGACGTCGATGCGCGCATCGCCCTCGCCAAAGGACTTGTCCAGTTGACGCACCGTGATGGCGGGCCGGGAAGGAGGGAGAGGATCGGGCATCGACGCGCTCAACGAAACACGATCGCCGGCTCGGTCCGCGTCACACGGATGATGCCGAGGAGGGCAGAAAATCCACTGATCAGGAGGATGACCCCGAGCACGGCGACGGGCAGCTGCCAAGGCGTGTAGACGCCCACCTTGCCGAGCCGAACGAAGAAGCGCAGGACGACCGAGGCGACCCCCGCGCCGATGCCGTAGCCAATCAGACCCGTGGTGAGGGACTGGACCGCCAGCATCGCCGTGAGGCGTCCGTTGCTCGCTCCCATCGCTTTGAGCGCGGCGAAGTTCCGGAGGTTTTCGAGGACAAACGCGTGGAAGGTCTGCGCGGCGATCAGCATCCCGACGATCGCGCCAATCAGGACAATGGAACCGATCGCGAACGGGATGCCCGTGTTGCGCACGTACCACCAGATGGTCGACCACCTGAACTCCTCTTCGGTCAGCGCCCGCAAACCCGTCTCGGCAGCGATGCGCCGACAGACCTCCTCGTCGCTCAAACCGGGCTCTCCGGCCGCGAGGATGAACGTGAGCATCTTCCGTTGCTGCGGCGCATAAAGCACCGCTCGGTCGTACGTGGTGAAGACAAAGGGCCCTCCCGTGAAGCTGCGGCGGGTCTTGGCCACGCCGACGATGCGCGCTTCGCGGTCGTTGATCTCGATGGTGTCGCCAATCCCGATCCGCCGTGGTGAGCCGTCCGGGTTCCGCTGCCCTTCCGAAAAGCGATCCAGCCCGAACTCGTCAGTGATGATCGTATTGGGCAGCCGCAGTTCATCGAGACTACCCTGCAGCAGGAGAGCCGGTGCACCCGCCAGCGTGGTGGCATCAAGCCCGACCAACGTGACCAGCTTGAAGTTTCCGTCCGGCATTCGCGCCTGCAGCGTTCCTTGGAAGTAAGGCGCCGCCCACGCGACGCCCGCCACGGAGCGCACGCGGTTCACATCGGTGTCGCGCAGGGGCTTGCTGTCGAGCGACTGTTCCGCCTTCGGATCCATCACCCAGATGTGCGACCGCGAGTTGAACATGTTCGCGTAGGTCCACGTCATCAGCCCGCAGAACACGCTCGGAAACTGCGTCATCAGCAACGTCGAGAAGGTCAGCCCGCTGACCAGCAGCAGGTACTTGCCGCGGTCACCGAAGAGCATCTTGAGCGCGAGTCGGATCATGGTTGCGGCAAGAGGTGGCGCGCGGGCTAGGCTGGCGATCCGGCGCGCGGCAACCGGAGCGCGAGCACCACTCCGAGTCCCGCGAGGAAGAAGCCCCCGTTCACCAGCAACGCGACGCGGAAGCCGTGCGCGGTGGCGAGTTCGCCCATCACCAGGGGACCGATCACGCCACCGAGGCGCGCGAACAGTCCCCAGAAACCGAAGAACTCGCCCGAACGTCCCGTCGGCGTCAGCGCAGCCACCACCGCTCGACTGGCCGACTGGATGGAGCCGATCCCCAAGCCGGCCACGGCTCCGATCACGAAGAACTCCGTCTTCGTCCGGCAATAGGCGGCCCAGACACAGACGATCACCCACAAGACCAGCGACGCCACCAACGCGGGCTTCGCTCCAACCCGGTCTTGCAGGAAACCGAACGCGAGCGCGCCGAGGGCGCTCGAGATCTGCAGCCCCGCGAAGAGGACAAGATTCTCGGTCGCCGTCAGACGCAGCACCTCCGCACCGAACAGAGACGCGAAGGTGATGATGGCCATCAGGCCCGAGAGGAAGAGCGTGAACGCGACGAAGAAAACGGAGAGCGTGCGATGCTGCGGCAATTCCCGGGCGGTGCGACGGAGCGTCCGCCAACCCGCCAGCGCAAAGCTTTCCCCGGGGGGCAGGGCGCGCGGCTCCGCCCGTTCGCGCAAGAACAGGAGCGTCGGGAGCGTCGCTGCGATGACGAAGACACCGGTCATCAGGAACGTCCAGCGAGCCGACGCTCCCAAGCCCACGATCAACGCCAGCGCGAGCGCAAGGCTGAGCAAGCCACCCATGTAGCCGAAGCTCCATCCATAGGCGGAAATGCGCCCGACGTTGGCCGGCGTGCTGATCTCGGGCAGGAAGCTGGCGCAGGCCGACTCGCTCAGACAAAAGGCCACGTTGGCCAAGGCGACCAAGGTGACGGCCAGAAGGATGTCCCCCGGCCCGGTGAGGCTCAGCGCCGCGGTGGCCACCGAGCACACGAGCGCAGAACCCAGCAGCAGCCGTTTCTTTCGCGCCGTGAAATCCGCCATCGCCCCCAGCCACGGCGCCAGCACGATCACGGCCGCCTGGGACAACGCCAGCGTCCGACCCCACCATCCCGCCGCCTCCGCAGCGCCGCCGGCAATCACGTCCTTGAAGTAGACGGCATAGACGACGGTGACGATGATCGTCGTAAACGCCGAGTTGGCGAAATCGAAGCAACACCAGCCGAAGATCTCTCGCCGCGTGACCAGCGATGTCTGCGGAGAACTCATGCCCGAGGGTCGGCTCTCCCGGTCATCAACGCAAGCGAACAGCGGCTGCCCCACGACCCACGCTGGTTGAAGGAGATCCAAACGAGACCCCTGCCTGTCCAAAAACACCGCTTGCCTCGCTTCGATTCCGGGAGAACGTTATCCACTGATGCCCGAGTCCGTCCCGTCCGCCGTCCCGCCTTCCTTGCTGCAGCGCATGAACCGCGCCCTCATTCAGTGGATCGACTCCGACTACTGTCCGGAAGGAGCCGCTCGCCTGCGTGAGCAACCCGACCGGGTCGACTGGTTGCGCGTGCTGCCGTTCATCTTCCTGCATGCGGGCTGCCTCGGCGTAATCTGGGTCGGCTGGAGCCCGGTCGCGGTCTGGTCCGCCGTTGCTCTCTACTTCATCCGCATGTTCGCGGTGACGGGCATCCACCACCGCTACTTCTCGCACAAGACCTACAGCACGTCGCGCTTCGGCCAGTTCCTGCTCGCGGTGTTCGCGGCGACCACCGTGCAGCGCGGTTCGCTCTGGTGGGCCTACCATCACCGGCACCACCATCAGCATTCCGACCAACCGGATGACGCCCATTCCCCGCACGTGCACGGCTTCCTTTGGTCGCACATCGGCTGGATCACCAGTCGCCGTAACTTTCCCACCGATTATTCGAAGATCCGCGACCTCGCGCGCTTTCCCGAACTGGTGTGGCTAAACCGCTTCGATCTCGTCGTGCCCACCCTGTTTGCCGTCGCTTTGTTCGGCGTGGGGGCGCTGTTGGAGCGCGTGGCTCCGGGCCTCGGCACCACCGGCCCCCAGATGCTGGTCTGGGCCTTCTTCATCAGCACCACGGTCCTTTTCCACGGCACCGCGTGCATCAACTCCATGGCGCATCTCATGGGTCGCCGTCGGTTCCGCACCGAGGACGACTCGCGCAACAGCTTCATCCTCGCGATCATCACGCTCGGCGAAGGCTGGCACAACAATCACCACCGCTACCAGTCGTCCACCCGCAATGGATTCTATTGGTGGGAGATCGATCCGACCTACTACGGGTTGAAGTTCTTGTCCTGGACGGGTTTCATCTGGGGCCTGAAGCCCGTGCCGCAGGCGGTCCTCGACGAGGGGGCTCGCGCCGAGCATGCCGCCTCCGTCGCCGCGGCCGAATCCGCCGCCCGCGCCCGTCGCGAGCACGGCAGTTCTCCCCTCAAGCAGGTCATCCCGGCCGCCGCCGCCATCGCGGTGGCGACGGTGCAAGCCGCCAATAGCGAGGCCCCCCGGAAGACGGAATCGCCCGCCGTGCACAAGGACGTGAGCGAGCTCGCCCACGAACTCCGCTCGGGACAGAAGTCCTCCCAGACTCCCCCCGCCCCGGGCGCCTGACGCCTGAGCGACGTTCGTTCGCCGCCATGGCCCGCATCGCGATCATCGGCACCGGCATCGCCGGTCTGGGCTGCGCGCATTTTCTCCAGCGACACCACGATCTCACGCTGTTCGAGCGCAACCACCGTGTCGGCGGGCACACCCACACCGTCGAGATCAACGAGCCCGCATCGGCCCTCGGACCCGCGCGTATCCGACCGGTCGACACGGGCTTCATGGTCTACAACGAGGTCACATACCCGCTGTTGACCCGGCTCTTCCGCGAACTCGCGGTGCCGACCAAGCCGACGAACATGTCGTTCTCGGTGAAGCATACGGTCGAGAACATCGAGTTCGCCGGTTCATCGCTGAACCATCTCTTCGCCCAGCGCCGCAACCTGCTTCGCCCCCGGTTCATCCGGATGCTCCTGCAGATTAACCGCTTCAACCAAGAGGCGGTGGCCGCGCTGCGTCAGCCGGAAACCGCTGCGCTGACGCTGGGCGACTACGTGCGTGCGCGCGGCTACGGCGACGACTTCTTCAATCTTTACCTCGTGCCCATGAGTTCGGCCGTGTGGAGCACTCCGCCGGAGCTCATGATGACGTTTCCGGCCGCCACGCTGCTGCACTTCTTCCATAATCACGGATTCCTCGGCCTGAACACCCAGCATCCCTGGCGTACCGTCGAGGGCGGCTCGCGAGAATACGTCCGCCGACTGACCGCGCCGTGGCGCGACCGGATCCTCGTCGGCGACGCCGCCACGCGCATCAAGCGTGCCTCCGGCAGGGTCACCGTGGAGACGGCGTCCGGCGCGACCCATGCCTTCGACCGCGTCATTGTCGCGACGCATGCCGACGAGGCCTTGGCTCTCCTCGGCGACGTCACCCCCGGCGAGCGCGCGGTGCTGCAGGAGTTCCGGTACCAGCCGAACACGGCGACGTTGCACACGGACGCCAGCGTCATGCCGAAGACCCGGCTGGCCTGGTCCTCGTGGAATTACGAGCTCACGTCGCGAAAGGGCGGGCCCGGCACCACGGCGACCCATTACTGGATGAACCAGCTCCAAGGCGTCAGCGACCGGGAGAATTACTTTGTCACCATCGGCCGCCCGGAGTCCATCGACCCGGCGCGCGTCCTGCAGAGAATCGAAACGGCGCACCCCCTGTTCAGCTTGGGAGCCATCCAAGCGCAGGCCGCGCTTCCGGGTCTCAATGCGGCGGCGCGCGGGACGACGGAAACCTACTTCTGTGGAAGCTATTTCCGCTACGGTTTCCACGAGGATGCCCTGCTGAGCGCCTTCGGGCTGAGCGAACTGCTCCTCGGTGGAGATCCGTGGGCGGCGGTCGCGGCGGGACCACTTGCGCCCGCGCGCTGAGTCGGCAGAGTAAGGATGCCCACCGCTTCCCGGAGCGGTTCCCTACCCCTGCTGAAGACTCGCTGCACCATGCGCGCCCTCTCGCCTGAATCCACGCCGGCTTTCGCGTCGGCGGAGCGTACTCCGGAGCTCAGCGTCGTCATTCCGTTCTACAACGAGTCACCCAACATCCCGCCGCTCCTGGCGGAGCTGCGCGAGACGCTGGACCGCCTAAACCTGCACGCCGAGGTGATCGCCATCGATGACGGGAGCTCGGACGACTCTCGCGCCGTGCTGGCCGCAGCGGCTGCGCAATGGCCGGCGCTGCAGCTCGTGGTTCTTCCCAGAAACCGCGGGCAAGCCGTGGCGCTGTGGCGCGGGCTTGAACGCGTGCGCGCTCCCTGGATCGCCACCCTCGATGGCGACGGCCAGAACCCCCCCGCTGAACTCGCGCGCCTGTGGGAACGGCGCGAAGAGGCCGATCTGCTGGTCGGACGCCGCGTGGGACGACAGGACTCACTGGCCCGAAAGATCATGTCGCGGATCGCCAACCATGTCCGCCGCGCCCTCCTGCGCGACGGCGTCAGCGACAGCGGCTGTGCGCTGCGCCTCTTCCGTCGCGAGGTACGCGCGTCCCTTCCCCCGTTTCGCACGCTCTATTCCTTCATCCCCGCCTGCGCCGCCTCCGGCGGCTGGCGCATCATGGAAATACCCGTCGCCCACCGTCCACGCGTGGCCGGCACCGCGAACTACACGTTCCGCAAGATGGCGATCTTCCCGTTCCTCGACACCCTCGCGTTCTGCTGGGTGCTGCGCCGGATGCTCGATCTGAGCCCACGCGCAGATGAGCCCGAGGCGAAAATCAGGAAGTAGCTCCGTTCATAGCCGGACTGCAGATTCGCGTTGGTTTTACGGAATCACCCCGACCGCTTCCGAGGTAGCAGAGGCCTCGCCGCCCCATTAGGTCCGCTTTTCGGCCTGCCTCCGCGGCCACCTAAACGACTCCCCGGGAGCGCCCTCGGCTGGAAATTGACTGGCGAAGCAGGCCGGGGCGGGGCAACAGTCCGGACACTCCCTACCCCGTATGATTCTGAAACCCTGGCAAAGCTTGGCCGCAGCCGCTGCATTGGCTGTGTCCCTCACTCCGGCCGCCCGCGCGGGCGAAGCCGACATCAAGATCCCCGATCTCGGGCAGGTCTCCTTTCTTGGAGGCGCGCTGTCCGGATACCAAGTGCTGTACCTCGGACTCGCCGTGTGCGTGGTCGGCATCCTGTTCGGTTGGTGGCAATACCAGCAGACCAAGGCCCTCCCGGTTCACCGGTCGATGGCGGCGGTCTCCAACGTCATCTGGGAGACCTGCAAGACCTACCTGGCGCAGCAGGGTAAGTTCCTGATCGGGCTCTGGGGCCTGATCGCGGTGTGCATGGCCTATTATTTCGGTGGTCTCGTGCAGGAATCCGTCGGCGCCGTCGCGATCATCTTGGCGTCCTCCGTCCTCGGCATCCTCGGCAGCTACGGTGTCGCGTGGTTCGGCATCCGGATCAACACGGTGGCCAACTCGCGCGCCGCGTTCTCCGCGCTGCGCGGCAATCCGCTCGCCACCCTGACGATCCCGCTGCGCTCCGGCATGAGCGTCGGCCTGCTGCTCGTCTCGATCGAGCTGCTGTTCATGATCGCGATCCTCGCGTTCCTGCCCAGCAACCTCGCCGGCCCGTGCTTCGTGGGTTTCGCGATCGGTGAATCCCTCGGCGCCTCCGCGCTGCGCATCTGCGGCGGCATCTTCACCAAGATCGCCGACATCGGCGCAGACTTGATGAAGATCGTCTTCAACCTGCCGGAGGACGACCCGCGCAACCCCGGCGTCATCGCCGACTGCACCGGCGACAACGCCGGCGACTCCGTCGGTCCGACCGCCGACGGCTTCGAGACCTACGGCGTCACCGGCGTCGCCCTGATCGCCTTCCTCGCCCTCGCCCTCGCCGCCAGCCCGGTCCTCTGTGGCACGCTCATCATCTGGCTCTTCGCGATGCGCATCCTCATGGTGGTGACGTCGCTCGTCAGCTACCTCATGAACGAGTCGATGAGCAAGCTGCTCTATGGTGGCTCGCGCGACTTCAACCTTGAGCAGCCGCTGACCAACCTGGTCTGGCTCACCTCGATCGTCTCGATCATCGTCACCTACGCCGCGAGCTGGTTCCTGCTCGGGCACCTCGACGGCCACCCGGGTCTGTGGTGGGTCCTCTCAACCATCATCTCGCTGGGCACCATCGCGGGAGCGATCATCCCGGAGTTCACGAAGGTCTTCACGTCCACCGAGAGCCGCCACGTCAAGGAGGTCGTCACATCCTCCCGCCAGGGCGGCGCTTCCCTGAACATCCTCAGCGGCTTCGTCGCCGGCAACTTCTCCGCCTTCTGGCAGGGCGTGACCATCCTCGCGCTCATGGCCGGCGCCGCCTACTTTGCCGGGCACCCGAGCGTCGCCGGAATGATTCCGGAGAGCATCGGCTTCGCCGCTCCGATCTTCGCCTTCGGTCTCGTCGCCTTCGGCTTCCTCGGCATGGGCCCGGTCACGATCGCAGTCGACAGCTTCGGTCCGGTGACCGACAACGCGCAATCCGTTTACGAGCTCTCGCAGATCGAATCCAAGAAGGAGACGGCGGCCGAGATCGAGCGCGACTTCAAGTTCAAGCCCGACTTCGAGAACGCCAAGTACCAGCTCGAGAAGGGCGACGGCGCCGGCAACACGTTCAAGGCCACCGCCAAGCCCGTGCTCATCGGCACCGCCGTCGTGGGCGCCACGACGATGGTGTTCGGCATCATTCTGATGCTCCAGCAGATCTACCCCGACACGATCGGCCGCCTCTCGCTGGTCCACCCCGAGGCCCTCCTCGGCCTGCTCATGGGCGGTAGCGTGATCTACTGGTTCACCGGCGCTTCCACCCAGGCCGTCGTCACCGGCGCCTACCGCGCGGTCGTCTACATCAAGAAGAACATGCGGCTCGATGCCGCCACCGCATCGACCGAGGCCTCCAAGGAGGTCGTGCGCATCTGCACGCAGTACGCTCAGCGCGGCATGGTGAACATCTTCGTGGTGATCTTCTGCTTCGCGCTCGCCCTGCCGTTCTTCGATCCGTTCTTCTTCATCGGCTACCTGATCGGCATGGCCTTCTTCGGCCTCTTCCAGGCCATCTTCATGGCCAACGCCGGCGGCGCGTGGGACAACGCCAAGAAGATCGTCGAGGTCGAGCTCCGGCAGAAGCACACGCCGCTCCATGCCGCGACTGTCGTGGGCGACACGGTAGGTGATCCGTTCAAGGACACCTCGTCCGTCTCCCTGAATCCGGTGATCAAGTTCACCACGCTCTTCGGCCTGCTCGCCGTCGAAATCGCGGTGAAGATGAAGGACGAGGGCACCAAGCAGCTCTTCGGCTGGGTGATCCTCCTGGTCGGCTTGGTCTTCGTCTACCGGAGCTTCTACAACATGCGCATTCCGGACGATCCGAGCGACGACGCCGCCGCGGACGCGCAGCTGAAGAGCAACTGAGTTCCTCCTCAGCTCAGCTTCCTTCCCCAGGCACGCGCCCACACCGGGCGCGTGCCTTTTTTTCGCCCGAACCCACCTCATCTGGCGACTCGACAGGCCAGCCTGCGGCCCTAATCCTCCCGCCATCGAGACCGCGTTCCTTCCATCTCAGCCCTCTCCGTCTCTTCTCCGCCACCCATGAATCGCCGCTCCTTCCTCCAATCCAGCGCCACGCTCTCGGCCGCCTTCGCCGCCCCCGCCATCCTCCGCGCCTCCGACAAGGGGCCGGCCAAGAAGGCCATCATCGGCACGGGTGAGCACACGTACGAGTGCCATCACTACTGGGGCACGCTGCCGGATCACATCAAGTGGGGCGAGACGCACGGAGTCACGGTCGACGAAGCCGGATTCATCTACATCCTGAACAACACCGGCGCGTCCTCCGTGCGCCACCAAGATGCCGTCGCGGTCTTCGATCCGTCGGGCCGCTTCGTCCGCAGCTTCGGCAGCGAGTACAGCGCCTCCAACATCCACACCGTCGGACACGGCCTCGACCTCCGCAAGGAGGGCAATACCGAGTACCTGTACCTCTCGCTGACGTGGGCCAACCTCGTCGTGAAGACGACCCTCAATGGCGAGCTGGTCTGGGCCCAGAGCGTCCCGTGGGAGTCCGGTGTCTACACCGAGCGCAAACAGTTCATCCCCACCAACGTCGCGTTCCATCCGACCGACGGGAGTCTCTACATCACCAACGGCTACGGCACGCCCTACATCCACCAGTACAGCGCCGACGGTCGCCACCTCCGGACGTTCGGCGGCAAGGGCGGCAAGGACCAGCACGGGAAGTTCACCAATCCTCACGGCTGCTGGGTCGACAACCGACCGGGCCGCACGCCGATGCTCGTCGTCTGTGACCGCGGAAATCAACGCCTCGAGTATTTCACCCTCGAGGGCCAATACGTCAGCACCGTCGAGGGACTCACGAACCCCGACCACATCGACGTCCGCGGCGATCTTCTGCTCATCCCGGACCTGCACGCCCGCGTCACGCTGCTCGGCAAGGATAACCAAGTCATCACCCACCTCGGGTTCGATCAGGCGTGGACCGATCGCGTACTCAACAAGGGCGGACAGGGAGGCCTGGTCATGCGCACCAAGCCGGAGACTTGGGAGGACGGACGGTTCATCCACCCGCACGACGCCTGCTTCGATCGCGACGGCAATATTTTCGTGGTCGAGTGGGTGCGCGGCGGCCGCGTGACCAAGCTGCGCAAGGTCTAGTCCAAGGGTAAGGCGGAATCCGAGCGAAGCACGCTCGCGTCCCGCGCCAATTGCGGTTTGCGTGATGGGAGCCCCGGCTCCCGCCATGCGTTACCCGCTCCCCTTCGTCGCCGTCGTCCGCCGCGTGGTCAGCGCGCGGACCGTTTCCCGCCTCCTCGCGATCGGGCTGGTCTTCTCCAGCCCCGCAGGGGTGCTGCTTGCCCAGCGCGCACCCTTCGAAGCGCCCAAGGGCGTCGTCGTCTCTGCCAGCCTGACTGCATCCGAGGTCGGTGCCGACATCCTGCGCCGCGGCGGCAACGCGGTGGACGCCGCCGTCGCCACGGGACTCGCCCTCACGGTGACTTATCCGCGGGCCGGCAACATCGGCGGAGGCGGATTCCTCGTGCTCCGGCTTGAAGATGGCCGGACCACCGCCATCGACTTCCGGGAGCGTGCGCCCGCGGCCGCCGCGGCCGACATGTACCTCGACGCATCGGGGCAGGTGGTGCCTGGACGCTCGACGCTTGGGCACCTCGCCGCCGGGGTGCCGGGCACCGTGGCCGGGCTCGCCCTCGCCCTTGAGCGGTACGGTTCCGGCAAGTTCTCCTGGTCGGACTTGGTCGAACCCGCCCGCAAGCTCGCCGCCGAAGGGATCCCCGTGACCCCCGGACTCGCCCGCGACTTGGCGGCTGGCGAGGGCATCTTCGAACGATTTCCAGAATCTCGCCGCGTCTTTCAGCGCAACGGGCGACTGTACCAAGCCGGGGAGCGCTGGATCCAACCCGAGCTCGGTCGCACCTTCGCACGCCTGCAGACGCACGGTCCGCGCGAGTTCTACGAGGGCGAGACGGCCGCGTTGCTCGCCGACGATATGGCGCGAAACGGCGGGCTGATCACCCGCGATGACCTGCGCGCCTACCGCCCCGTCGAGCGCGAAGTGCTCCGTGGCTCATATCGAGGGCACGAAATCATCACCATGCCTCCACCCAGCTCCGGAGGCATCGCGCTGCTGCAGATGCTCGCCATGCTCGAGCCCCACGCGCTCGGCGATCTCGGCCACAATTCCGCCGCGCGCATCCACTTGGTCACCGAAGTCATGCGCCGCGCTTTTCGGGATCGTGCCGAATACCTCGGCGACCCGGACTTCGTGCGCGTCCCCGTCGCCGGCCTCACCGATCCTGCCTACGCACGCGGACTGATGAAGCACTTCTCGACCGAGCGCGCGACACCGAGCGCCGGCCTCGCCGCCGGCACGCCGTTCGGACTCCAACCGGCTACGCCTCCCGCCGCCGGTAACGAGTCCTCCGAGACCACCCACTACTCCATCGTCGACGCCGCCGGCAACGCGGTGAGCGTCACCTACACGCTGAACGGGCTCTTCGGTTGCGGGGTCACCGTCCCCGGCGCCGGTTTCCTGCTGAACAATGAAATGGACGACTTCACGTCCAAGGTCGGGGTGCGGAACATGTTCGGCCTCCTGCAAGGCGCCGCCAACGCCATCGCCCCCGGCAAGCGTCCGCTCTCATCCATGACGCCGACGATCGTGCTCCGCGACGGGCGCTTGTTCATGGTCACCGGGAGCCCGGGCGGTCCGACCATCATCACGACGACGCTGCACGTGATCACCCACGTCATCGACGACGCCATGAGCCTCACCCAAGCGGTGGATGCCCCGCGCTTCCACCATCAATGGATGCCGGACATTATCCGGGTGGAGCCCTTCCTGACGTCACGCGACACCGCAGTCATGCTGGAAGCGAAGGGCCACACCCTCGCCCTCCAACGTCTCTACGCAAACTCGCCCGAGGCCTCCGCCCGCTCGTGGGGCGACGCCGCCAGCATCCTGATCGACTCCAAGAGCGGCCTGCGTCTCGGCGCACCGGATCTGCGGAGCGCGGACGCCGGAGCGGCCGGCCACTGAACGACCACGACGTGGTCCAGGGGCACGGAAGGCCATGACGCCACCGGTCTTTCTCTACCTTTCGCCGCTGCTACTGGCGCTGGAGTTGGTCCAGCTAATCGCGGCGGAGCGGCTCCTCGGAATCAAGGCGATGCAGCGCGGAGAGGACCCCCGCCGCGCAGCCCTCCCGCCTGGCGTCGCCGCGGGCTGGAGCATCGGCATCCTCCTCAATGCAGTCTGGATGCTCGCCATGCTCG
>CAIOYO010000011.1 GCA_903862595.1 uncultured Opitutaceae bacterium | reverse complement strand
GTGAGTGCGGAGGTGCCGCGGCTCACCAACGTCTCGACACGCGCCTTCGCCGGCGGGGGTGATGCAACGCTGATCGTGGGCTTCAGCATCGCGGGCAGCGGGGCGAAGACGCTGCTGATCCGCGGCGTCGGACCAAAACTGGGCGCGCTTGGAGTTGCGCGTTTTGTCGCGGATCCGGCGCTCGCGCTGTTTTCCGGCCAGACGCAGATCGACCAAAACAATGATTGGGACGCGACGCTTGCGGGCGACTTCGCCTCGGTGGGCGCATTCGCGCTCGATGGCGGGAGCCGGGATGCGGCAATGAAAGTCACGCTGCCGCCCGGCTCCTACACGATTCACCTGCTGAATCCGGGCGCGCTCGCGGAAGCGCTCGTCGAAGTTTACGACCTATCGCAGGATGCCGGCACGCAGCTCTCGAATCTCTCGTGCCGGCTGAGCCTGGCGGCGGGCGAGACGGTGATCGTGGGCGCGGTGCTCAGCGGCGGCACGAGGCCGCTGCTCGTGCGCAACGTCGGCCCCGGGCTGCGGCAGTTCGGCGTGACACCCGTGCTGGAGGATCCGCGGCTCGAGATTTTCGCGGGAGCGCGGAGTGTGGCGCTGAACAACGACTGGGATGCGTCACTGGAGGCCGGATTCAATGCGGTGGGGGCGTTTCCGCTCGCGCGCGGCAGCCGCGATGCCGCGGAGCGCTTCGTGGCAGGCTCTGGCAGCTACACCGTCCACGCCACCGGGCCCGGTGCGGGCATCGTCTTGATCGAACTTTACGCGGTCCCGTGAACCGCGCCCGGTCCCCGCGACTTCGCGGATCCGAGCCCGTTGAGCTGGCGTCAACCGGAGAGGGGTCAGGCTGCGGCTTACCCGATTTGACAGCCGGCAGCAGGCGCTGGAATTCGCGTTCGCCGGGTTCGGCAGGACCCAGGGTCTCGCTGCGTGGACTCTTCCGTGCGGGGTGTCGCCCGGACGGACCCTGTCCTGCCGTCTACATGCCCCAGCCGGGCCGATAGGCCCGCGTGAGGAGCGCGTTGGCGTGGGGGGCGTTCGTGACGCGGAGATTAGCGGCGTCCCAGTCCAGACGGGTACCTGCGCGGTAGGCCACCGCACCCAGATTAATTGCCTCCATGATCGCGCTGGCGTAGCCGAAGTTGCAGGAAGTCGGACTTCCCGTCTTGCAGGCGTTGATCCATTCCAAACGGTGGCCGACTTCAGCCACTTTTCGCGCTGAAGGGAGCAAGCGATAGGCGGCCATCCACTCGGCGCGCTGACCGAGCTCCTCTCCGATCGAACGAGGGATGCTCGGCAAAGGAGGTACGAACCCGGCGAACTTCGCCTCGGGCCAAAGCACGTAACGATCGTAGTTCACCAACAGCATCCCCTCCGTGCCGCGGAAGACGCCCCAAGCCCAATTGGGGATATTGTTTTCCGCGAAGATCGGTGGCGGTTGATTGCCCTGCGTCCAAGTGAGAAGGGCCGGCGGCAGGGTCCCGCGGGCGGGGAATCGGTACCGCACGTGCAGGCGGGACGGTGTGGTCTCGGAGTGCGGCGGCGGCCCTTCCGCTTCGACTGAGAGCGGATGGCGGAGCTCCAGCGCCCAAAAGGCCAGATCAAAGAAGTGGCCGGCCATGTTGCCGAGATTGCCGCAGCCAAAATCCCACCAACGCTGCCAGTTCCCACCACAGCCCCGTGAGTAGACGGGGTGGTAAGGCCGGTGACGGGTCGCTCCCAGAAACAAGTCCCAGTGAAACCCTTCAGGTACGGGTGGAGTCTCGACCGGCCGGTCGTTCGGGGCGCCTATCTCCCCGCGCGGCCAGATGTGGAATTCCTGCACTGAACCGATGGCACCCGATCGGATCAGTTCGACCACCCGCCGGTAGTTTTCCGAAGCGTGCATCTGGGTGCCCAGCTGAGTGGCGACTCCCTTCTCGGCCGCCACTTGGGTCATCAAGCGCCCCTCGACGACCGAATGGGCGCCTGGCTTCTCACAGTAAACATGTTTACCCCGCCGCATCGCCGCCAGACTGATCGGAGCGTGGAGATGGTCAGGCGTGCTGACCACGACGGCATCGATCTGGTTGTCCATTTCGTCGAGCATCTGGCGGTAGTCGAGATACCGTTTCGCCTTCGGATAACGGGCGAAAGTCTCGGCGGCGGGATTCCGCTTCCCCGGGATCAGGCGATCCGCAGTCCGTTCGTCCACGTCGCACAAGGCGACGATGTCCTCACCCGTCGTCTCGGGCCGCATCGCCGGCTTGAGGAGCATGTTCCCTCCAAGGAACTCGACGTTTTCACCGGCAAAATGCGCGAGGTTCCAAGCCCCCATGCCGCCGATTCCGACCGCGGCCACCCGGAGCTTCTCGTTGGCGTGATAGGAACGGGCCGAACGGGCGTCTTTGAGGATTAAAAATCCCGCCGCACCACCCACGGTTCCGAGAAAACGCCGCCTACTCCAGGGTCGTATCGCCGTGTTCATATCAGACCTAACTCCGCCTCACTTTAGGCTGCATAGCGAGGTTTTCTTCGAAACTTCCACGATAAGGAAAGAGACATCGCATGAACTCCAATATTAGGCCAAGTTCTGATCGAGTTCCCCAGCGGCGACTATTCGTTTCGACCGCCGGAGAGCCTATGCTTTGATCACCGGCATGACCCCGCTGGCGGGGTTCGCACTTACTCCTGGAAAACGCCCCCTCATCCGTTCCCCTGCGGATCGGATTTCCCCTTCGCCTTTGTCTCCACCACCCGCGTCCCGATGGCCCGTCTTCCGATTCATTCACCACTGCCTCTTGTTCTGACCTGGGTGCTCTGCCTGGTTCCCGCGGCTACTCAGGGACGCGCTGCGAGCGTCGATGAGGCGGTCGCACGCGTCCGGCAGCAGGGCACCGGACCGTCGCTCATCAACGACTCCTTGCTGCGCAGTCTCGGCACGAATCCCGCCAACCTTGAAGTGGGGCGCACGCTCTTCAACACGGCCTGCGCTCAATGCCACCTTGAGAACATGCGCGGAAAGGCCGGCAATCCCGCCGTCTCCGGCTCAGATCTCACCGACGGCATCTGGGACCGCGGCGGCCGGCCGGCCGACATCTTCACCACGATCATGAATGGTGCGCTGGATACGGGCATGCCGCCGTGGAAAGACGCTCTTGGCGAAGAGAAGATCGCCCTGGTCGTCGCCTACATTCTGAGTCGTCTCCCGGTCGTCGAGACTCCGATCTCCGCCGCGAACGCCGCGCACAACGCCAGGCTGAAGGAGTGGCTGGGCCAGCGGGACGAGATTCCCCGACCAGCGCCGGGCGAAGCACCCCGGTTCACCTACTTTCCCGTGCGCCTTCCAGAGGGTGATTTACTCGAGGCCCTCGGATTGATCTATGCCGACGGAACTGTGCTGCTGTATGATCAGGAAACGCTCGCGCCGCATAGCCTGTGGTCGGACGCGACGATCGCGCGGGAGCGGGCGGCGATCCGAGCCTTCCACCTCAAGGGGCGGCGGACGATGACGTTCGCGGGCGC
>CAIOYO010000010.1 GCA_903862595.1 uncultured Opitutaceae bacterium | reverse complement strand
GCGCGCTCCATTGGCCCCAGCACGATCCACTGGGCGCCGCTGGCCAGAAGATTTTCGCGGGCGGTGGGCGCTCCGCGGTAGATCGCCGCGACCGCTTCGGTGCGGGCATTCATCTGCGGTACCCCATGGAGCGTCATCCCCGATGGGTTGGCGGCGACCACGCGTCGACCCGCGAGGATCAGTGCCGGGTGATTCAGTTGCGGCCCGGTGAGGAGCAGGGCGTCCGGCGATGTGTGCTCGCGCACCAGTTGCGCGAACCGCTGCTCGTCGGCGTTCGAGATCACGGCCGGACGGCGCCACTCGGAGATGATCGACTGGATGCCGGACGCGCTCATGAGCGCTGCGAGAATCACGGCGGCCGCGCCGCCGGCGAGGCCGGCCTGCCACGCCCGACGCAGCCACCACGCGCAACCCGCGGCCGCCGCGAGTGCCGTCGCGGCGAAGAGCTTGAGGTTATCAAAGACGAAGGGCTGGAACGCCCAGAGGTAGCCGAGGGGGAGAAGCAGCCACCAGCCCCAGGTTTCCCGGCGAAAGTGCCTGCCCGCAAACAGCCAGGCGGCAGCCCCCAGCGTCATCCAAATGCCCGTGTTCCACGCCCAGTGTTGGGCCATCGCGGTCCAGGGGTGTTCGCCACCGGTTCCCGTCATCCAGCCCGGAGACCAGCGCAGGAAGGGTGGCTCGGACTGCGCCAGTTGCACGCGGGTCCAGAACACCTGCGGCAACGCCAGCAACGCTCCCACCAGGGTCGCGAGCGTCCATCCGACTCGCCGTTGCCAGGGAGAGTGACGCACGAACAGCGGCGTGACGACGCAGGCGAGGATGACCAGTGCGTGGGCGCTGACCAGCGGGAGTCCGCCGGCGGTGGCGCCGGCGAGGACGAAGCCGGCGCGCCTCGTCTGGGTGCCGACGACGAGGTGCTGGATAAGCAGCGCGATGCCGGCGGCGGTCGCCAGCCCGAAGAACGCGACGCGCATCGGCCAGACGATGGCGGTGGTGAGATTGTGAAAGTGGAGCCCCAACTCCCAGTCGTTCGCATAGTCGCGAGCCAGTAACGCGGCGGACCATGACGGTGCGTCGGAACCCAGCACCGCGAGAGCGGCGATCCCAAATCCGCCGGCGAGATGCCAGATCAGCAACGCGAGGAGGCTCGCGGCACGGGAGCGCAGCCACGACCGAAGCAGGGCCGCGCCGGAGACGAGGAACACGGCTGAGGCAACGACGTTGCCGATCCAGAACGCATCGGAGAGCGACACGCCCGCGGCATGGAGCCAGCCCGCTTGGAAATCGGGAAGAAATGGGTAACCCAGCGGCCAGTCCGGCAGATGCGGGTAGCTCAGCCGGGTGAGGTTGTCGCCATGCGCAAAGGAGGTCGCGAGCGCGGCATGGAACGACTGATCCTCCCAGCCGGCTCCGGCGCTCCACAGCGCTCCGTCGCGTGGGAGCAGGCAATGCAGCCAATGTCCCCAGATGTGAAATCCCCACAGCGCGAACAGTCCGAGCGACGGCAGGGACCTCGCGCGCCGCATCGCCCCACGCCACACGGCACGATCGCGCTGCCACCGCTGCGGCGAGCGGCGGAGCGCACGTGCCTCAACGATCAGCAGGGCCGCGAGTGCGAGAAAGGTCGCCGGGATGGACTGCGCGAGGCCCACGGTGCGTGCGAGCGCGAAAGGGAGCCAGCAGGAGACGACGAGCAGCAGCGCGCCGGCGGCTCCGAGTGAGGCGGCTAGATTGAGTCGGGGGACGACGCGCCGGACAAACAGCAGCGCCCAGAGGCCGCCCAAGGCGAAGAAGGAGAGGGCGACGATCATGGCTGGAGCCGGTGGGCGTCTCCGGGCACCAGCGTCCGCAGATAGGTAGCGAGTTCAGTCCATGCACGGGCGCGGTGGCTGAGCTGGTTTTTCTCGCCCTCGGGCATTTCGGCAAACGTGCGCGTCTCGCCCTCGGGCACGAATAGCGGGTCGTACCCGAAGCCGGCGCCACCCGCCGGGGTCTCGCGCAGGGTGCCCGGGCAAATCCCCGCGAAGCTGCGAACCGGATGGGATGTGCCCACCAGCACGAGCACGCAGTGGAAGGCTGCCCGGCGGCGTTCCTTCGGAACCTCGCGCAGTTGTTCGACCAGCTTGCGGAGATTCGCGGCGGGGTCGCCCTGGGGACCGGCGTAGTAGGCCGATTCCACGCCGGGCTCGCCGTGGAGGGCGTCCACGCAGAGCCCGCTGTCGTCGGAAAGCACCCAGCTCGGCGCCGGCAGGTTTTGTAGCAGAGCGAGGGCCTTCTTCGTGGCGTTCCCCACGAAGGTCCCCGTGTCTTCGTTGACCGCCGGCATGCCTCCCGCGGCGCGGGCGGACACGATTTCGATCGGCAGGCCGGAGGACCGGACCAGTTCCTGGAACTCGGCGACCTTGTGTGCGTTACCCGAGGCTAAATACAGTCTCATCAACGTACATTTTTTCCGGATACACGGTGTGGCCCCGGGTCAGGAAGTCATCGCCGAATGTCTCATGTCGAACGTCGCGCAGGCGGACGGCGTTTCCGAGGCGCTCGGTGCGCAGGCCGCTGAAAGCGCTCTTGGCCCGGTCGTCCGCGAAGAGCATCGGGGAGCGGTAGACCATTAGGTAATCGAGCTCTCGGAGCTGGATCAGCTCGCTAATGAGCTGGGATCCGCCCTCGATGAAGATGCCGCTGATCTTTTCCTCAGCGCAGCGGCGCCGAAACTCCGCGAGGTTCACCCGCTGCGTGGGTGAGGGTACGATCCAGACCTGCACGCCGAGATCGCGAAGCTTGCGCACGTAGCCGAGGCCGCCGTGCTGCGTGGTCACAACGATCGTGCGATGACGGTATTGATCGGTGAAGAGCCCGGGTAGATTGCGCTCGTTCCACAATCGGAGCCGACCGTCAAAGACGAAGCGCCACGGACACCACTCCTCGTCGGCGGAGCGTGCGGTGAGTTTCGGATTGTCCGTCGCGACGGTGCCCGCGCCGACGGCGATGGCCGGGAAGAGGCGGCGCCAGCGGTGGACATCCGCGCGCGCCTCCTCGCCGGTGATCCACTTGGAATCCGCCATCCGCGTGGCGATCTTTCCGTCCAGGGTCGTGGCAACCTTCGCCGCCAGCAAGGGCGTGCCGCGCGCTGCCCAGTGATTGAAGATGAGGTTGAGATCCGAGCACTCCCGTTCCAACACGCCCGAGATCACCTCGATGCCAGCGTCGCGCAGGACGGTGAAGGCGCGCCCAGCGTGGCTGGGTAGGGGATCGGTCGCGCCGACGACCACCCGGCGCAGTCCCGAGGCCCGGATCCGGTCGCAGCAGGCCCCGGTGCGACCGACGGTTGAACACGGTTCAAGCGTGACGTAGAGGGTGGCATCGGGGCGCGGTGGCCGACCGAGTGCCTCGAGCGCGACGCGCTCGGCGTGGGGGCCGCCGTCTTGGGCGTGGTGGCCCTCCGCCACGATGCGTCCATCTTCCACGATGACCGCCCCCACCATGGGATTCGGGGCGGTGTGGCCCCATCCGCGCCGAGCGAGCTCAAGCGCCCGGCGCATGAATCCCTCGTGGACGGCATCGGGGGCGTGGTTCATGCACGCACGAAGGGGTTGGTGGCTTTCTCGTCCGCGACCCGCGTGGACGGACCGTGGCCGGGATAAACAACCGTGGCGTCCGGCAGCGTGTAGATCTGCGAGCGGATGCTCTCGGCCAAGGTGGCGGCGCTGCCGCCAGGAAGATCGGTGCGGCCGACGCTGCCCGCGAAGAGGGCGTCGCCCACGAAGGCCGCGCCCAACGACGAAAAGTAGAAGAGGACATTGCCCGGGCAGTGGCCAGGCACGTGGCGGCATTCGACCGGCGCACCGAGCGCTTCCCAGCGTTCGCCGGGGGTGAGCCAGTGATCGACGTGGATCGGGTCCACGCGGATGCCTCCCCGCAGGAATACGGTCATCACTTCGGGCGTCTCAATCAGCGGCTGATCGGCGCGGTGGGCGCGGACGCGCGCGCCGGATTGCTGGACGACCTCGGCACCGCCCTGCGTGTGGTCCCAGTGCCCGTGCGTGATCCAGACCTCCCGGAGTGTCGCTTGGCTGGCGCGGAGCAGCGGCTCGATCTTCGCCCAGATGCCCTCGGGAGCGTCGATCAAGACGGCCTCGCGCAGTGTGGGCGCGACGAGCAGGTACGCATTGGTCTGGATCGGGCCCGAGGGCAGGACATGCAGCTCCATCGCGGGCACAGGCTTTGTGGCCGGGAGGCTTCGGGCAATCCCAAACCATCCGCGCCGCCCGAGCGCGGGCTTGCGCGGGCCGCTGATTCCCGCAGGTTGGCCAGAGAGCCGATGGCGCCGGCCTCGACTCGGAGTCTACCCCGGTCAACCCTCATCATTCCCCTCCATGCCTTCGTTGAGTCGTCGTTCTTTCCTGAAGACCAGCTCCGTGGCCGCGAGCGCTCTGGCGTTTCCGGCCGTGCTTCGTTCCCAGCCCCCAGGCACCCCTTCGCCGCTGAACCGTCTCAACGTCGCAGTCATCGGGGTCGGCGGCCGCGGCGGTGCGGCGGTCGAGGGAGTGCGCAACGAGAACATCGTTGCTCTGTGCGATGTCGATTCCGAGCGCGCGGATGGCGCGTTGAAGAAGTTTCAGGAGCGCCATGCGGAGGCTGCGGGGCGGGCGGCGGGCGCGGAGCGTTTCGACGATTTCCGGAAGATGTTCGACAAGCTCGGCAATCGAATCGACGCGGTCACGATCTCCACTCCGGATCATATGCACTTCCCGGCGGCGCTCGCGGCGCTGCGTCTGGGCAAGCACGTCTACGTCGAGAAGCCGCTCACCCACACGATCTGGGAGGCGCGCGAGTTGGCGCGTGTCGCGCGCGAGAAGAAGGTCGTCACCCAGATGGGCAATCAGGGGCACGCTGGCGACGGCTGCCGTCTGCTCAAGGAGTGGGTCGACGCGGGCGTTCTTGGTGACGTGCACGAGGTGGTGAGCTGGACCGATCGTCCTTTCTACCCGCCGTGGCGCGCCCCAGTGGGAACGTTTGCGCCTCCCGACCACTCGAAGTTCCTGCCCGTCGTCCCGTCGACGCTCAACTGGGATGCCTGGCTCGGCGTCGCTTCGCCGCGCAACTATGATCCGGCTTACCTCCCGTTCAAGTGGCGCGGTTGGTGGGATTTTGGGACCGGCGCATTCGGTGACGTGGCTTGCCACATCATGGACGGTGCGTACTGGGCTCTCGGCTTGGGTGCCCCCACTGCGGTCGAGGCGATTTCGACTGGCGCATCGGATGTGGCTTCGCCACTGGCGTCCGTGGTGACGAACTATTTCCCGGCCCGCGGCAAGATGCCGCCGGTCAAGTACACGTGGTCCGACGGTGGCTTGCTGCCGGTGCTTCCGCCGGACTTGGAGATGGGGCGCGATTTGAATCCCGAGGCCGGCACGCTGCTCTTCGGCTCGAAAGCCACCGTGCTCTGCAGCTTCTACTACGACTCCGTGCGCATCATCCCGGAGGTAAAGATGCGCGAGCGTGCCTCCAGTCTTCCCCCACGCACGATCCCTCGCGTCAAGGACGGTCCCTTCGCGGAGTGGTTGCTCGGCTGCAAGGGCGGGCCGCTCCCGGGTTCCAACTTTGAATATTCAGGGCCGTTCACCGAGTCGGTGTTGCTGGCCAACGTCGCGATTCGCTCGCGGCGCCGGCTCGAGTGGGATTCGGCGTCGTTGCGAGTGACGAATCTTCCGGATGCGAACCGATTCGTGACGAAGGAATATCGTCCCGGTTGGCTTTGATTTGTTCGAATCGGAGTCGGGAAATTTAATGCGCGAAACGTTGCGCGCGGTTCGTCGCGCGCTACGTTCCGCTCCATGGTTGGACGGTTCGGCGGGCTTCGCTTCATTTCTGGATTTCACTTGCTGGTTGCGCTCCTCGCGAGCCTGCCTGAGGCGCGGAGCGTGGAGGCGCCGGTTCACTTTAACCGGCAGGTGCTGCCCATCCTTTCGGACGCGTGCTTTCACTGTCACGGGCCGGACTCCGCGACGCGCAAGGCGGACTTGCGGCTGGATGAGCGCGATGGGCTTTTTCGGAACAAGGATGGCGTCTCGGTCGTTGTTCCGGGTTCTCTGGAGGACAGTGATCTTTACCAGCGGCTGATCAGTCCGCACGAGGATGAGGTCATGCCGCCGCCGGAGTCGGTGCGGCAACTCAAGCCCGACGAAATCGCGATCCTCAAGAAATGGATCGAGCAGGGGGCCCCGTGGTCTTCGCACTGGGCGTTCAGCCCGCCGGTTCGCCCGGCCGTGCCCGTGCTTTCGGTCCCCGCGCTGAAGGCCCGTGAGCGCACGCCCATCGATGGGTTCGTGTTTGCCCATCTCGCCGAACAAGGTGTCTCGCCGTCTCCCGAGGCGGGCCGCGCGGAACTGCTGCGGCGGGTGGCGTTGGATTTGACGGGAGTGCCTCCGACCCCGGAGGAAGTGGACGCCTTTCTCGCGGATCCCGCGCCGGACGCCTACGAGCGCCGGGTGGATCGCCTGCTGGCATCGCCGCGCTACGGGCAGCGTTGGGCGTGGGACTGGCTCGACCTCGCGCGGTACGCGGACACGAACGGGTTCCAAGGGGATCCCGAGCGCACCATGTGGCCGTGGCGCGATTGGGTGGTGGACGCCCTGAACGCCAACCTGCCGTACGACCAGTTCAGCATTGAGCAACTGGCGGGCGACCTCCTGCCGGATGCGACGGTCGGGCAGCGGATCGCCAGTGGATTCAACCGCAATACCATGTTCAACGGAGAGGGCGGTCGCATCCCGGAGGAGACTCGGGTCGAGAACGTTTTTGACCGCGTGGAAACGACCGGAACCGTGTGGATGGGCCTCACTTTTTCGTGCGCCCGCTGTCACGATCACAAGTTCGATCCCATCAAGCACACGGACTACTTTTCGATGTACGACATCTTTAACCAGATGTCGGAGACCGGTGCACCGCCGAACGGCCGGCCGGGGCAGGTGCCGCCATTGTTGGAGTTACCCACGCCGGCCGAGGCTCTCGCCTTGCAGGGCGCGCGAGAGCGCATCGCCGTGATCGGCAAGGACGTGGAGGAGCGCGAGCGCGCGCTGTTTCCACGCGCGGCGGACGCTCCCTTGTCGGCGTCCCCGTCCGCGCAGGCGCTCCCCGGAAAACTCCCCCAGAACTTTGCCGCGGTGGCGCCGGCGGAGCGCTCGGTCGGGGCGCTCAACGAGGCGATCACGCACTTCAAGGGTGCCGGCCAGCCGGAGTATGTGGGCGCACTGGAGCGTCTGGTGAAGGCGGCACGTGAGCGGGATGATGCCGTGAGGCAGGTCACACGGGTGATGATCATGGACGAGATCGAAAATCGCCGCGAGACCGTGGTGCTGGCCCGCGGGAACTACGAGGCGCGGACCACGACGCGGGTCGAGGGCGCGATTCCGGAGGTGTTTCGATCCGCGTCCACCCCGGCGGCTCGGATGAATCGACTCGATCTCGCGCGCTGGCTGGTCTCGGCCGAAAATCCGCTCGGCGCGCGGACGGCGGTGAATCGCGCCTGGCAGGCGTTCTTTGGCGTGGGATTCGTCAAGACGGCCGAGGATTTCGGCGTGCAGAGCGAAGCGCCTTCTCATCCCGAGTTGCTCGACTGGTTGTCCACAGAGTACGTGCGCTCGGGCTGGGACACCAAGGCGCTGCACCGTCTCATCGTCACCAGTTCGGCGTATCGCCAGTCTTCCCGCGTCGCTCCGGCTCTGTTGGAGAAGGACCCCGAGAACCGGCTTCTCGCGCGAGGCTCTCGCCATCGGCTGCCGTCGTGGATGCTGCGCGATCAAGCCCTCGCGGCCGCCGGCCTGCTTGTTGACCGTTCGGGTGG
>CAIOYO010000009.1 GCA_903862595.1 uncultured Opitutaceae bacterium | reverse complement strand
AGGGCGCGTTTCACCACCACCTGTCGGCCGTCTTCGTCCTCGAAAAGGATCACGTCGCTCGAAACACCGCCGCGCAACGCGCGCTGGCGGGCCCCCGCACCAATGCAGCCGGCGGCGGTCAGGCGGGCGACGAGGGCAGGGTCGCCGTGATGGTCTGGGGTGGGGGCAGGCATCCCTCAGCAGGCAAAGCCGCTTGGCGCGGGGAGCCAAGCGGTTTTGCAACGCCTGCGATAGGCGCATCCCGCTCGCGGCGGCGCCCGCCTAGCGCGTGAAGTGCAGCGCGAAAGCGAGGGTGTCCGCCGTCTCGTCGAGCAACTTGCCGATGGGCTTGCCGGCGCCGTGTCCGGCCTTGGCGTCGATGCGAATCAGGAGGGGGAGCGCGTTCGTGGGATTGGAGGCCTGCAGCGCGGCGGCGTATTTGAACGAATGGCCGGGATGGACGCGGTCATCGTGATCGCCCGTGGTGACCAGGACGGCGGGGTAGGCCGCGCCTTGGCGGACGGTGTGCAGCGGCGAGTAGCCGTGCAGATAAGAAGCCATATCCGCGTTGTCATCGGCCGAGCCATAGTCGCTCCGCCACGCCCAGCCGATCGTGAAGCGGTGGAAGCGCATCATGTCCATCACGCCGACTCCGGGCAGGGCGACGCGCGCCAGATCCGGCCTCTGGTTCACGACGGCGCCCACGAGGAGTCCACCGTTGGAGCGACCGCTCAGGGTGAGCTTCGCGGAGGACGTATACCCCTCGCGGATCAGGTACTCGCCAGCGGCGATGAAGTCATCGAAGACATTCTGCTTCCTGAGCTTAGTGCCGGCCGCGTGCCACTCGCGACCGTACTCCCCGCCGCCGCGAAGATTCGCCACCGCGTAGACCCCGCCCTGTTCGAGCCAGGCGATCGTGGAGGCCGAGTAAGACGGGGAGAGCGAAATGTTAAAGCCTCCGTAGCCGTAGAGCAGGGTGGGATGCGGGCGATCGCGCGGCAGGTCCCTTCGCGCGGTGATGAACATCGGAATCCGCGTCCCGTCCTTGGAGGCGTAGAAGACCTGGCGCGTCTCGTAGAGTGACGGATCGAACGCCAGCGCGGGTTGTTCGAAGACCCGGGTCTCTCCGGTGACCACATCGGTCCGGAAGACGGTCGAGGGTTGGTTGAAGGAACTGTAGCTGAAGAAGAGCTCGCTCTCGTCTTCTCGCCCGCTGAGTCCTCCCACTTGTCCGATGCCGGGGAGCGCGATCTCACCGAGGTCCGCGCCGTCTTGGTTGAACCGCCGCAGGACGCTGCGGGCGTCGCGCATGTACTCGACGACCAGGCGACCACCCACGAGCGTGGCAGAGGCCATCGTATCGTTCGTTTCGGCGACGAGGGTCTTCCAATTCCCGCGTTCGGGCGCGCGGAGGTCGATTGCAATGATGCGGTAACGGGGAGCGTCCAGGTCGGTGCGCAGGAAGAGAACCGGTCCGTCGTTGCCGATGACGGAGAAACTGGCTTCGAGGGTGTCGATCAACGCGAGCGGCGGCTGAGCAAGCTGAGGCTGCTTGGGGTCCTTCAGATCGAGTACGTGCAGCCGGTTCCTGGGATCGGTACCCTCGCTGAGACGAATGATCAGATACCGACCGTCCTCCGTGAGCCCGCCCCCGAGTCCCCACTTCGGCTGATCCGGCCGTGCGTAGACGAGCACGTCCTCGGACTGTGGCGTGCCGCGGCGGTGATAGTAGATGCGCTGGTTTTCGAGGCTACGGAACAGCGGATCGCCGGTGTCCGGAGGGGTTGGATAACGGGAATAGAAGAAGCCGGCGCTATCGTGCGTCCAACTCATGCGGGAGAACTTCACCCAGCGCAGGGTGTCGGCGGTGTCTTCCCCGGTGGTGAGATCCTTGATGCGATACTCGTTCCAGTCAGAGCCGGAGCGCGAGAGCGCGTAAGCCAGCCACCGTCCATCGGGTGAGGCCGCGTAAGCGGTGAGGGCGATGGTTCCATCGCTGGCCAGTTGGTTGGGGTCGAGGACCACCGTCGGTGCTGCATCGAGCGTCGTGCGCATGCGCAAGGTCGGTTGGTTCTGGAGGCCGGTGTTGTGGCTCGAGAAGTAGCGTCCGCCCTGCTTCACCGGAATCCCGGATCGTGGGATGTTGGTGAGTGCATCGAGTCGGGCGCGGATCGTGTCGCGCTCGGGGATTGTCCGCAAAAAAGACTCCGTCACGGCGCGCTGCGCATTCACCCAGGCCGCCGTTTCCCCGGAATCCACCTCCTCCAGCCAGCGGTAGGGATCGCGGACGGAGATGCCATGGTACGCATCGACCTGGTTCACGGTCCGCGTGGAGGGATAGGTGATTGGGGCGGCGTCGAGGGAGGTAAGGCTGACGACGGACATGAGGACGCAAAGTCGGAAAGCGAGCATGGGTAGAGGGTTGCGAGGGTGCTGCGGAACCTCGCAGTGTGGGCGGGACCAAACCCGACGCAAACGGAACCGCGACTTTGGTGCGGCTGCGCCGGGAAGGTCACGCGGTGTCGCTGACGAGCGTGCGGGATCGGCGCGGTCCTAGATGCCGCTGCCGGCATCACGGGCAGCCGACGGCTCCGAAGGCAGGTCCTCCTCGCGGAAGCCTTCGGCCGGGAACAGACGCACGTGACGGAACACAAGATTAACGCGGTCGCCGTCGTGCAGGTTAAGCTCGCGCAGTTGCTGGCGCGGCACCTCGGCCTCGATGGTGTCGCCTGTGTCGCCGCGACTTAGGCTGACCCGGCCGTAGTTGCCGGCGGAGAAGACGTGAAGCACGCGGGCGGGCACGGCGTGTTCGCCGGCAAACTCGCGACGAATGTCGATGTCATGGGGCCGCACGTAGAGCACGCTCTTCGCCGGGGTCCGGCCGCGCTCGAGGCGGTTCACGTTACCGAGGAATTCGATCACGAAGGGCGAAGCCGGGCGGTCGTAGACCTCCTGCGGAGCGCCCACCTGCTCAACCTTTGCCTGGTTCATCACAACCACTTCATCGGCAAGCTCGAGGGCTTCCTCCTGGTCGTGGGTGACGAACACGGTCGTCACGTGTAAGCGCTCGTGCAGCGTCCGCAACCAGCGCCGCAGGTCCTTGCGTACGCGGGCGTCCAGGGCGCCAAAGGGCTCATCGAGGAGCAGGACGCGTGGCTGCACGGCGAGGGCGCGGGCCAGCGCGACACGCTGGCGCTGGCCACCGGAAAGTTGGTCAGGGTAGCGTCCGCCGAGGCCCGAAAGTTGGATGAGATCGAGCAACTCGTTCACGCGGTCGGCGATCTGTCGCGGGCTGGGGCGGTCCCGGCGGGGCCGGACGCTGAGGCCGAAAGCGATGTTTTCGAACACGGTCAAGTGCCGGAACAGTGCATAATGCTGGAAGACGAACCCGACGCCGCGGCGTCCGGCGGGCACGTTCGAGACATCCTCGCCGTGGAAGAGCACCTTGCCGGATTCGGGGTCGGAGGTCGCGTCCGGTGACTCGAGTCCGGCGATGATGCGGAGCAGCGTCGTCTTTCCGGAGCCCGAAGGTCCCAGCAGCGCGGTGAGCCGTCCGCTTGGGACGGAGAGGTTGACGCCGGCGAGGGCCGTGAACGTGCCGAAGCGTTTCCAGGCGTGGCGAACTTCGATGCTCATGAGGCAAAAGTGCGGGTTTCGGCGTGCGCGGCGGCCAGCAGGGCGCGGCGGTGGCGCCATTCGATGAGGCTCTTGAGGAGCATCGTGAGGAGGGCGAGGAGCGTGAGCAACGAGGCTACGGCGAAGGCGGCCTGGGTCTGGTACTCGTTGTAGAGAATCTCGACGTGGAGTGGGATGGTGTTGGTCTCGCCTCGGATGTGGCCAGACACGACGGACACCGCCCCGAATTCGCCCATCGCGCGCGCGTTGCAGAGCACCACGCCGTAGAACAGGCCCCACTTTGCATTCGGCAGGGTCACGCGCCAGAAAGTCTTCCAGCCTCCGGCTCCGAGCGTGAGCGCCGCGAGTTCCTCGTCGCGCCCCTGCGCCTGCATGAGCGGGATGAGTTCCCGGGCAACGAGGGGGAAAGTCACGAAAACGGTCGCGAGCACGATTCCCGGGGTGGCGAAGATGATCCGTAGATCGCGGTCCGCGAGCCATTCGCCCATCCACCCCTGGGCGCCGAACATCAGCACGTACACGAGGCCGGCGATCACGGGCGAGACCGCGAAGGGGAGGTCGATCAGCGTGGTGAGCACGGACTTCCCGCGAAAATCAAACTTCGCGATGGTCCATGCCGCCGCCAAGCCGAAGACGACGTTGCAGGGCACCGCGATGGCGGCGGCCAGCAGGGTGAGCCGCACCGCCGAAAGGGCGTCGGGCTCCGTCAGCGCGGCCCAGTACAGGCGAAGTCCGCCGCGCAACGCCTCGACAAACACCGCGCCCAGCGGGATCACGAGAAAGAGCGCGACGAAGCCGATCGCCACCGCGAGCAGGATTCGCTTCAGCCACGGCGGGTCCGCGAGCGTGCGTCGGCGGTGGGGTTGCGCGACGTGGACGAGGGTGGAGGCGGTGCCGGACATGGTCGAAGGAGCGCGAGGGTACCGGATCAGCGGCCGTGGCGTTCGGGGGAGAAAAACCAGCGTTGGAGAAGCTGCACCCCGAACAGGAGCGCAAAGGACACCACGAGCATCACCACCGCAAGCGCGGTCGCGCCCGCATAGTCGTACTGCTCGAGCTTCGTGACGATGAGGAGGGGGGTGATCTCGGTGCGCAGCGGCATATTGCCCGAGATGAACACCACCGAGCCGTACTCACCGATCCCGCGGGCGAGGGCCAACGTGAACCCGGTGCACGTCGCGGGCAGCAGGGCCGGAAGGACCACCCGGCGCAGCGTCTGCGTGCGCGTGGCGCCGAGCGTGGCCGCCGCTTCCTCCAACTCGGGCTCCAATTCCTCAAGCACCGGCTGCACCGTGCGCACCACGAACGGCAGACCAATGAACGTCAGTGCCACCCAGATTCCCAGCGGCGTGTAGGCCACCTTGATGCCCAAGGGCTCCAGCAGCCCACCAATCCATCCCGTTGGTGCGTAAAGCGCGGTGAGCGCGATGCCCGCGACCGCGGTGGGCAGCGCGAACGGCAGGTCAACGAGGGCGTCCATGATCTTCCGTCCGGGGAATTCATACCGGACAAGCACCCAGGCGACGATGACGCCGAAGATCGCGTTGGCGGCCGCGGCGGCCAGGGCGGCGCCGAAGGTGAGACGGTAGGAGGCGAGGACGCGCGGGGAGCTGACGTGGCCCCAGAATTCCTCCCAGGACAAACCCGCGGTGCGGATGAAGGCCGCCGACAGCGGCAGCAGCACGATCAGGCTCAGAAAGAGCAGCGTCGT
>CAIOYO010000008.1 GCA_903862595.1 uncultured Opitutaceae bacterium | reverse complement strand
AGCCAATCCCACCGCTCCGAGCGCCGAGGCGAATGCGGCGCGCCGCAACCCCTCGGGCCCCTCGGGCATCCTTGTCATCGACGATGAGGCCTTGATCTGCGGCTTGGTGAGCGACGCCCTCACCCCCCGAGGTTACACGGTGTGGCAGGCGCCCTCCGCCAAGCGCGGGCTGGAGCTCTTGAACGCCCAGGGTCCGAAGATCGGGCTCATCCTGCTCGACGTGGTCATGCCCGGGGTGGATGGACTCACGTTTCTGGGGACGCTGCGGCGCCTTCCTTTGGCCGCTGAAATTGTCCTGATGAGCGGGCGTCTCGACGCCGACACCCGGTGGGTGGCGAGCGAGAGCGGATGCCGCTACCTGTGCAAGCCGTTCGAGCGGGATGAACTGCTCCGCCTTGTCCAGGAGAGGGTCGGACCACCCCCGTCGCCAGCGATCGGCTGACTCCTTCGCCCATGGACGAGAACTACCTGCTCACCCTCGCCGAGCTTTCGCTGGAGAAAGACCTCGTTCGCGGCGTCTCCATCCGGGGAGTTTTCGCACTGCGCCGGAGCGGGTCGACGAACCACATCCTGATCGACGACGTTCAGTATGCGGTTCTCGAGGCGTTCGCCACGCCCCAGACGGTCCCGCACATGCTCACCCAGGCAATCCTGGTGGGCAACCAGGTCTCGCTCTCGGAATTCTACGAACTGATTCTCAAGGCCTGCCGAGCGGGCATCCTCACGCCCGCGGCGCCGATCGGTGATCCACGGTCCGCCGCCGCCGAGTCCGCGCGAGACTTCCCGTTCCTTTCGTCGGCCGCGATCGGTTTTGGCCTGGTCGGCCTCACCCTCTTCGCTACCGCCGCCCTCGCCCGGCCCCCGACGCAGCTCCCCGGCTGGGAGGCACTCGTGATCGGCTGGGTGGCGCTTTCCTGCGCGCTCAGTGTCGGCGCTCTTTGGGCGACCGTGGTGCTCAAGGCAACCGGCGCGCGGCCGGGGGACGCCGTCATCTACTGGAAGACGATCCTCCCACGGATGCGGGTGGACCTGCGCGATGCCCACCTCCGGCCGCCGTCCGAGCAGTTCGCCGTCGCGATCGCTCACGTGACCCCTGCGGCCTCGCTTGCCGCCTTCGCCCTCGCGGCCGAGGCGAGTTGGTCGCTGCTGCCGGTCTGCGGGATGCTCATCGGCCTCGCCCCCCACAGCCGCATCGTCGATGCGATCCGCCTGCTCTTCGGCGAGACGCCCCGACTGGACACCGAGCGCGCCTTCGTTTTCTCCGCTAATCGGCTTCCGTACCGCCGTCTGCGCGCGATCCTGAGTTTCGACAACCGTCCGTACCTGCTCCAGTTCTTCCTCGGCGTAGCGTGGCTTCTGCTCGTCTTCCAGATCGGTTACCCACTCATCGGCTTGAATCTCCTGGACGTGGTGGTGCAGCCCTCCTTCCCGCTCCACATCCTGCTTGGAAGCGCGGGCGTCTTCGCAGCGACGTCCATCCTCGCTTTCCTGGGCCTCGCGCTGTTTGCCACGTGGCGAAGGGGAAGGCGCGCGGTGGTCCGTCTGGTGCGACGCCTCGGTCGCTGGCGGGCAATGATGGGCGCGGTCCTCAGTGAAAAGGAGATCCAGCGCGTCATCAACGACAGCGCCCTGTTTCGGGCACTCGCGCCGGCGGATCGTCTGGGCCTTTCCAACAAGATGGGGATCGCGTGCTACCATGCGTGGGAGGTCGTCTACGATCCCAGCGATCACCAGTCCCCGATCTCGCTCATCGCGCGCGGCAGCGCACGCACGTTCCACAAGGACTCCGATGGCCGGCGTCATCCCGTCCAAACGCTCATCGAAGGCGACCTCACCGGCGCACAGACGCTGCTCGAACCGAACCTGCCCGCACTGCCCGTCGAGAGCCGCACGCCGCTGATCACGCTGACCCTCGACCGACGCCAGTTCGAGGAGGACATCCTGCAGCGCCTGGGCCTGCAACGCGTCGAGCGGCTGACCCACGTGTGTTCGTTCCTGCGCTCCACCCCGCTCTGCCGAGGCTGGAACCTGTCGGCCATCATTCGCCTGTGCGAACTCGTCGACATTCGTCGGCTGGAGGCTGGCGCTCGCGTGGCCTCCTTCGGCATGGAGCCCATCTTCACGATTGTGTGGAGCGGCGAGTGTGAGGTGATCAGGCACGGCGCCCCGGACGGATTCCTCAAGGTCGGCCAGCACTACGGCGAGGCCGAACTCCTGACCGCCCGATCGCTGTCCGTCGACATCATCACGCGCACGCCCACCCGCATTCTGGTGGTTCCGCGAAGTGAGTTCCTGCGCTTCGTAACCCACAACCACGGGGTCGCCCTCGCCATCGAGCGGATTGCGTCACAACGCCTCCGGCAGCCGGTGTTCCCCGTCTCCTAGCCCGGCGCCTCCGCTCCGGAGTTGCCTTGGCGGTCAAATCCCGTTCGGTAAGGCCCCCATGCCTGATCCGACCGCCGTCCACTCCATGTTCGCGCGCATCGCGCGGCGCTACGATCTGGCCAACCGGCTGCTCAGCGGGGGCGTGGATCTCTGGTGGCGACGGCGGCTCGTCCGAGCCGTTTCCCGGACCGAACCGCACGCGGTTCTCGACCTTGCCACTGGAAGCGGCGATGTCGCCTTCGCCCTCAGCCGCAAACTGCCTACCTCGACGGCCATCATCGGGATGGACTTCTGCCAGCCGATGCTCGACGAAGCCGAGATCAAGAAGGCGACCGCCGCCGGCACGTACGCCAACGTCGCGTTCCGCCAGGGCGATGGCCTCGCCCTCCCCCTTGGCGACGCTCAGTTCGACGCCCTCACCGTCGCCTTCGGTCTGCGCAACATGGCGGATCGGCCGCGCGCCCTCGCAGAAATGCGGCGCGTTCTCCAGCCAGACGGGCACCTGTTCATTCTCGAGTTTTCCCAACCGTACCGCTGGTTCCGGCCGATCTACGCGCTGTACCTGCGCCACATCCTGCCGCGCCTCGCCGCCTTGGTCACCGGAGATCGGAGCGCCTACGACTACCTAGGCGTCTCGGTGGAAGGCTTTCCACCCAGCGACGCTCTCGCGGGTGAACTGCGTCGCGCCGGCTTCCGGCAAGTGAGCGCCCAGCGGCTCACGTTCGGCATCGTCGCCCTGCACCACGCGACCGTTTGAGCCGCCGGTCAGCGCGCGCCGCCGCCTCAGGCGAACGACTTCCCGCAGCCACAGGTGCTCTGGGCATTAGGGTTCTTGATTTCGAAACCCTTGCCGTGCAGCCCGTCGTCGAAGTCGATGCTTGATCCGCTGAGGTACGCCAAGCTGGTCGGATCCATCAGCACCGAGACCCCTTCGCTCTCCAGCCGCTGGTCATCGGGCTTCGGCACATCAAACGACATCCCGTACTGGAATCCTGAACACCCGCCTGACTCGACGAACACGCGCAGCAGCCGCCCGTCGGCGGACCCCAACTCACTCTGCAACACGCGAACTTGGGCAGCCGCCCGGGGCGTCAACGAAATCATCCCTAACCGCTACGCCCACCACGCCACCTGTCAACCCGAGGCGGTCGTGAAGCAGTTTCCGTGCTAGGATGGATTTCTCCTCTTGCCACTCCTCCGCCCGACGATTCTCCTCAACGGGAATGTCCCCTGCCTGCCGTCGCCTGTCGCCCGCCCCAGGGCTGATCCTTCCCGCCGCGAGCATCGGCGGCTGATTTCCCATGGCCGGACCGGGATTCAGTCAGGACTTGCGCCAGCGACAGACCCAGTCGCTCGTCCTCGCCCCCCAGCTCCGGCAGTCGCTGAAGATCCTCCAGGTCGCCGCCCTCGACCTGCGCTCCGTGATCCAGGAAGAGCTTCAGGCCAACCCGATGCTCGAGGAGTTGCCCATGGAGGGCCCGAGCCTCGATGGCGAACCCGCCGAGCCTTCTGCCGATGAGGGCCTTGAGCCGGAAGAGCGCGAACCGATCACATCCAGCGACGTCGACGACAACACGCGCGAGCCGATGGATTTTTCGAAGGAGTTCGAGATCCTCACTAAGCTCGACGAGGATTGGCGAACGCACCTCAACCAAGCCGGCGGCCAGCCGTACACCGGGGAGGACGCCGAACGCCGCCAGCATTTTCTCGACTCCCTCGTATCCGAGACGTCGCTGCAGGAGCATTTGATGCGTCAGGCAAAAATGACGGATCTTTCCGGTCCCGCGCTGGCGGCCATGGAGCACCTGATCGGCAGCCTCGATGACCGGGGTTTCCTCACGCAGTCGCTCTCAGACATCGCCCTCCACGCCCTCCTGCCACTCGACCAAGTCCAAGCCGCGCTCCGCATCCTCAAAGGATTCGAACCCGCCGGGATCGCCGCGAGCGACCTGCCGGAATGCCTGCTCCTCCAGCTTCAGGCCAAGGGCCGCGCTGATTCTCTGGCTGCCCGCATCATCCGGGACCACTTCAACCTGCTCACGCGGCGTCGCATTCCCGATATCGCCCGCAAACTCGGCGTCCACATGGACGATGTGCAGGAGGCGATCGAGGAGGTCGGCACGCTCGACCCGGCCCCGGGACGCCGCTTCGCCGAGGACACCAATCGGGTCGTGGCGCCGGACGTGACAGTCGAGGAGGACCGCGGCGAGTGGAAGATCTCACTCAACAGCGACTACATCCCCCGGTTGCGCATCTCCAGTGCCTACAAGGAGATGATCGCCAAGGGCACGCTCTCGCGCTCCGAGCGAGACTACATCCGCGAGCGGATGCGTTCGGGGAAATTCCTGATCAACTCGATCGAGCAGCGGCAGCAGACAATCGAACGTATCACGCGCGAGATCATCCGCGTCCAAGGCGAGTTTTTCCGCGAAGGTGTTTCGAAGCTGAGGCCGCTCACCATGACCCAAATCGCTGATGCGGTGGGTGTGCACGAGACCACCGTCAGTCGGGCGATCGCGAACAAGTTCATCCAGACTCCGCACGGCGTGTTTGAGATGAAGTTCTTCTTCACACCGGGTTACCAATCACAGGGCGGCGAGTCCGTCTCAAACACCAGCGTGAAGGAGATGATCGGGGAGCTCATCACCCTCGAAGACCGCAGCCAGCCGCTCAGCGATCAGGAGTTGGTCGCAAAGCTTCAGGACAAGGGAATCAAGATCGCCCGCCGGACGGTGGCCAAGTACCGCGAGGAACTCGGCCTACTGCCGAGCAACCTCCGCCGCGACTACACGTAGGCACTCCGTCGTCAACCGGACGAGCGCCCCGCGGGCAGCTCATCCAGTGAAAGGCCGGGATGAATTCCAAGTGCCGGGAGCGGCGATGGCTCGACACGTGGATCACACCACGCGGCGAAAGCCATCATGCCGGCGTTGTCCCCGGTGTGCTCGGGCTGCGCCGCCAGCAAGGGCACACCATGGCGTCGCGCCAGCTCGGCGAAGGCTGCCCGGAGACGGCGGTTGTTTGCCACGCCGCCCGACAGGCCAAGGCTCCGGAACTCACCGGCCGCGAGGGCCGCGTCGGTCTTGCGAAGGAGCGTACTGATCACTGCTTCCTGATAGCTCGCGCACAAGTCGCTCCGCCGCGACACGATCTCTTCCGGAGTCATGCGTTCCAGGCGATAGCGTAGGCTGGTCTTCAAGCCCGAAAAACTAAACTCCAGCTCCGTCCGTGCGCCCAACCCCCGGGGGAAATCAAACGCCGCGATACTCCCGGCCGCCGCCTCGCGCTCGACCAGCGGTCCACCGGGATACCCCAGCCCCAAGAGCTTCGCTCCTTTGTCGAGCGCCTCGCCCGCCGCGTCGTCCCGCGTGCTGGAGATTTCCGCGATCCGTCGGTCCGCCTCGATCCGCAACAACAGCGTATTGCCACCGGAAACAATGAGGCCGAGATGTGGCGCCAAGGACGACCAGCGTTGCGCAAACGCCGCCGGGTCGGCCGCGTGCACGGGAATGAAGGGTGAGTAAGCGTGGCCGCGCAGGTGATTCACGCCGACCAACGGACGACGCAACGCGAGCGCCAGCGCCTTCGCGGCAGCGAGGCCGATCGCCAGGCAACCAGCCAAACCGGGCCCACAGGTCACCGCCACCTGACGCACCGCACGAAACTCGTCCGAAGCGAGCCCAGCCTCGCGGAGCAGCGGCCCCACCCAGCGCAAATGTTCTCGCGTGGCCAGATCCGGCACGACACCGCCGTAGCCGGCATGCAGGGCCACCTGACTCCGTACCCATTCGCCGCAAAGGCCCCGCGCCGGATCAAAGAGCGCGACGGCCGTCTCATCACAGGAACTTTCCAAGGCGAGGATCACCGACCACCTCCCGTTCCGGCCGCCGTCGGATGCCTGCGGTCCCACGCCAACAAGCCTTGCATCACCTCGAGGCCGGTCGCGAATTGCCGATCCTTGATGGGCGCAAAGCCGAACCGCTCGCGAAACTCCGCCGGATCCGTCACGTCGCTGCGGCTCCGCTGCAGCCGCAGACGTGCATCGTCCTCCGGCGTCATCACACTCTCCACTTGGGGGTCGATTCCCTTTTGGTGAATCGTGACCCCGCTGGGCGTGTAGTAGCGGGCGGTGGTCAGCCGCAGCCCCTCCCCGTTCTTCAGCGGAAAGATCGATTGGACGGAGCCCTTGCCGAAGGATCGCTCCCCAACCAGCACCGCCCGGCCCGTGTCTTTCAGCGCGCCGGCCACGATCTCCGCCGCACTCGCCGTGCCCGCGTTGATCAGCACCACCACGGGTTCATCAAAAGGGAG
This sequence comes from uncultured Opitutaceae bacterium, assembly GCA_903862595.1. Taxonomy (GTDB): domain Bacteria; phylum Verrucomicrobiota; class Verrucomicrobiia; order Opitutales; family Opitutaceae; genus UBA6669. The sequence goes on along the minus strand of CAIOYO010000008.1, from coordinate 853 downwards.
TCTCCGCGAGCGGGATCGAAACTCCTCACGGTCTTCCGGCGATCGGCCCTGCGTGTAGACGATCAGCTCGCCCGCCGGGAAGAACGGTTCGGCCACCTCCACGGCCGCATCCAGCACGCCACCCGGGTTGTTGCGGAGGTCCAGGATCAGCCCGCGCAAACCCTCCGCTCGCAGGCGCCCCAACGCATCACGAAACTCCTCCCCAGTCCGCTCGGAAAACTGCGCCAACTGCAGGTAACCAATTCCGCCCGGCAACACCCGCGCTTCTCGGACGCTCTCAATCCGAATCACCTCCCGTTCGAGGCGGAACTCGACGTCGCGCTGCGTCGAAGGGCGGAAGAGTCGCACCGTAACCTCCGTCCCCGGCCGTCCCCGCAGGCGACTGATCACGTCGCTCATCGACGCGCGCCCCAACTCCTGCCCATCCACCGCGACGATCGTATCGCCCCGCTGGATGCCCGCCCGATCTCCCGGCGTGCCGGCGATGGGCGCGATCACCACCACCTTTTCCTTGCGGACTTCCACCTGCACGCCGATGCCCCCAAACTCGGCGTTCATGTCCTCCTCGAGCTCCCGATACTGCTTCGCCTCCAGAAAGTCGGAATGTGGATCCAGCGAGGAGAGGAGCCCGTGCAGCGCCGACTTGGTCAGCTCGCCGTAGGCGGCCTTTTCCGGATCGACGTAGTTTTCCCCGACGATTTCCAGCACCTGCCGCACGTAACTCGACGAGCGATCCAGTTCTCGGTTCGGCCAAAGCCCCCACCCCGCAGCGGTCTGGATGACGGTAAACGCCACGACCGACCCGCAGAGGGCCCCGGCGGCAATGGTGAACGCGCGACGCAACATCGCCGTT
>CAIOYO010000007.1 GCA_903862595.1 uncultured Opitutaceae bacterium | reverse complement strand
CCGCGCGATCCTCGGCTGGAATCCGGCTTGCTGGCACAATACCACGATCCAGGGGTTGAAGAGGGGGGCGCTTTCCCGCGCGGCCAGGTAGAGCGGCGTGTCCGCCAGTTCCCGAAGCGCGAGGCTGGCCCGGCGCTTGCGCAGCAGGGGATGCCCCTCGGCGAGCACCACCACCAATTGCTCCTCCCCGACGAGCGCGAGTTGGAGGTCTTCCGTCTCTCGCGTGTGGCCGAGGCCAATGAAACCGAGGTCGAGCTGGTGACTGATCAGGGCCTCGATCTGCTGCGCGGTATCCATCTCGCGCAGCCGCAGCTCCACCTCCGGCATCGCGTGCCGGAACCGCCGCAGTAGCAGGGGCAGCAGGTGGTACGTCAGCGACGGCACGAACCCGAGCGTGATCTCGCCGATCTCCCCCGCAGCCTGCCGCCGCGCCGCCACCGCCGCGTCCTCCGCCGCCCGGAGGAGGCGCCGCGCATCGGTGAGAAACCGCCGTCCCGCCGGCGTCAGCCCGACCTGGTGCGTCGTACGTTCCAGCAGACGCGCCCCCACATCCTCTTCCAACGCTCGGATCTGGCTGCTCAGCGCGGGCTGTGACACGCGCAGCGCCTCCGCCGCCCGGCGGAAGTGCAGCCGCTCCGCGACGGCGACGAAGGCACGGAGGTGACGCATCTCCATGGCGCGGTGATTACGTTTCCGGATCACCGAGAGCAAATCTAATTCATTCCCGAATCGCGGTGGTTCTGGCATTCTTGCCTAGCCACGGCGGAAACGGAGGTCCGCCAACGCCTCCCCGGCGCGGCGCCGTTCCCCGGCGGCGTTCGCTCCAGTGCCGTTCCTCCTTCTCCTCGTTTCGCCCCGCTTTCCCGCCTCGCCATGAATCCGGATCCGATTGTGACACGGTCGTTGCAGGACCCTGATGGCTTCTGGTCCGAGCAGGCGCGACGCATCGACTGGCACGAGCCTTTCACCCAGGTGTGCGACTTTTCGCGCGCGCCGTTCGCCCGCTGGTTCGTCGGCGGTCGTACCAATCTCTGCCACAACGCCGTCGACCGACACCTGCCCGAGCGTGCGGCCCAGCCGGCGATCCACTTCGTCTCGACCGAGACCGGCGAGACGCGGGTGCTGACCTACGCGGACTTGCATCGCGAGGTGGTGCGGATGGCCGCCACGCTCCGCGGCCTCGGACTGAGTCGTGGCGATCGCGTCATCCTCTATCTGCCCATGGTCCCGGAGGCTGCCGTCGCGATGCTGGCCTGCGCGCGACTCGGACTCATCCACTCGGCGGTCTTCGCCGGCTTCGCGCCACCAAGTCTCGCCAGCCGCATCGACGACGCAGAGGCACGGGTCGTCATCACCTGTGATGCCGGTCTGCGAGCTGGAAAACTGATTCCGCTGAAGCGCCTGGTCGACGAGGCAGTCGCACTGGCCCAGACCCGCGTCGACCACGTGCTCGTAATCAATCGCGGGCTCGATCCTGCGCTGGCATTGCAGGCACCCCGCGACTGCGATTACCAGACGCTCTCCGCGCGGCATGCGAACGAGGCGGTCTCGTGCGAGTGGCTCGAGTCCAGTGAACCCAGCTACCTGCTTTATACCAGCGGCACGACCGCGCGGCCCAAGGGGATCCAGCGCGACACCGGCGGCTACGCGGTGGCGCTGGCGGCGTCGATGGACCTGATCTATGACGGACGTCCGGGAGAGAGCTACTTCTCGACCGCGGACGTCGGGTGGGTCGTGGGCCATTCCTATACGGTCTACGGTCCGCTGCTTCGGGGCATGGCTACGGTCATCTACGAGGGGATTCCGACCCGACCGGACGGCGCCATCTGGTGGAAAATCGCGGCCGAGACTGGGGCCACGGTGATGTTTTCCTCACCCACCGCGATTCGGGTCCTCAAGAAGCAGGATCCGGCCCTGATCCAGCGGCATAATCTTTCCCGTCTACGGCACCTCTTTCTGGCTGGCGAACCACTCGACGAGCCTACGTCCACGTGGATCCGGGAGGCTCTCGGGCACGTTAACATCATCGACAACTACTGGCAGACTGAGACGGGTTGGCCGTTATTGACCCTGATGGCGGGGTCTGGTCCGGTTCGCGCGAAAGCGGGTTCGCCGGGCTTTCCTGCCTACGGCTACGCAGCGCGGGTGGTTGATCCGACGACTGGAGAACCGGTGCAGCGGGGTGAGAAAGGAGTCCTGGCCGTCGGTCTGCCCCTGCCGCCGGGCTGCATGAGCACCATCTGGCGGAACGACGACCTCTTTGATCGCCACTACTGCGGCCAGTTCAAAGGAAAGAGAATGTACTCGACGTTCGATTACGCAGTGCAGGACGAGGAAGGGTATTTCTTCATTCTCGGGCGCACCGACGACGTCATCAACGTGGCGGGGCATCGGTTGGGCACGCGTGAGATCGAGGAGGCGATCTGTGCGCATCCGGCGGTGGCCGAGGCGGCGACGGTCGGGCGCAACGATGAGCTCAAGGGCCAGGCCGTGGCCTGTTTCGTCGTGCTCCGCCAGCCGGAGGCGTACGCCTCCGCGGACGCGCAGGCGAGAGTGAAGCGGGAGATTGAGGAGACGGTGGTCCGTCAGGTCGGAGCGCTGGCGCGTCCGGCGCTGATCGCGCTGGTCCCGCAGTTGCCGAAGACTCGCTCGGGGAAGATCGTGCGGCGGGCGATCCTCGCGATCGCGGAGGGCCGATCGACCGGGGATCTCAGCACGATGGAGGACGCCTCCGTCCTCGAAGCCATCCGGCAGGAAGTTGAGTCTCAGTCGAGAAAGGATTGATCCTTGTTCCCCGTCGCCCTCGCGTCACCGTTACCGTCATGTTGACCCCAGGAAGTCGTTTCCGTGCCGCCCTCGCGGCGGAGAAGCCCCTGCAGCTGACGGGGGTGATCAACGCCTACGCTGCCTTGCTGGCCCGTCGGGCCGGATTCCGGGCGCTCTATCTCTCGGGTGCCGGAGTGGCCAATCACTCTTACGGCGTGCCGGACACGGGCATCACGGAGCGGGCCGACGTGCTGATCGACGCGCGGCGGATCACGCGGTGCGTGGACCTGCCGCTCCTCGTGGACATCGACACGGGCTGGGACGACCCGGAACGCACCGTGAGGGAAATGGAGGAGGCTGGCGTGGCCGCCGTGCACATCGAGGATCAGGTGCCGGCCAAGGTTTGCGGCCATCTGCCGGGCAAGCACCTGGTCCCTTCGGATGTCATGGTCGACCGCGTGCGCGCGGCCGTCCGGGGCCGTCGCGATCCGGATTTTGTGATCATGGCGCGCACCGATGCCGCGGCGAATGAAGGTCTCGCCGGTGCCATTGCAAGGGCGCAGGCCTACGTCGCCGCAGGAGCGGACATGATCTTCGCTGAGGCGCTCACGACGCTCGAAGAATACCGGGCCTTCACGCGGGCTCTGCCGGTGCCGGTCCTCGCTAATCTCACGGAATTTGGAAAGACCCCGCTCTTCGGCCTCGACGCTCTGCGCGACGCCGGAGTCGCGCTCGTACTCTATCCGCTCAGCGCCTCACGCGCGGCGGCAGCTGCGTCGCTGGACGTATACTCGGCGATTCGTCGGGACGGCACCCAGGCCGCGGTCGTCGGCCGGATGCAGACCCGCAGCGATCTCTACGCCACCCTCGGTTACCAACCGCCACGCTGAGCGCCGCGCGCGTTCGACGGGCCCTCTCCCTATGTCCTCCGACACCTCTCCAGGCCCAGTCGCTTCCGCAACGTCCGCTCCGCGGGCCAAAAAGTCGGTGGCGCTCTCCGGGGTCGTCGCCGGAAACACCGCGATCTGCACGGTCGGTCATTCCGGCAACGACCTGCACTACCGTGGGTATGATATCAACGAGGTCGCGGCGCACGCGGCCTACGAGGAGGTCGCGCACCTCCTCATCCACGAGCGACTCCCGCGCGCTGATGAGTTGACCGCCTACCGCGCGAAACTGCGCTCGCTCCGCTCCCTGCCGCAGGCCCTGCGAACCGTCTTGGAGCAGATCCCTGCCTCAGCCCATCCGATGGATGTGCTGCGGACGGGCACCTCGGTGCTCGGCAACCTCGAGACCGAGTCCCTGCCGGCCGCGGGCGGCACCGCGGCGACCGTTGCCGGGGCGCGGGAAATCGCCGACCGGTTGCTCGCGAGCTTTCCGTCGATGCTGCTGTACTGGCACCACTTCGCGACGAGCGGTCAGCGCATCGCGGTGGAGACGGAGGATGAGACGATCGCCGCGCACTTTCTGCGCCTGCTGCACCAACAGAGCCCTGCGCCGACCCATGTCGCCGCGTTGGATCGCTCGATGATCCTGTACGCGGAGCACGAGTTCAACGCCTCCACCTTCACCGCGCGGGTCATCGCGGGCACCGGTGCCGACGTGCATTCGTGCGTCACAGGTGCGATCGGCGCACTGCGCGGCCCGAAGCACGGAGGCGCCAACGAGGTCGCGCTGGACATCCAGCAGCGGTATACGACGCCCGACGAGGCGGAGGCGGACATCCGGGCGCGGCTCCTGCGACGGGAGATCGTGATTGGCTTCGGACATCCGGTCTACACGGTCGCGGACCCGCGGAACGGCATCATCAAGGAAATCGCGCGCCGGCTCTCGGAGGAGGCCGGAGATCACCGCCTCTTCGCGGTGGCCGAGCGGATCGAGAGCCTGATGTGGACCGAGAAGCGGATGTTCCCGAACCTCGATTGGTTCAGCGCCGTGGCGTATCACCGGCTCGGTGTGCCCATGCTCATGTTCACCCCGCTCTTCGTGATGGCGCGGATCGCCGGTTGGGCGGCGCACATCGTCGAGCAGCGCATCGACGGCAAGATCATCCGCCCCGGAGCCAACTACACCGGCCCGGACAATCGTCCGTTCCCCGCGCTCAGCGCCCGGACGTGATTGCTTTCGTCCCAACCGTTTCCTTACTCCCATGTCCGCCCACATCAGCAACGTCCGTCCCGATCCTGATCCGCTGCTCGTCGATCTCGCCGAGTACACGCTCCACGCCGACGTGCAGAGCGATGAAGCGTACGATACTGCGCGGTGGTGCCTCGCCGACACGCTGGCTTGCGGCATCATGGCTCTCGCTTACCCGGCCTGCACCAAGCTGCTTGGCCCCGTGGTGCCGGGAGCGGCCTTGCCGAACGGCGCTCGGGTACCGGGTACCGCCTACGAACTCGATCCCGTGCAGGGCGCATTCAACGTCGGAGCCATCGTGCGTTGGCTGGATTTCAACGACACCTGGCTGGCGGCGGAGTGGGGACACCCGTCCGATAATCTCGGCGCCATCCTCGCCACGGCCGACTGGCTGAGCCGTAACGAAGCCACCGCCAGCGGCCTTTCCGCCTTCACGCGCGCCCTGCCAGCGCGCCGTAGGCCGTTGACGATGCGGGACGTGCTGACTGCGATGATCAAGGCGCACGAGATCCAGGGCGTGCTGGCCCTCGAGAATTCCTTCAACCGCGTCGGCCTCGACCACGTGATCCTGGTCCGCATCGCGTCCACCGCGGTCACCGCGGGCCTGCTGGGTGGCAGCCGCGAGCAGGTCATCAACGCGCTCTCGCATGCTTGGCTCGACGGCTCTGCCCTCCGCACTTATCGGCACGCGCCGAACACCGGGTCCCGCAAGTCCTGGGCCGCCGGTGACGCCACCAGTCGCGCAGTCCGCCTCGCGCTCACGGCGATGACCGGTGAGATGGGCTATCCGTCGGTCCTCACAGCCCGGACGTGGGGCTTTCAAGATGTGTCCTTCAAGGGTAACGCCGTCCGCCTGGCCCGCCCGCTGGGCAGCTACGTGATGGAGCACGTCCTGTTCAAGATTTCCTTCCCGGCCGAGTTCCATGCGCAGACGGCCGTCGAATGCGCGATGCAGCTCCATGCGGCAGTGCGAGACCGGCTGGACGACATCGAGCGCGTTGAGATGACGACGCACGAGTCGGCGATCCGGATCATCGACAAGAGCGGGCCGCTGCACAACCCGGCGGACCGTGATCACTGCCTGCAGTACATGACCGCCATCGGGCTCATCCATGGTCGCCTGACCGCGGATCACTACGAAGATGCGGCGGCGGCGGATCCGCGAATCGACGCCCTGCGGGCGAAGATGCGCGTCACCGAGGATCGGCAGTACTCGCGTGACTACCTCGATCCCGAGAAGCGCTCGATCGCGAATGCGGTGCAGGTTTTTTTCCGCGACGGTACGAGCACGCCGCGCGTCGAAGTTCACTACCCGATCGGGCACCGACGCCGTCGGGCGGAGGGTATCCCGGTTTTACGGGAGAAGGCGCAGGCGGCCTTCGCGGCCCACTTCGGGGCCGCGCGCGCGGGCGAGATCATGGATCTCTTCGCGGATCGCGCTCGGCTGGAGGCGATGCCGGTCCGGGACTTCGTCGCGCGGTTCGTTCCTTAGGTCGCCCGACCGCGGAAATCGTCAGGGCTGCGGCGTGACGATCACTGGCCCGAAGGCCGGGATCGCCATGTCGCGCCCATCGGTGATGTTGGTGTAACGGTCCATGCCCAGCCCGTAGACCAACTTCACCGGAGCCTTGATCTCGCGTGAGTACCAGACCAGCACGCTGGCGGGGTCGGCGGGGTCGAACTCGACCTTGTAGACCATCGGACCCTGCTTCTTTGGGTCCTCCGGGATCAGCTCGAATCCCGCCGGTCGGCCGGCGGACTGCAGACGACCGGTGACCCCGGAGAAGCGTACCCGGAGGCAGTGATGCAGCGCCTGCGTGGATGGCCGGATCTCGTGCGAGACGTAGTTGATCGGCGTCGCGTAGCCGGCCTTGCCGTAGACGTGGGTAAGGGCGGTCTCGGCGAGACGACGACCGAGGCGCTGCTGGCCCTCAGTGCCGATGTGAATCAGATCATCGAGCGCGAGATCGACCGATGGCACGACCCAGAGATTTGGGCGCAGCGCAGCGGCATTGCGCTGGTGTTCCTGGATCATTTGCCAGAATGGGTCGGTGCTGCGGTCCTCGTTGGCGAAACGGCCAATCTGCACGTAGATGAACGGGAGGTCGGGGATACCGGTGTCGCGCCGTAGACTATCGATCAGGTTCAGGAAATCCGCCGTGAAGCGGTCCGCCGATTCGCGTGAACCAGACTGCCCCTCGCCCTGATACCAGATCACGCCCTTGATCCGACCACCCACCTGCTGGATGCGGTGCAGCATGTTGCCGTAGAGGGATTCAGTTCCCTGGTCGCGGAGCGACGGTGACCACTGGGTGAGGTTCGTGCCGCCGAGGGCGCAGGGAATGAGACCGATCCGTCGTCCCGTGGAGCGCGCGAGAAGATCGGCGAATCCGAGGTCGGGTCCCAGCCCGCCGCCGCGACCGGCCCGATCGTCTTCCTGCAGCTTCGCCCACTGCGCCTCGGTGAGGGAGGGGTTCATCTTGAAGATGAGTCGCTTGAAAACCGGCGCCGACGCCGCATAGACGCGGTGGGTGGGCGGTTTCGCCTCCACCCACTGTCCGGTGAGATCGAAGACCCGGACGAGCGGGTTGGGTGTCGTGGCCGGCGGCAGCAGCGCCACGCCCTGCATGTTCGACTGACCGGCGGCCACCCAAAGATCGACGTCGTCACCCTCCGGGTGAGGATGCGTGGCCGCTGCTCCGGTGACCGGCTGGACGAACGCCGCGGTGAAAACGAACGCGAGCAGGGAGACGGCGAGGTGGCGGGCGAGCGGGGTGAGCATGGGGAAGGGAAGGACGATTTAGGGAGAACTCAGCTGCGCGGACAAGTCGTGAACGTGGGCTGGCGCAGTTCGTGGCGAAATGAGCGATTGAGCGGATTTCACTCGCGACCGATCATCCGAAACGGCGTGCTGGAAGCGGGATTTACGGGTGTAAGGAACTGCTGTCATGAACGAGCCGATCAAAATCAACTGGTACCGATCGAAGGTGGATCGCGCGGTGATGAGCCGCCTCGTGCAGCGCAAGGATGCGCGTGCCTTCGCGCAGGTTTTCCTGCAATTGGGGCTCTTCGTGGTCACGGGTGGCTCGGCCTACGCGCTCTATCAGCAGATCGACGGGAGTAACTGGCCGTGGATGGTTCCGCTGCTGCTGCTTGCCCTCTTCGTCCACGGTACGAATGGCAGCTTCTTCGGTGGCGTGGCCTGCCACGAACTCTGCCACAAGACGCCGTTCACCTCTCCGTTCTGGAACACTTTCTTCCTCCGCATCTACGCGTTCCTCGCGTGGTTTGATCCCTTGGCCTACCGCGCGAGTCACGTCCGGCACCATCAGGCGACGACGCACGCGGAGCATGACGGCGAGATCGTGCTGCCGCTGCGCATCGATTGGGACAGTGTGCCCTTCATCCTCTCGCACCTGACCTTTCATCCCGTCGCGCTCTGGAACCAGCTGCGCTTCTGGGTTGCGCTGGCGCTGGGCGACGTGTCGCGCGACGGATTCTTCAAGGCGGCGTGGCTGCGGCGCGTGCTGCCCGAGTCCGACCTCAAGGCGCGTCGCGAACGGGTGCGCTGGGCTCGGATCGTACTGGGTGGCCACGCCCTGCTTGCACTGGCCTTCCTGCTGACGGGTCATGGATTCCTGATTTTGGTCGTGAATCTCGGCACGTTTTACGCGCCGTGGCTCACGCTCCTCGTGGGCGCGCCGCAGCATGTCGGACTGTCACCCGATACCCCAGATTTTCGCCGCTGCTGCCGCACCTTCACCTGCAGTTGGCTGCCGGCGTTCTTCTACTGGAACATGCAGTACCACGTGGAGCATCACATGTTCCCGGCGGTTCCGTTCTACAACCTGCCGCGCCTGCGCGAGGCGATCGCGCATGACCTGCCGCCGGCCTCGCACGGCCTCTGGGCCACGTGGCGGGACGACATCATTCCGGTGCTGCGGCGGCAGCGGGAGGATCCGCACTACGTTTATGTGCCACCGATCCCGGGTGGTGAGGGTGAGCGGGCGACGGATGCGCAGCTCCTCGCGGAGGCGTGACCGACGCCGCCGGTGAGCGGTCGAGCCTAGCTGCGCAGGCCGCTGCGGATCATCGCGACGGCGATCGCCGCGAGGAGCATCGAAACGATTTTCGAGACGGCGCGCAGGCCCGCCGGGCCGATGCGGCGACCCAGCCAATCGCTGTAGTGCAGCGCCAGCACCACGAGGACAAGGTTCGCCGCGAGGGCGGCCAGCGTGACCGCGAGTCCGATGGCCTTGTTCTGGGCGAGGACGAGGAGCGTGGTGATGGAGGCGGGCCCCGCGATCAACGGCATGCCCAGCGGCACGATCCCGAAATCTTCCGGGAGTTTTTCCGATTCCGAAGTCGAGGTCGAAAGGAGATCCTTGGCCGCCAGGATGAAGAGGATCAGTCCACCCGCGATCTGGAAGTCGGCGACCGCGATGCCGAGCGCCGTGAAGACGGATTGTCCGAGGAATAGGAATCCGAGGGCGACCAGACCGCCCGTCCAGATCGCCTGATCCGCGAGCCGACGCCGTTGGTCCGAGCGGATGTTCTGGCCCATCCCGAGAAAGATCGCCGCGAGGCCGATCGGATCGATGGCGACGAACAGCGGGATG
>CAIOYO010000006.1 GCA_903862595.1 uncultured Opitutaceae bacterium | reverse complement strand
CGTTCCCGGGGGACTGCGTGGGCCTCCCGGCGGCTTCGGAGCGGCCTGCGCCCGGCCACTCCGTCCACCGTTCGTGCGTGCAAAACGACCGCTCATCCTTCCGAGCTCGCTTCGAACGGCACGGCGTTGCACGACTGCACTTGCCCGAAATTCGTGCTCATCCCTCTAGCGTCCGTCTCCCTCCTGCGTACCGTCTTCCCACCATGGTGTCTCCCGTTTTCCGTTCTTCACTCCGCTCCCTTGTCCGTCGCGGCTCTGTCGTCGCGTGCCTTGCCGCCGCCTTCGCCTCCCCGGCTTGGGCGCAACCCGCTGGTCGCGGCCCGGCCTCGTCGATCAACCTCACCTTTTCCCACTCGGCGGAGTCCGACGCCGATCTGCCTGGTCGCCCGGCCGCCGGGAAACTTTCCGTCGACGCGTGGAGCGTCTCCGGCAAGACCACGCGCATGCTTCGGCCCGGCGTGTTCGTCTCGGCGGGCGGTACGTGGGAACGCTTTGAGGTCGATGCGACCTCCGCGCTGCCGGTTCCCAAGAAGCTCCAGAGCGCGGCGCTCAACCTCGCCGGCGCGATGGCGCTTGATGGCGACTGGATGGTGTCGCTCACGGTCTCGCCGGGCTTCTACGCGGCGGGCTCGTCGCCGGGCATGGACGGCTTCAACGCGCCCGGTTTGTTGCTGGGCACGCGCAAGATCAGCCCGACTTTCTCAGTCGCGGTGGGCCTGCGGTTCGATGCCTTCTCTGATAATTCGATCCTGCCGATTGCCGGTTTCCGCTGGCAGCCGGCGCCGGAGTGGACCGTATCGCTGGGTGCGCCGCGGACCGAGGTGGTGTACAAGGTCCGCGAGGGAGTGGAGCTCTTCGGCGGCGGTTCCATGGAGGGCGGCGGCTTTGCGATCGATGATCCGCAGCTGCGGTCCAGCGGGACGATTTCCCTGCGCGACACCTACGTCGATTACCGGGAGATCCGCGCGGGCGGTGGCGTGCGCTGGGCTCTGGCCAAGACCGTCTCGCTGGAGATTGAGGGCGGATGGGTGGTGGACCGCCGGTTCGATTACTACGAGCGCTCGCTCGAGGTGAAGACCGACGGCGCGTCCTTCTGGCACGTCGGACTGTCGACGCGTTTCTGAGCCGGAGATGCGGAGATGCCGGGACGGCGGGAATTTCTTCGCAGCTTGGCCGTCGGTGCGTTGGTATCGGCCGCGCCCCGGCTCGCCGGCTGTGCGACGCCCGATTCGACTGGCACCATGAACCCGCCCTATCCCCTTTCCGATCATTTTGACGGGCGGGTCTTTCGCAACCCGCGCCAGCACGTGAACCGCGGCTGGGGCGATGTCCTGCGCTGGAAACTCAAGGCGGATCCGGTGCCGTGGCCCGAGTCGGTGCCGGTGACCCCGACGGATCCGCTGCGCGGCCCCTTGGCCGTGACGGCGGTGGGGCACGCCTCGTTCGTGGTGGATCTGGGTGGCACGGTGCTGCTGACTGATCCGGTGTGGAGTGACCGGGTGAGCCCGGTGAGCTGGGCTGGACCGAAGCGGGTGCAGGCCCCGGGCGTTTCCTTCGCGCGGCTGCCGCAGATCGATGCGATCCTGCTCAGTCACGACCACTATGATCACTGCGACCTGCCGACCCTCCAGCGGCTGGCCGCGGGGGGTGTCCGGCGCGTGATCACGCCACTCGCGAACGGCGACCTACTTCGCGATGCGGGCTTCGCGCGTGAGGCGATCGTGGAACTCGATTGGTGGCAGTCGACCGCACTGCCGGGTGGCGTGGAGGTGACGGTGACGCCTGCACAGCACTGG
>CAIOYO010000005.1 GCA_903862595.1 uncultured Opitutaceae bacterium | reverse complement strand
GAGCCGACGCGCATGGTCGCCGAACACGCGCTTGATGGCCAGTGTCTCGAACTTGTCATTGTACGGCGTGCTCGTGCCGTGCGCATTGACATAGTCCACCTCGCCCGGAGCCACCCCGGCGCCGGCGAGCGCGCGACGCATCGCCATGGAGAGCCCCTTCCCTTCCGGATCGGGTTGCGTGATGTGAAATGCGTCTGCCGTGGCGGCGTAGCCGACGAGCTCGCAGTAGATGCGCGCACCGCGGGCACGGGCATGCGACAGGGACTCGAGGACCAGCACGCCGGCACCCTCGCCCATGATGAATCCGTCCCGGCCCAACGCGAAGGGCCGGCAGGCCGTCGCCGGGTCATCGTTGCGGGTGCTCATCGCCTTCATCGAGCAGAAGCTGGCGTAAGCGAAAGGCGTGATCGCGGCTTCCGCACCGCCGGCGACCATCACATCCGCATCACCGCGGCGGATCATTTGGAAGGCCTCGCCGAGGGCATGCGTGGCGGTTGCACAGGCAGAGACGACGCCGAAATTCGGGCCACGCGCACCCAGCTCGATTGCCACGAGTCCCGAACACATATTGCCGATGAGCGCCGGAATCGTGAATGGGGACACCTTGCGCGGCCCACCTTCAAGGAGCCGCTTGTGCTGCGTTTCGAAGGTCGCCATTCCTCCGATACCGGAGCCAACCACGACACCGATGCGATCCGGATCGACGCGATCCGGGGACAAACCGGAGTCGGCGTAGGCCTGCTTGGCGGCGACAAACCCGAAGTGGGTGTAACGGTCGTTTCGCCGGACCTCCTTGGGGTCCATGTGCTCCTCGGGGTTCCAGTTCTTCACCTCGGCACCGATCTGGCTGGCGTAGGCGGAGGCGTCGAACTGCGTGATCCGATCGATCCCGTTACGCCCGGCGAGCAGCGCAGCCCAAAACGCATCGACCGACTGGCCGAGCCCGTGGATCACGCCCAAGCCAGTGACGACGACACGCTGAGAATCAGGAAGCGAAGACATGGAAAGAGGAAAGAGCTCCCGACGGAGGATGATGCAAACGCAGCCCCAGGAAAGAAAAAGGCGCCCGGCCGCGGAGCGACAGGACGCCTTTGAAAACCGGATGGGCGGCTTACTTGGCCGCCGCCTTGGACTTGATGTACTCGATCACCTGACCGACGTTCTGCAGCTTTTCCGCGTCGGACTCAGGGATCTCGCCCTTGATCTCGTCCTTGAACTCTTCTTCGAACGCCATGATGAGCTCGACCGTGTCGAGCGAATCGGCGCCGAGATCGTCCAGGAACGAGGCCTGCGGAGTAATCTGCTCCTCGTTCACATTCAGCTGATTGACGATGATCTCTTTGACGCGCTGTTCGATGGTTTTTTGGTCGGCCATGGGGAGAAACGTGCTTCCGGAGGCTTCACATCGCCATTCCGCCGTCAACGGTAAAAACTTGCCCGGTAATGTAACCGGCCTCCTCGGAACACAGGAACGCCGCTAGGGCGGCCACATCGGAGGCCTCGCCGAAGCGCTGCATCGGGATGACCGATTGAGCCGCCTTCTGGACGTCTTCGGACAAACCCGACGTCATGTCCGTGCGGATAAAGCCGGGGGCCACGACGTTCGCGGTGACGTTGCGGCGGGCGAACTCCTTGGCCACGGACTTCGTGAACGCGATCATGCCTCCCTTTGCCGCCGCGTAGTTGGCCTGACCCGCATTGCCCACCAGGCCGACCACGGAGGCAATGTTGACGATCCGCCCGTAGCGGGCCCGACACATCGGCCAACCGATGGCCTTGGTCCAGTGAAAGCAACTGGTCAGGTTCGTCTGAATCACGGCGTTCCAGTCATCCTCCGACATCCGGGCGAGGAGGCCATCCCGCGTGATTCCCGCGTTGTTGACGAGGATATCAATCTTTCCTTCCTCGGCCAGCAACTGCTCGGCCGCCTTGGCCACGGCCGCGCCATCGGCCACATCCACGGCCAACGCCCGCGCCGCTCCACCAGCGGCCACAATCGCGTCTGCGACCGCTCCGCACGAAGACTCCGACTTGGAGACGCAGATGACTTTGACGCCGTGACGCGCGAGCGCCTCAGCAATGGCTTTTCCGATACCGCGACCGGCGCCGGTGACGACGGCCTTGCGTTGATTGAAGGTCATGGAGGT
>CAIOYO010000004.1 GCA_903862595.1 uncultured Opitutaceae bacterium | reverse complement strand
CGCCGCGATGCTTGCACGCAGGTTGACCTCCTCCGGACGAGCGGGACTGGTCACCGCCGCAGACCCTTCTCGGGTCTGCTCAGCTCCGGACGACGTGCGGTCGGACGGTGCCAGCGGCGGCACCGGGATCCGGGCCAACGCGGCTTGGCGTAGGATCGCCCCCTGCTCGAGACGGAAAAGGACGGCGTCCTTGCCACCGTCGTTGCGCAACGCATCCGCATTGGCCCGCAGCACGGCGGCATCGAGCGAGCCCCGTCGCACGTCAACGTCCCGCTGCGCGGTCTGCGCCGTGTACGTCTGGCAACCCGTCATCACCCCGAGCAACGCGAGGCATCCAGCCACGCGCAGCCACGCGACGGATGCGGTGGCACGCCGCAGCGCAACACGCCCGAGACGCGTCGGACGGAGGCGCGGGAAGACGAAAGCTCCGTGGCCGCCGCTCACTGCGCCACTGGACGAACCAGCGCGCCGCGGTCGATGCCCAGATCCTCCTGGACACTCGCCTGCGAGGTCTTGGCCGTGACCCGCGTCACGCGCACCTTCCCCACCAATAACTCCTCGCGACCCAAGCTCGCACCAGTGTCGGGGTCCTTCATCTCTGCGCCGAGCGCAAAGACTTCCCACAGTTGCCCGGGCGCAATGCCCGTGCCGTCACCGCGGTTGATCGTCACGATCTTGTCCGTCTTGGCGACGATCCGGGCCGGGTAAACAACATCGGAAACGTGGCGCGCGGTCTTTTCCGCCAGCTCTTGGGTGAGTTCACGGAGCAAGGCGTCACGGGTGTCACCGGTGACCTGCCCACGCTGCTCCTCCGGAGCGGTCCGGTTCACGCTGAGATTCGCGGTCTCCACGACCGTGCCCGTCTTGACGTCGTAGACGGACGAAATGGCCGCGAAGCGGACGGTCCGCGACGTGACAGTCGTGCCGAGCGCGGCGAACGTCTTCGTCTCCATCGCGTCCTGAAAGTCATCCACGGTCACGACGAGCAGGTAGTCCGCTTCACCAAAGGCGAACGCCTTGCCGGTGGCCGCCGCCTCCTCCACGAGTGCAGCCCCGTCGGCGCGGCCGACGAGCTGGAACCGGCGGCCCGCCTGGAATGCGGACAGCAACTGCGCGTTGAGATTCTCCGTCATGCGATCGAGCGCAACCTTGCGCCCGCTGGCCGCGGCGGCCGATGCGGCGGCCGCGTTCACCTTGACCGAACCGATCGCGAGCTTCTTGAGCGCGACCTCCTGCGCGGTCGCAGCCGTGACTCCGCAGGCGGCGATCAGAGCGAGAAAGAGAGACGAAAGACGGGGAAAGTTCATGACGGGAAAGCGGCGGAAAAGAGGAACCGACGGAAAGCCTGGGGAGGAATCAGAGACGGGCGCCGGGAATGACGAGTCGGACATTCTCCTTCGTATCCATGCGGGAGAAACTCTCGGAAAGCATCTTGCCGTAGCCCTCCAGCACCTTGACCTGCGCATCGGTCAGGCGCGCGCCGTCCTTCAAACCATTGATGAAGGTGGTCGCATCCTTCCAGCGCGCATAGCCGGATTCGGACAGGGTCAGAGCGATGGAGAGCGTCTGGCCCTCGACTGCATTGATCGTGCGCTCCCACGGCGCGAAGCCCTCGCGCGTGATGCGCAGCTTACTGAAGCCGGGTCGAACCGAGAGCGCACCGGGGGCACTGCCGACCGCGACACCATCGATCTCGACAGAGGCATTGAGCGGGGAGAGACGGTACTTTGACTCACTGATGGACACGGTATTTTCAGGACCGATACGCACATCCGGAATCATGAGATCCGCCGCCTCGAGCCGCACGGTGAGCGTCACGCGCTCGGCCAGCGCCGCCGGAGCAGGCACCCGGCCTGCCGCCACGCGCACCCGGAGGCTGTCCACCACGCGGCCAGCGGCCTCATCGAGCAAGTCGTCCACCACCCCGTCCCGCTGGGTCTCCGCATTGGCCGTCTGCTGAACCACCGTGGACACGCGCACCGTGTCACCGGTCAAACTGCCGCCGTTGGATGCATCCAGCAGGCGGTAGCTCAGGCGCAACGAGCGCTCCTGCGACTTGGTTTCCACGCCGTAGGCCTTGGCCACGACGTCCTTCGCCCCAATCGACGAGAGCGAAGCCTGGATGATGTAGTTCACCCCGAGATTCTGAGCCAGGCGCAGCGCCGAACTCTGCTCGGTCAACTGCGCCTCCAGACCGTCGGCCGGACGGGGCAGCGAGGCGACGGCCGGGTCGAAGGTTCGAAGCGAGTCGACCACGACCTCCCGGGTCAGGATCGAGAAGCCCAGATCCGTGAGTTGGGCAGCGAGATGGTCCTCCAGCACCCGAATCTTCCCATCCCACTCGGAACCGGCGCGATTGCTGACCAGCACGACGCTCTTGAACTGGGGTGCGGCCCCCGGCGCCGCTGGCGGCACGGGCTGGCCCCAGACGGACGCGGTGAGCAGCGTGACACAGAAAACAATCCGGGAAAAAAGACGGGCACGGAACATGGAGAAAAGGGGGGGGCTGAGTGAGCGGCGGTGCGCCCATGCGCCTACCACAGCCTCGGACCCAGCATGGCGGGCAAGGTTCCTCGTTCAAGCGTCGCACACGGAAGCGCGATCGGCTTTCGCAAACCAACAGCGCCTTTTTCCAGACGAGGGAGGGTAGCGCGCGTGACGTGCAGGCGCGGCTTTCCTTTCCGGGCAGAGTCGCTATCCATTATGGTCCCGATGTTCGCCAACCTCCTTCAGCTCCTGAGTGGACAGTCCCAGTCGCGGGCGGAGTACGACCACGCGTTCGTGCGGGACGTGACGGTGAAGGTGCGCGAGCCGCGCAACCGTCGGCTGGAGCTGGGGCTCGTCGTGGGCTGGATCTTGATCGTGGCGAAGAGCGCGCTCATGTTCTGGGTGGTTGATCGCTACCGCGTTCCGCTGAATGCGTGGTGGATCAACGGTCCCACGGTGATGCTGGCGCTGCTCTGCACGTACGTGTACCTCCGCCGTCGCTGAACGCGCGATGCGAGTCAGCGCCTGGGTCGGCACCACCCTCTGCGTTTTCCCATGAAGCACACCCCCATCACGGATCGCTTTCGCGGCAAGGTCGCTCTCGTCACTGGCGGAGGCGCGGGGATCGGTCGCGCGATCGTGGAGGAGTTGCTGAAGGAAGGCGCGGCCGTGGCGTTCACTGACCTCAACCCGGCGACGGTGCGGACGGCAGAGGAACTGAAAACGGGCGATCGCCAGGTACTCTTCCTCGCTGGCGATATGGCGGACGAAGCGTTCTGCCAGAGCGCGGTGGAGCGGACGGCAGCGACCTTCGGCCGCATCGACTACCTCGTGAACAATGCGTTCGCGTTCACGGCGAAGGCGCTGGATGCGACCACGGCGGACTGGATGCGGAGTTTCTCTGCGGGGCCGCTCGCCTATGCGCGCATGGTGCAGCACGTCGTGCCGCACCAGCGCAAGGTCGGCGGCGGTGCGATCGTGAACATCTCGAGCATCTCCGCGCACGTCGCGCAGGCGAACCGCTGGACGTACAACGCGGCGAAGGGCGCGTGCACCCAACTCACCCGCTGCCAAGCCCTCGACCTCGCACCAGACCACATCCGCGTGAACAGCGTCGACCCCGGCTGGATCTGGACCAACGAGACAGACAAGGCGGCCAACCTGGACGGCGGCGGGCGCGCCAAGTGGGATCCGATCTGGGGCCGTTACCACATGCTCCGTCGCATGGGACACGCCATCGAGGTCGCGCGGCCCACGCTCTTCCTCCTCAGCGACGATGCGTCCTTCATCACCGGCACGACCCTGATGGTCGACGGCGGCTACCTCTCGATGGGCCCTGAGGGCCTCGGCGACACGGCGGTGATCGCTGGCTCGGATTGAAGACTCGAGATTGCCTTCACGACCTCGTTTCGCGCTCTCTTGCCCATGTCTGACGCTTCCCGTTGGTCTCGTTTCCTCCGTTTCGGCGGCATGGGTGCGAGCGTGCTGGCCATCGTCCTGCTCGCCGCGCTCGCCTGGGGATGGAAGCGGCTGGAGCGGAGCCTCCCGCAGTTGGACGGCGCCCGATCGCTGCCCGGACTGAGAGCCGCGGTGACGGTCGAACGCGATGCCTTGGGCATCCCCACCCTCACCGCGGGCAACCGCGAGGACCTCGCTCGGGCGACCGGATTCGTCCACGCGCAGGACCGTTTCTTTCAGATGGATCTGCTGCGGCGCCGCTCGGCGGGTGAACTCGCTGAACTCTTCGGCGCGGCGGCCCTGCCCCTCGACCGTCGGGCCCGCCTGCACGAGTTCCGCTCCCTCGCGGGGCGCGTCGTCGCAGCCCTCCCGGAGTCGGAGCGCACCCTCCTCACCGCCTATGCCGAAGGCGTGAACCACGCGCTCGGCAGCGCGCCGCGGCCTTGGGAATACGAACTACTGCGTCTTCCGCCCGTCGCGTGGCGATCGGAGGACACGATCCTCTGCATCTACTCCATGGCGCTCGATCTCCAGGATCACTCGGGTAAGTTCGAGCAGGCACTCGTCACGGTCCGCGAAACCCTCGGCGCCAGCGCCCTCGCCTTCTTCGCCCCGCGCATCGGACCCGAGGACGCGGCGCTCGACGGCACGATCGCGCCGCTTGCGCCCATTCCCAGCGAACGCACGCTGAATCTCCGCTCCGCCGCGCCGGCTGCCACCCCTTCCGACACTCCGACGGCCCAGCACCGCCAGCCGGAAGCCACGGTCCTCTTCGGGTTCACGACGGACGGTCACCGCGAGAGCAAGCCCGGATCCAACAGCTTCGGCGTCGAAGGCGCGCTCGCGGGCGGAGCCGCCCTGCTCGAGAACGACATGCACCTCGGACTCTCCGTCCCGAACGTGTGGTACCGCGCCCGCTTCCGTTGGACGGATGCGGCTGGCGTCGCTCATGACCTGACCGGAGCGACCTTCCCCGGCACCCCCGCCATGGCGGTCGGCAGCAACGGCCAGATCGCGTGGGGCTTCACCGCCAGCTACACCGACACCGGCGATCTCGTGCGCGTGCAGCCAGACGCCGTGCTCCCGGAGGCCATGTACCTCGTGGAGGGCCGCCCGGTCGATTTCGAGCGCCGACGCCAGATCATCCGGGTGAAAGGCGGCGACGATGACATCCTCGACACTCGCTGGACCCGCTGGGGACCGATCATCGGCGAATCCCCCACGCGTCACCCCTTGGCGTACCGCTGGACTTTCCATGACCCCGCCGCGGTCAACCTGCGTTTGGTCGCGCTCGAGACCGCTCGGTCGGTGGACGATGCGATCGCAGCGGCGCATGAGGCCGGCGTTCCGCCGCTCAACCTCCTCGTCGCTGACCGCGACGGAAGGCTCGCCTGGACGATCGCGGGCCGCCTGCCCGAACGCTTCGGCCACGACGGCCGGTTGCCCATTCCCTGGGCCTACGGCGATCGCGGATGGAAGGGATTTCTCCCGGCCGACCGCGTCCCGGTCATCATCGCGAAACCGGGCGACGTCCTCTGGACCGCGAACCAACGCGTCGTGGGAGCAGACGCTCTCGATCTTCTCGGGGAGCAGGGCTACGACGAGGGCACCCGCGCCGGCCGCATCCGCGATCGCCTGCGCGAACTCCAGGCGTCCCACGCAGCGAGCGGACGCACCGTGGCGCCGGCTGATCTGCTGGCCATCGCGCTGGATGACCGGAATACCCGGCTCGACCGCTGGCAGCAGAAGCTCCTCGCGTGCCTCGACGAGGCGGCGGTCGCGAACCATCCCTCGCGCGCCGAACTCCGGCGAATCGTGAACGAGTGGGACGGTCGCGCCCGCGTCGACAGCGTCAGCTACCGCTTGGTCCGCGCTTGGCGGAGTGCCGTCGCCACCCGGGCGCTCACGCCGATCTTCGCCCCCTGCGTCGAAGCATCGCCGCGCTTCGACTTCCGCTCCCTGCCCTACGAACTGCCGCTTGAAGCCCTGCTCGACCAGAAGCCCCTGCACCTCCTCGCCCCCGAGTATCCTTCCTGGGAACACCTGATGCTCGCGGCCGCCGACGACGTCGTAACGGAGCTGGACCGACGGAAAATCCCGCTGGCGAAGGCCACGTGGGGCGAACGCAACCGCCTCCGCATGCAGCACCCCTTTGCCTCCTTCCTGCCCGACTGGGTGGCCGAGACACTGCGCCTGCCGGCGCAAAGTCTCCCGGGCGACTCCGACATGCCCCGCGTCCAGACCCCGAGCGACGGTGCGAGCCAGCGCATGATCGTCGCACCCGGACAGGAAAGCGCCGGGATCTATCATCAGCCCGGCGGCCAGAGCGGCCATCCTCTCTCACCCTACTTCCGCGCGGGTCACGATGCCTGGGTGCGCGGCGAGGCGACGCCATTCCTGCCCGGGGCCACCCGGCATACCCTGTCCCTGCAGCCCTGAACGCCGGGGAACCGTCTCTTCCTCCGGGAAAGCGGGATGAGCGCCTCCGCGCGGCGAAGTGCGAGCGGGGCCTTGCTCCGGGCGCCATCCTTGCGCAGCCTCCCGACGTTCGATCCTCCCTCCGGCATGAAAAAGAAACCCCGGCGTCTCTCGGTCTACTTCGGCAGCGAGCTGTTCAGCATCAAGCACCTCGTCGGCAACGCCTATCTCGCCGAGGCGATCTACGAGAAGTCGCATGGCCGCTTCCTCTGTCGTCTCCCGCAGGACTTCGAACTCCGCGGCCTGCACCCGCAGACCATCCGGGATCAGGACATCCGCGCCCTCTTCGAGTGCGACCTAGCGCTGTTCAACTTTGACGGCACGGAACTCGACAGCGGGACCGTCGTGGAATTCATGCTCGCGAAGTTCGCCGACATCCCGGCGGTGATCCTGCGCAGCGACCTTCGCGGTGCGGGGGATCAGGGCCGCGGCGATCCCTGGAACCTGATGGCGAGCTTCTACCCGCGCACGGTGACGCTGCACATGGAGAGCCTGATCGACTATCGGATCGTGCAGAAGCAACGCCGCCGGCTGCGACCACGCGACGAAGTGTTGCACCTCGCCGGACAGCACGCCTCCGCGACGGCCTCCATCGTCTGCGATCGCATCGCGCTCTCCGTCGTGCGCGCCCTCGAAAAAGTGGCCGCCATGGAGCCCGTGCTTCCGCGGCACCTGCAGGAGGAGGTCTATCATTGGCTTGCCCGCATGCCCGGGCTGCGTGGCAAGGAGAAGGCGCTGCGCAAGGAACTGGAGCAACTGCTCGAGCGTAAGGTCGAGCGCGGCCTCCTCTGATCCCAGCTTTCCCGCTCGCACGCGAAGCCTCCCACCCATGCTCCACCCACTCCGCCATCCGCTTGCCGCGCACCTCGTCGCCAGCCTCCGCGACCAGGCCACTCCGCCGGCGGAATTCCGCGGCCTCGCGCACCGACTCGGCCTCCTGCTCGCGATGGAGTCGACGCGCGACCTCCCGACGCAAGCGGCGACCGTGGCTACGCCGCTGGAAGACGCCGCAGCGTTGCGCCTCGCGCAGCCGCTGGTGGTCGTTCCCATCCTCCGGGCGGGCCTCGGCCTGGTGCAGCCCTTCCTCGACCTTTTCCCGGACGTCAGCGTCGGCTACATTGGATTGGAGCGGGACCACACGACGGCGGTGGCGCACAGCTACTACTGCAAACTTCCGCCGCTGGCCGGACGCACGGTGGTCCTCGTCGACCCCATGCTGGCCACGGGCGGCAGTGCCGCGCAGGCGCTGACCCTGCTGAAGTCGCACGGAGCGACGTCCCTGCGCATGGTCTGCGTGGTGAGCGCGCCGGAGGGCGTCGCGACCCTCCACGCCGCGCATCCGGAAGTCCCCGTCTTCACCGCGGCCCACGACCGCTGCCTCAACGACCGCAAGTACATCCTCCCCGGTCTCGGCGACTTCGGCGACCGCCTGTACGGCACCTGAGGCGGCGACGGCGCCGCGGCCGTCAGCAATCCTCGCGGGCACTCGCCTCCCCCTCCCGACGCGCTCCCCGTCGGCAAGAAACGCCCGCTCCTCGTCAACGGATGCGGAGCACCGCGCGCGGGGTACGGGCATACTGGGGCATGATCTCCCCACAAGATCTGGACCCGCTTTCGGGAACGGCTCCCGCACGCGCGACGGTCGCGCCACTCGACCTCGACCTGATCCGCCGCTACGCGGGTCCCGCACCCCGGTACACGTCCTACCCCCCGGCCACGCAGTTCCACGCCGACCTCGCGGCCCTCGATCTGAACGCCCGGCTCGCCGAGGACAATACCCTCGAGGCCGGTCCCATCTCCCTCTACGTCCATCTCCCGTTCTGCGAGTCGCTCTGCTGGTACTGCGGCTGCAACACCGTCATCACCCGCCGCCAGGGCTCGGCCGACGATTACCTCGACCTCCTCACCCGCGAACTCGACCTGACCGTCGCGCGCATGCGTCCGGGCCGCTCGGTCGTGCAGCTGCACCTCGGCGGCGGCACCCCGACTTTTCTCACGCCGGAGCAACTGCGACGGCTGACCCGCCTCCTGCGCGAGCGCTTCGTCTTCGCCAAGGACGCCGAAATCAGCGTCGAAGTCGACCCGCGGCGCCTCCGCCAAGAGCACGTCGCCGCCCTGCGGGAGATGGGGCTGAACCGCGCTTCGCTCGGCGTGCAGGACACCGACGCGGCCGTCCAGCGCGCGATCAACCGCCTCCAACCGCACGCGCAGAACCATCAAGCCGTGGACTGGCTCCGCGCCGCAGGAGTCACCTCGATCAACCTCGATCTCATCCACGGTCTGCCGCTGCAGACCACGGAAACCTTCGCGCGCACGCTGGATGACGTCCTCGCGCTCGCACCCGAGCGTCTCTCGGTCTTCAGCTACGCGCACGTCCCTTGGATGAAGCCCGCGCAACGCATCTTCGAACAACGCGCCCAACTGCCGGAGCCTGAGGACAAGCTCGCCATGTTCGCGCTCGCGCACGAGCGGCTCACCGCCGCCGGCTACCTTGACGTCGGTCTCGATCACTTTGCGCGGCCCGATGACGAGCTCGCCGTCGCCCTCCACGACGGCACCCTTCACCGCAATTTCCAGGGCTACACCACGCGAGCGGGGGCCTCGCTGTACGGCTTTGGCGTGTCGTCGATCTCGCAGACCCCGAACTCGTACCGCCAAAACCACAAGACGCTCGGCGCCTGGCGTGATGCGCTCGACGGCGGTCAACTGCCGGTCGAACGCGGGCTCTGGCTGACCCCGGAGGACCAGCGGCGACGCGAACTGGTCATGGACATCATGTGCCGGCGCCGCCTCGACTTCGCCGCCCTCGACCGGCGGCTGGGCGTCGCGGTGACGGAACGCTACGCGGCAGAGTTGGCATCGCTGGCCGACCTCGAAGCCGATGGCATCGTGGAGCGAGACGCCTCGGGGATCCGCGTGACTCCGCGCGGGGCGCCCCTCCTGCGAGTCGTGGCCTCGCGCTTCGATCCCACATTCCAGGCGGCCGCCCGTCGCCACGCCCAGGCGGTGTAGCGACCTGCGAGGCTTCGTTCATCCTTGCCCCGGACCCGGCAGCACGGCGTCATGCGGGAAACGCCATGCCCTACCGCATTGCCAAGAGCTTCGTCGTGGAGAGCGGCCATATGCTCTCCAAGCACCCCGGTGCCTGCCGCTTCCCGCACGGGCACAGCCGCACCGTCGAGATCGTTCTCGTCGCCGATACGCTCGACGACCGGGACATGGTGGTCGACTTCAAGGCGATCAAGCAGGCGCTTGCTCCCTTCCTCGACCGCTTCGACCACAGCATGGCGATCAATTCCGAGGACCCGCAGGCAGCGCACCTCCAGACCGCGTATGGGGACCGCATCGTGCGCTTTGATCACGTCGACCCGACGAGCGAGGTGATGGCGCAGCACATCTTCGCCTATGCGCGGGACACGCTGCGCAACCTCGCCCTGCACGGACCGAGTGACGCCCGCTATCCCCTGCGTCCGGCGGTGCGCGTGGAGCGCGTGCGGGTGACGGAGACGGCGACCAGCTGGGCGGAGTACTGGGAGTAGCGCCTTTTCGTTCCCCATGCTCTCGTTCCCCTACCCCTCCCCCGCCCTGCGCCGCGTGGGCGCGCT
>CAIOYO010000003.1 GCA_903862595.1 uncultured Opitutaceae bacterium | reverse complement strand
TTGATCAGGCAATAGATGAACTTACCGAGTTCACTGTCACTGTTCATGGCGGTAAGCCCACCCCAGAAGGCCAGCAACCCGAACAGGTAACCCCAAAAGGCCAAGTCCGTCTGCTTTCGCCGCAGATCGGCCGCGTAGGTGAGGCCCAGCATCACGAGCCCAAAGGCGATCGAAAACCACTTCTTCTGGTCCCAGGTCAAGGGGCTCGAATAGAACAACAGCTCCGGTAGGTCCATGGACGCGAACCAGAGCGCGTAGGCAATGGGGGCCGTCAGAAACGGGAAGCGCCACTTCCGGAGCATGAGCAGGCCGACCAGAATGGTTCCCAGCTCCATCACGACCCAGCTGCCGCTGATGTAAGGATGGAACTTCGTATAGCTGTCGGGATCGGCTACCGGCCAGAACCCGGTCGCCTTCTGCACTCCAAAAATCGCCAGCGGCGTCATGCAGACGGCAGCCGTCAAGAGCAGTCCGCCCGGAGTACGACGCGCGGGCGTGTTCCAAAAGCGTCGTCCGATCAAACCGAACAGCAAGCCGTAGCACGTCGCGATCACCGCCAGTCCCCATCCGTCGAGAACGTCCCATGCGGTGGTCATGAACCATCCCATCGCTCCGATGATCACGAGCGCTCCCAGGTAGTAGGCGACATGCTCCGCATCGAATCTCGGGGTCGGCGCGTCGTTCGCACCCGGCTGCAGATTCTGCCACACGCGCTCCGCCTGTTCGGGAGAAACGCCGGCATGAGTGGCGGCGGCCTGCAAGCGGGCGCGCGTGATCGTAACGGATTCGTTGGGTTTCATTGGAGCGATACGCCCGATGCGTTCATCGCGGAAAAAATCGGGAGACGCAAAGGGATAAGAACGCGCAGGAGAGAGGGTTACCCCATCCCCTAACCGTGGCGTCTGACCGCGCTCTCAGGGGGCTCCCGCACCCCTCACAGCCCCCACGAGGCCAACCGTCCTGAAGCGGATACCCCAAGAGGGTCGGGCTGGGGCGCACGGCGCGGTTGAGTTCGGACCCGAAGTCCTTTTTATTTCCCCCATGAACTCGGCGATCGATCCTGCGTGCTCTGATCCCGCCTGCGCCTGCCGCGAGCCCACCCCCGCGAGCCCGGGAGCCGGCATGACCGTTTCGCAGCTCAAGGCAGCGCTCGCCGCGGCACCCGATCTGCCCCTCACCGTGTTGTGGACCGACGGGGAGGCGATCGAGCCGCACTTCCACGTGACCGAGGTCGGCCGCGTGCAGAAGGACTTCGTGGACTGCGGCGGGACCGTCCGCCGGCTGGTGACGTGCCTGCTGCAGACGTGGGTGGGCGACGATGTCGACCACCGGATCACCGGCGGAAAGCTGCTCAAAGCCTTCGCTCACGCCGCGCCGGTGCTCGGCACGGAGGATCTGCCAGTGGAGCTCGAATACGAGACCTGCAACGTCGTCCAACTCGTCGTCGCTTCGGCAAAACGCGAGGACGACCGTCTCGTGCTGCAGCTCGGCTCCAAGCACACCGACTGCCTGGCCAAGGAACTCTGCGTCCCGTCCGGCCGGGGAGCGACCCAAGGCTGCTGCTGATCCGAGCCGCTGGACTCTGAGAGGTCGCCCGCGTCGATCCGCTACGCCTTCGGGATCCGACGCCTCAGAGCCGCCTCATTCGCCCTTGCGCTCGCGCTCGAGCTTGCGCTTGTGACGCCCTGAAGGGTCGCCACGGTCCGGGATGCCACCCGCCGGGTTGAGTTGATCGAGGACCGTCTGCAGTTCGCGCCGTGCCGCCTCCGCGGCCGGGCCGCCGGAACCAGCAGGCACCGGACGCTCCGCAAAGGGAGCCCGGCTGAGGTCGAAAAGTTCGCCAGATTGGTTGAGCTTGAAACCCGCGTTCCGCACCCACCAGTTCCGCGCCAGTTGGTTGAAAACCCAGGTACGGTGCGGCACATCCGACCCGCGCAGCCGTGGCGCGAAGCTCCGGCCATCAATCACCCGGCCCGCCGGCAAAGGCACGCCCGCAAGCTCGGCGAAGGTCGGGAAGAGGTCGCTGGCGTCCGTCAGCGCATCCGTCACTTGGCCCGCCGGGGCCGTTCCGCGCCAGCTGACGATGAACGGCACCAAACCACCACCGTCCTGCATGGATCCTTTCTCACCCAGAAGCCGCCGCCCCCCGATCGTTGCCCGGTCCGCCCGCGCCTTGGCCGAGCCGTTGTCTCCCATGAACACCACCACGGTCCGCTCCCGCAGCTTCAGACGGTCCAATTCGTCCATCAGCTGGCCGACCAGCTTGTCCATGTAGGCGACATTGTCCGCATACAGGTCCCGTAGCCCCGGACGGCTATCCGGTGTCCGCAGGATGTCTGAATGGACATGGGAGAGGGAGTAATAGATGTAGAACGGCCGTTCCTGGTTCTTCCGGATGAAGTCCACCACATGGCGGTGCATGAGGTCGGGGAGGTACTCCCCATCGCCCAAGGGGATCGTCTTGCCGTTCACTTGGTAGTTTTTCGACCGTTCCTGCGTGTTCCAGTAGGCGCCGGAGCCCTGAAACTTGAAGGAATCGTCGAATCCGAAGGCCGCCGGGGCCTGCGGTAACTGCCCCCACTTGCCCACGGAAGAGGTCACATAGCCCGCCGCTTTGAGCAGCTTGGGCGTCATGATCTCGGCCTCCGGGGTGAATTCGCCGGTCGCATCCTGATTGGTCGCCCCGGTCCGGAATCCGTACCGACCCGTCAGGATCAGCGCCCGGGAGGGTCCGCAGAGCGGAACCGTGTAGGCCCGCGTGAACCGGACGCCTTCCCCAGCAAGCCGGTCGAGATTCGGGGTGCGGAAGTGATCCGAGCCATAGCTCCCCACTTCGCCCACCCCGTAATCGTCGGCCAAAATGAAGATGATGTTCGGCGGCCGCACCGCCTCGGCTGCCACCCCTACCCCGGAGAACAGCAGTCCAAGCAAAGACAGGCCGAGGAAACGCAGGACCAAAGCGGGGGTCGGGGTCATCAAGAATGGGGATACGAGGAAGACGCTGCCCACGTCCAGAGGTTTCGCAACCACGCGAAACACCCGACGAATTCAAGGCGCGAAATACCGCCCAAAACCAGCGTATCGCCGGGGAATCGCCGGGGTTTTCCGAAGAATCTTGCCTTTCGGCCCCGAAAACCGCTTACTCACCCATGTGTTCCGCGAGCGGCTTTCGACTCGCGAAAAACGCGAAAGTACGAAGGGGTCTAAGTGACCCAAAAACCGGCTTTTTTTGCCTGTTTTGGGGCTTTTTTCGCGAAAAAGGGCCCGAAAATACGGGATTGCACAAAAACCGGGAATGTTTTTGAACGGTACCTCGCGTGGGGACACTAACTCCTCCCGCACCTTAACCCAGGCTCAACCTTGGACCTCAAACAGATCAAACAAGTCATCGACCTGATGAAACGCTCCGACCTCACAGCTTTCGAGCTCGAGGAGGAGGGTTTTAAGATCAAGATCAAGCGCGGCGCCGACGCGGTTCCGCTGGTCCATACCAGCCGGATCGCGAGCACGACCTACGCGGACGCTCCGCTGATCGAGGCAGTGGCAGCCCCCCGGGCCCAAGCTGCGGCCGGTCCGGCGTCCACCGCCCCAGCCGGCAACCCCGGCGGCGACGAAGTCGGGATCGCCTACATCAAGTCCCCGATGGTCGGGACGTTCTACCGGGCTTCGTCCCCGGAGAGTAAGCCGTTCGCCGAGATCGGCACCAAGGTCTCCGAGACGTCCGTGGTCTGCATTATCGAGGCCATGAAGATCATGAACGAGATCCAGTCCGAGCTGAAGGGCTCGATCGTCGAGGTCCTCGTCGAAAACGGTCAGCCCGTCGAATACGGGCAGAAGCTCTTCAAGGTCAAACGCGACTAAGGTCTCGCTCCTGAGCCGAGCCGCTAGGATTCGGCCGGATCGCCGGGATACCCTCCCGCGACGTTCCCGGCCGGCCCTTAGCGGCTCGCCTTTTCTCCAACCCGTTCCCCTTTCACATGATCCAGAAGGTCCTCATCGCCAACCGCGGCGAAATTGCCCTGCGCATCGTCCGCGCATGCCGCGAGCTGGGAATCAAGACGCTCGCCGTCTACTCGGAGGCCGACGTCCAGTCGCTCCACGTCCAGCTCGCCGACGAGGCCATCTGCATCGGCGGTCCCAAGAGCAGCGATAGCTACCTGCGCGCCGACCGCATCATCAGCGCCGCCGAAATCGCCGACGTCGACGCCATCCACCCCGGCTACGGTTTCCTGTCCGAAAACGCCAAGTTCGCCGAGCAGTGCGAATCCTGCAACATCAAGTTCATTGGGCCTAAGTCCAAGAGCATCAAGATGATGGGCGACAAGGCAGTCGCCAAGGACACGGTCCGGAAGGCGGGCGTGCCGACAGTTCCAGGCTCGGATGGTCCGGTGGACAGCGAAAACGAGGCGGTCCGCACCGCCCGCAAGATCGGCTATCCGGTGATCATCAAGGCGGTCGCAGGCGGCGGCGGGCGCGGCATGCGCATCGCGCACAACGATGTGTCTTTCGCCAAGGAGTACCACGTCGCCCGCAACGAGGCCGAGAAGGCCTTCGGCAATGGCGCGGTCTACATCGAGAAGTACATCGAGAAGCCCCGCCACATCGAGTTCCAGATCCTGGCGGACAGCCATGGCAAGGTGATCCATCTGGGCGAGCGCGACTGCTCCGTGCAGCGCCGCCACCAGAAGCTGATCGAGGAATCCCCCTCCCCGTTCCTGACGTCCAGCCTCCGCAAGACCATGGGCAAGGCCGCCGTCAAGGCCGCCGAGGCCGCGTCCTACGAAAACGCCGGTACCATCGAGTTCCTCGTCGATGCCAAGGGTAACTTCTACTTCATCGAGATGAACACCCGCATCCAGGTGGAGCATCCGGTGACCGAGGAGGTGACCGGCATCGATCTGATCAAGCAGCAGATCCGGATCGCCAACGGCGAAAAGCTCGAATTCGACCAAGGGGATATCCAGTTCAACCGCCACGCGATCGAGTGCCGGATCAACGCCGAGGACCCCGCCCGCAATTTCATCCCGTCCCCGGGAGTCATCGACCTCTACTACGCTCCCGGCGGCCCCGGAATCCGCGTCGATAGCCATGCCTACTCCGGCTACGCGATCCCGCCGTACTACGATTCGATGATCGGCAAGCTCATCGCCTACGGCCCGGACCGCAAGACGGCCCTCGGCCGGATGTACCGCGCCCTCAGCGAGTACTACATCCGTGGCATCAAGACCACGATCCCCCTCCACAAGGCGATCATGAGCGATCCGGTCTTCATCGAGGGCAAGGCCACCACCGCGTACATGGAAGAGTTCATGGCGCGCACCCCGACCGATCTCTTCAGCTGAGGTCAGTGACCCACCTCGGCCGGGGCCGCACACCACGCGTCACCCCGGCCAGAGCCTTGCGCGATTCCGCAAGGTTTCTTGCAACTTCAGGCCCGGCTCGCGTACTCACTCGACATGCGCTCCAGCCCGGACTTTACCCCGCCGACCCGGATCGACGACCAGCCGGAGCTCGGTGAGATCAAGATCAACCACGCCGTCGTCGCCAGCATCGCCCGCCTCGCCGCCCTCCACGTCAAGGGCGTCGCGTCCGTCGGCGGCGGCCTCGCCGATGGTCTCAGCGAGTTGTTCTCCAAGCGCGAATCTGAATCCCGCGGCGTACGCGTCATCGAGGAAGCCTCCGGCGCCTACGCCCTCGAGCTCCGCATCGCGGTGTACTTCGGCGCGGAAATCGGCCGCACCGCCTACGAGGCCCAGATGGCCGTCCGGCGCCAGGTCATCGCCATGACCGGCAACGATGTCTCCCGCGTCGATATCATCATCGAGGGTGTTCGTCTCCCCGCCTCCGACGCCAACCGGTCCGAAGCCAACGACGAGGCTTGGCCGGACGCGCCGGCCACAGATTAAGGGCACGCCCCGTCACCGCGCTGCGCGCGTGCCGCCGTCTCGCCGGACACCGAACGAGCCCGATCTCGCCGCGCCGACGCGCCGCACCGATCAAGAGGCTAGAGACTGGGGCGAGCATCGGTCACGAGACAGCCCGACTCACGCATTGCCCCGGATGTTTCCCATCGCCAGTTTCCTGCCGTGCCCCCGTTGATCGACGTCCTGTCACCGACCGCACTTGCCTTCATCGCGTTCTGGGGCGTGCTGGCGCTGGTCGTGGTGTTCCTGGTGCTGAGGGCACCCTCGTCGCTCATCCTCGCCCGAAGCGAACAGGGGCGGCTGGAGATTTCCCGCGAGGCGCTGCACCGCGTGCTGGAAACCTGCTGCGAGCAGGTCCGCGGCATCGCCTCCGCCCGCGCCCGGGTGTCCCGCAAGGGCGGTCTGTTCCACACGGAGCTGCGCCTGCGCATCCGGCCGGACGCCCGACTCGACGCGATCCAAGGTTACCTGACCGAGGAAATCGGCGAAATCTACCGCCAGAACCTCGGTGTGAAGGAGATCGGCCGCATCGAGATCAAGGTGGTCGGCGTCGCGCCCCACGAGTCGGGGTTCTGACGCCGCCGTTCAGATTCCGGAGCCGGGGCCGCGCTCACACCGGACGGCGCAGCACGACGTCGCTCCATTCGCCGAGGATGCGGCTTTCGCAGCGCCATCCCGGTGCGCGGCCGACGAAGGCCGCCTGTACGGTGTCGCGCTCCGTCGCCAGAATCCCGCTCAGCACCAACCAACCGCCCGGCGCCACCGCGTCCAGCAGACGATCGGCAAAGGCCATCAGCACGTCCGCCTGGATGTTGGCGAGCACCAGCTCGGCCTGACGGCCGGTGAGTCCGGTGACCAGATCGGCGACGGCGAAGGGTACGGCCTCGCCGAGTTCGTTGAGCACCGCGTTCTCCGCGCTCACCCGCACCGCTTCGGGATCGTTGTCGAAGCCCGCGACGTTCCGGAAACCAAGTCGGTAGGCCGACAGCGCGAGGATCCCTGAGCCGCAGCCTGCATCGATCACGCGCTCGGGACGCGCCGTGCCCGGCGCAAGCGGAGCCGCGCGCTCGCGCTCTTCGGCATACGCCGCGAGCCGCTCGCAGCACAGCCGCGTGGTTTCATGGTTTCCCGTGCCGAAGGCGAGACCGGGATCGAGCCAGATCACGACCTCGCCGGCCGGGATCGGATGTGTCTCGCGCTGCCAGATCGGCACCCAGTGCAGCCGGCCGAAACGCCACGCGTGGAAGTGCGCCTTGTAGCTATCGCGCCAGTCCTCGTCCGCCAATTCGCGAAGGGTGCTCGGTTGGACGGCGGCCTCGGCGGGCAGGCGGGCGAGAAGAGCCGGCCACTCCCGCTCGGCGGCGCCGCGGTCCTCGAAGTAGCCGGCGACCCACGCGCGTCCGGCGATCTTGTCCTCAAGCACCATCAGGCGCCCGTCCTCGCCCTCGGCAAGGAGCTCTTCCACGGCAGGCACGGCGTCCCGCGCGATCTCGGCTTTGGTTTCCCACAAAGGCATCGCTCATTCAAAGCCGCGACCCCGGGGGTCGGGCGAGTGTTTTTCCGGGTCCCGCGCCCGTTAGTGCGTGAAATTACCCAAACCTTAACCCTCGCCGCGCCGTCCCTCGACGTGTCAACGTACTCGGATGTCGGGCTCGTCGCACCCCATCGATCAGCTCATCACGCTCGTCGGCCTCGCCAACACGCGTGAGCTCGTCGGCACCTACTTGGAGGAAACCAAGGGTCTGCTGGAGACCATCGGTCGCGAGAAACCGGCCCGGCAGATCGCACTGTTGCACAGCCTGAAAGGCACTTCGTTCCAGCTTGGGTTGAGCCTCTTCTCCGCGCAATGCGGGGCCTTGGAAACGCGGTTGGAGGAATCGCCCGGTGGCCTGACCCCGGCGGAAATCGCGGCGCTCGCGAGCGGCTTCGCGGAAAGCACCCCGCGTCTCCGCCGCTGGCTGATCAACAACGCTGCTAAATCGTGA
The DNA here is from genome assembly GCA_903862595.1 of uncultured Opitutaceae bacterium. GTDB lineage: Bacteria > Verrucomicrobiota > Verrucomicrobiia > Opitutales > Opitutaceae > UBA6669. The sequence goes on along the minus strand of CAIOYO010000003.1, from coordinate 38,027 downwards.
TCAGGCGCTGCTGAACGCACCAGCGCACGAGGCTGGCGACTTCGCGCACCTCGACTTTGTCCATGATGTTCGCGCGGTGCTTCTCCACCGTACGGACCGATAGCTTAAGCTTGGCGGCAATCTCCTTGGACGAAAATCCAGAGGCCACGCCGATCGCGACCTCGATTTCCCGGGGCGTGAGCGGATTGCGCAACGTCGGCACCGCCGGTGCCGCCAAGGGCGACAGCGCCGGCCGCGCGGGCTTGCTCGACGCGAAAAACATGCCTCCGGTGAGCACCTTTTCCACCGCCTCGATCACGACCTTCAGCGGCTCCCCCTTCGACACGAACCCGTGCACGCCCAAGGTCGCCAGTTGCGAGGGGATGCTCTCGTTCTGCTGCGAGGTCAGCACCAAAATCCGCGTCTCCGGCAACTGGCGCCGCAGCTCCCGCGCAATGTCCATCCCATGCATCCCGGGAAGCTGCAGGTCCACCACGACGAGATCCGGACGATCCCGGAGACACGCCTGCAGGCCTTCGGCACCGTCCGCGTAGTCGCCCATGACTTCCATGCGCGGCAAGCGACTCAACGCCATGCTGAGGAGCTGGCGAAAGACCGTCTCGTCTTCGATGACGATGGCGCGATGTTTCTTGGCGGAGGGAGGCATGGGGAGCGGCGCGAACGCGCGAACCCACCTCCCAAGCGAAGAGCTTTCTCTCAGGCCGAGCCGTACCGCGAACGTAGCCAAAGAAATCGGCGCAGAGCGCGGAAATCATTAGGCAAAAATACGGAGGGCTCACCGCGGAACACGTCCGGTGATCCTGCTTTCCATCCCGCCAGCAGGAGGTCGCGGTGCTCCGTCTCGGTGCGCGCGACGAAGTACGGGCAATCCACGCAGGGACTGCCGCTGATCCGCGCCACCGCCACCGCGCGCTGCTGCCGCGCGCACCGTCCATCCGCCCCGGCGGCCCGGTAGGAATCGCGGCATTCGGTAAACTCCGGGTAAACGCAGGCTTTGAGGAGCTGGCGCAGCACCGGCAAGAGCCGCGCCCGCTCCGCGTCACTTTCGACCTGCGCCGCTACGGCCACCACCTTCGGCTCCAAGGCTGCGCCCGGAGTCTCCGCGGATCGGCAGGTGACGCCGTCCGGCAGCGAAGCCGGCCAACCGATCGCCCCCGCCGCATCCCAAAGCGCCGACACGCAGGTCCGGATCACGGTCGGCGCGACGGCTGGGCCGCCATCCTGTTGGAGCATACGCTCGACCACGGCCGCCGCCTGGGCCTCGAACCACGCGCGCGCCGATCCGCCATGGGCGGCGCAGCCCACTCGGAAGTCTCGCTCATCCTCACGCCACGGCTCAGGCATGCCGCAGTGTTCCGCCGCCACGACCCGAGGTCAACCCGCCCCGGGCCAGCACTCGACAACCCTCGTCGGGGGGATAAGCCTCCGTCGGCCGGCGACCCTCCAGATCGCCTCGCCACGACCCGCTCCTCGCGTTCCCTTCACCGCCATGCGTCGCTCCGTCGCCCTGCTGCTGTTTCCCGAAGTCGAGGTCCTCGACTTCGCTGGTCCGTTTGAGGTGTTCTCCGTCACGGATGAACTGTCGGATCACACCGCGTTCGCCGTCTCCATCGTCGCCAGCACGCCCACGGTCAAGGCCCGCAACGGGCTGCGCGTCGTCGCCGACCACACGCTGGAGTCGTGCCCGCACGCGGACATCCTCATCGTGCCGGGTGGATTCGGTACGCGCGCCCTGCTCCAACAACCCGACATCCTCGCGTGGGTCCGCACCCGCGCCACCGCCGCCGAGCGGGTGATGAGCGTGTGCACCGGCTCACTCGTGCTGGCCAAGGCCGGGTTGCTCGACGGCCTCCGCGTCACCACGCATCACCAGGTCCTCCCGATGCTGACGGAGCTGGCCCCGCGGTCCACGGTGGATCCGACCCGGCGTTTCCACGACAACGGCCACATCCTCACCGCCGCCGGCATCAGCGCCGGCATCGACTGCTCACTGCATCTTGTCGGCCAGTTGCTCGGGAAGGACACGGCCGCGAAGACCGCCGCCTACATGGAATACGAGGTCCATCCCGGTTCTTGATTACCGAGGGGGGCGCGCGCGAGGTCAACGCGACCCACGTTCCCCGGATTCGACGGGGTCGCAGCGAGGAAGAAATCGCGGTGAAGATCCACCGCCGCGAGACCGTGCGCGCGGGATGAGGCCGCGGGTTCAGGGCGCCGTTTCGCCGACCGCAGCGGTCCACCGCGCGAGCGTCGCAGCGTCGCGCAGCAGGTCGTCGAGCGTCTCCTGCGGCAGAAATTCGAGCGAGGCGAAGCGCACCGCCGGGGCGCAGGCGCGGACTTCCGCGAGATACGCGCGCCAGGGTTCCTCACCCTCCGCGAGGGGTCGGCGGTCCTGCACCGTTCGCCAATGAAACACGTGCACCGCCCCAAGCCACGACGCGATCGCCCGAAGGTCCGCCACCCCCTGCTCCACGGTATCACCGATCCGCGGCTGCCAGAAGGTGCCGAGATTCGGGTGATCCACCTCGCGGAGCAACGCCAGCGTCGAAACCGTCGTATCCGTCAGCGTGCCCGCATGCCACTCCGTCGCCACACGCACGCCCGCGACTGCGGCCTGCTGCGCGATGACGCGGAGGTCGGCGATGATCTCAGCGCGCTGGCGGGTATCCGTTTCCGCCGAACCCACCGTGCCGGCCCAGACCCGGATGCACGGCGCTCCGAGTTCCTGCGCGGTCTCCAACACGGCGGCAAAGGGCGGCCCCTGCTTCGCCGCCGAACCGGCCCGGTAGTAACTTCCCAACGCGGACACCGTGAGTCCCGCCTCCTCGGTGAGGCGCCGCACGTCCCGCGCGCGCGCCGCGTCTCCAGGCGGCACGTGGATGTCGCCGCCCCACTCGATGGCCGCCAGCCGTGCCTGACGGGCCCACGCGACGATCTCCTGCGGGGATCGGCTGCGAAAAGTCACGGAAAGAAGACCGGGAAGCATACGCGCGCCACGATGCGCAGACGCGCGCGCCACGCCAGCCCGATCACCCCGCGCAGGCGATCCCTCGTCCGCCACCCTGGCCCACCTCGCCCACATCGCCGAAAAAGAGGTCGTCAGCGCCGTCGCGCCGCGGCATCGTTCCTTCATGAAGGCAGTCGTCGGCGTTCTCGCGGTTCTTGTGGCGGTGATTGTCCTGCTCGTCGTCGGACTCACGTTCTTCCTCGGCTCGTTCACGACGAAGGCGTTCAACCGCGTGGCCCCGCGCATCACAGGCACGCCCACGACGATTGGCGCTGCGCACCTGAAGCCATGGAACGGCGTCGGCACGCTCGAGGCCCTCCGCGTAGGCAATCCTCCCGGCTGGCAGTCGGACTCGCTCGCCTCCATCGGACGCATCCACCTTGAGGTCCAGCCAAGCAGCCTCCTTCGGGAAACGCTCGTCATCGACGAGCTGCTCATCGACGAGGCCGTATTCCACCTCGAGACCAAGATCGTCAGCAGCAACCTCAGCGACCTGCTGAAACAGATCGAGCGCAACACCGGGCCTGCGCCCGCCGGGGCACCCACCGACGCGACCGGCACCGCGCGACGCTTCGCGGTGCGCCACGCGGTGCTACGCGATGCCCGGGTCACGCTGGGAGTCGGCACCGAGGCCGTCACCGTCCGCATTCCCGAGCTCACGCTGGTCAACCTCGGCACGCCGGAGCGCGGCCTGACCGCGGGGCAACTCGCGGCGGAGGCGACCCGGCAGATCGTCGCCGCCGTGCTCGGCGCGGTTGCCCGCTCTCCCGGAACGGTCGGCTCAGCCAGCGGAGCGGCCGCCGCTGAAGCCCTGAAATCGGGGGTGAAGCAACTCGGCGAGGGCCTGCGCGGCCTGATCGGTCGCGAAAAGCCGAAGGCGCCCTGAACGCCTTGCTCTGGTTCCCCGCCCCGCAAGCACGCACGGCAACGGCAACGCTCCCGAGGCTCGCTCCTCCAGTCCCTTTCGGATTCCTCTCCTTCCCGGTCTCATCTCCCCACCCTCCTCGCCTACCCCGCCCCCTCGCTTCGCTCCGCCTGCCTTCACCATGAAATCCCTCCTCACCCACTTGCTTTCGCTCGCCCCGCTCGCCGTGTGGATGATGCCGCTGGCCGCCACCGCCACGGTCTTCGCCGCCGACCGCTCGTCCACCGATCTGCGCTGCTACGAGCTGCGCATCTATCAGGCGGCGCCCGGAAAGCGGGATGACCTGATCGAGCGGTTCCGCGCGCACACCGACCGCCTCTTCGCTCGCCATGGGATCCAGCGACTCGGCTACTGGGTGGCGGTCGATGCGGCCGACAACTCGCTCGTCTTCCTCCTCGCTTACCCAAGCCGCGCTGAACGCGAAGCCCGTTGGAACGCCTTCAAGAATGACCCCGAGTGGCAGGCCGCCCAGAAGGCGTCTGAGGCCAACGGGCCGTTGGTCAGCAAGAGCGAATCGATTCTCCTGAGCGCCACGGATTACTCGCCCGCGATCGCCGCGGCGGCGAACAACCCCGAACGCGTCTTCGAGCTCCGCACTTACAAGACCAATCCCGGCCGCCTCGCCGCGCTCAACGCGCGCTTCCGCGATCACACTGTCGCCCTCTTCAGCAAGCACGGCATGACGCACATCGGCTACTGGATGCCGCTGGATGCCGCCAAGGGCTCCGACGACACGCTCATCTACCTGCTCGCCCACGCCAGCCGGGAAGCGGCGGCGGAGTCCTTCAAGGCCTTCCGCGCGGATCCGGCGTGGATCGCAGCGCGGGAGGCTTCCGAGAAGGCCGCCGGCGGATCGCTCACGGTCCAGCCCGGCGGCGTACGCTCGCAGTTTCTTCGTCCCCTCGAATTCTCGCCGCTGCGCTGACGCGCCGCGGCTCGGCGTGCGCCTCCCTACGGTGCGAGGCGCCCGTTCTCGATTTCCGCGACCAAGGCCGAGGCGCCATAGATCGCCCGCAGCGACTCGAGCATGATCGGCGCCGCGACGTGCACCGCACGCGCCGTCGCATCATCGTAGGCGAAACCAATGGCGAGGGAGGCGAGGTTCCCATCGAACACCAAGCCAACCAATTCCCCGCGCCGGTTCAGCACGGGGCTGCCGGAGTTCCCGCCGACGATGTCCGTCGTCGCCACGAAGTTGAACGGCGTGCCCGGCGCGAGACGGTCGCGGCCCTGCACCCAGCGATCGGGCAGCGTGAAGGGAACCCGATTCTTCTGCAGCGCATGCCGCTCGTAGAGCCCGGCGGTGACCGTCTCGAAAGGCACCTCCACTCCGTCCTCGCGATAGCCGCTCACCGTCCCGTAGCTCAGCCGCAGCGTCCCCGTCGCATCCGGATACTGCGAGCCTCCCATCAAACGGAAGCGCGCGGCCGCCAGATCGGAGTGCGCCTGAGCGGACGCTTCCGCTCGCGCCTCGGCGGCCGCGCGGAGGGTGCGGGCCTCGGCATCGACGAGCCGCGCCAGCGCGAGCATCGCGTCCGCATCGGCACCCTCGGTCTGTCCGGAGTAAATCGCCCGGCGGAAAGCAGGATCCGCCAGCCGCGTCCCGGCAACCAGCTCGACCGCCCGCGCGCGCGGTGAACGACCCGCGAGCACGCGTACCACCGTGGGGTCCTCGGCCCCAAGCAACTCCACCATGCGCCCGAGCGAATCCGCCAGCAACACGCGCTCCAGATCCTCGTGCACCGGCGAGACCGAGAGCAGGCTCAGCTCGAAGGACTGCCGGCGCGCGTCGGAATACTCCCGCAGGCGCTGCCCATCGGGCTTGGCCCGCTCCACCGCGACCCGCACTAGGTCGCGCGCATAGCCGAAGAGTTGCCCACGAAACGCCCCACCTTGTTCCAAGAGAGCGGTCCGCACCCAAGCGGTGCGGCGCTCCGCCTCACCCGCCGCGATGCGATCCAGCGCCCGCAGCGCCCTCTCCTCGCCTGCCGCCTGCAAGCGGGCCTTGAGGTCGGCCTCACGGCTCACCAAGCCCGCGAAGAACACCGGATCCTGCAGCGCCCCGAGCTGACCGGTCGTGCGCTTGCGGTTGTTCAACACCCCATCGAGCACGCGCGCCGCGCGCCGCTGGTTCTCCGCATCGCGACCACCCCACGCGGTCAGCACCACTTCCGTCCGCTGCAGGCTCTCCAGCGACTGCGGGAGCGTGACGTCGCGCAGGGTCAACAGTTCCGCCAAGGTCAACTGCCGGTCGGTGCGACCGGGATGACCGGACACCAGCACCAGGTCACCCGCGCTCACCGGCTCCTTCGCCCACCGGAGGTAATGCTCCACGCGCGCCGGACGTCCTCCTTCGTAGACCCGGAAGAGGCACATATCGAGGCAGTAGCGGGGATACTCAAAGTTGTCGGCATCGCCGCCGAAGGCCGCAATCTCGTCCTCGGGCGCAAAGACGAGGCGCACGTCAGTGTAGTTTTTGTAGCGATACAGATGGTACCAGCCGCCCTGGTAAAGGGTGACGACGCGGCTGAGCAGCCCGGTCTGGCGGAGCGACTCGGCCTCGATTTCCGCAAGGATCGCCCGCCGGGCGGCGGCCGCCGCTTCGGGCGTGGCCGCCGCACCCACCGCAGCGGAAACGCGGGCGGTCACGTCCTCGATCGACTGCAGCACCGATAGCTCCATGCCGGGTACGGGAAGCTCGTCGGCGGGGGCGGTTGCGAGGAAGCCATCGGCCTCGAGGTTGCGGGTCGCCGTGCTCAGTCGCTGGATCGCGGAGCGGCCGACGTGGTGGTTGGTCAGGACGAGGCCGTCAGCGCTGACGAACGATCCGGACGCGCCGCCGAAGCGGACGGATGCCTTCATGGCGTGGTCCAACCAAGCGTCGGTGAGCTCAAAGCCGTGTGCTTGGCGCAGGGCTTCGCGCGGCGGGTGGCTGAAGAGCCAGAGGCCTTCGTCCGCGCGAGCCGACACCAGCGCGAGGCAGCAGAGGGTGGCAACGCCCGCACTGCGGCGGAGCGCTTGAATCAGGGTTTGCATGGGCCCACGCACTACCCGGCTTGGGAAGGTAGCGCAAGCGCCCGCGCCGTCGCGGCCGTGACACTCCGCCGCCATCCGGTCAGGAGGCGGGCGGCGCGGACGGCGACTGCGCCGCCAGCCAGCGGGCGAGCGTCAAGCGGTGGATCTTGGCGTTGTGCCGTACGTCCACCGGGAAGCGGGGATGAAAGGCGATGCCCGCCAGCATCGTGGTCTGCGGGTGACGCCGCGCCAGGGCCAGCAGGTCGGCGCGCACCGCGTCGCCGGCCCGCACGCCGTCGGCGAGTTCGACCACCAGCCATGGCTGCTGGTGACCCGCCGGACCGAGGCCGACGAGCGCCGAGCGCCGCACCGCCGGGTGCCGATTCATCAGGGGCTCAACCTGCTCGGTGAAGACTGGGCCATTGGCCGTCTGCACGCGCTCGGCTTTCCGGCCACAAAACCAGAGCCGACCCGCCGCATCGAGATAACCGCAGTCGCCCATGCGGTGCCACAGGGTGCCCGCCGGATCCTCCCGCAGCTTCGCGTGCTGCGTCGCCTCGGGCAGGGCGTCGTACTCCCGCGTGACATTCGCGCCGCTGACCAGGATCTCGCCGATCTCACCCACCGCCAAGCTCTGCACGGGCGCACCCGGCACGGAGCGTTCATCCACCAGTGGCACGATCCGCACCCGGACGCCTGGCAGGGGACGACCCACACACGTCCCGGCGCCATCGAGCGTGGCAGCCGCGGTTTCCCGGAGCACCTCCTCCGCCGCGATGCTGGAGACCGGCAAGGCCTCGGTCGCGCCGTAGGGACTGTGCAGGCAGCCGTGGGGCAGCAAGCGGACGGACTGTTCCCACAGCACCGGCGGCACCGGCGCGCCGGCGCAGAGGACGCGACGCACGGTCGGCAGCGTGACGGCGCGCGCGGCTGCGTGGTCGGCCAGCTTACGCCAAAGTGTCGGCGAGCCGAAGGAGTTGGTGACCTTCTCCTGACGGATGGCCTGGAGGATGCGCTCGGGATCGACCTCCGCGGGTTTGCGCGGATCGATCTCCGGCACGATCGTGGTCATGCCCAACGCCGGATTGAACAGAGCAAAAACGGGGAGCAGCGGCAGGTCCACCTCGCCCGGGCGGATGTCGTAGGCGCGCCGGATCAGTTCGACCTGGGCGTCGAACATGCCGTGCGTGTAGCGCACGCCCTTGGGTGCACCGGTGGAGCCCGACGTGAACAGCACGGCAGCCAATTCGTCGGGGCCGGTCGCGGCCGGAGCGAAGGCGCGAAGGGCCGACTCGCCCTGCCCCGGACAACGCGCGGTGAGGGCGGAGGGTACGGCCACGCGGACCGCCACGCTGCGGAACGCCGGAAATGCGATCCAGCTGAGCAACCGAGCCACCGGAATACCCAGCAGGGCGCGCGGCTGGGAGCGCGCGACGCAGCGCAGGAAGGAGCGTAGGCCCATGCCCGGGTCGATCACGACCGGGACGGCCCCGAGCTTGAAGAGCGCGAAGACCGAGGCAATGAGTGGCAGCCCTTGGCGAACCATGACCAGCGTGCGATCGCCACGGCGAATTCCTGCCGTCGCGAGCCGCGCGCACCAGCGGTCGACCTCCGCATCGAGCTCACGGAACGAGAGCGTGAGGTAGTCGATCGAGCCGTCCGCGAGTCGTCCGCGGGGCACCTTGAGCGCGGCCGTGTCGGCCTGCCGCCCGGCCATCGCCGGCAGGTGTCGGGAGATGTTCGCCGAGGAGTCCACGCCGCACGCTCCCTGCGCTGGACCGGCGCTCAGTGGAGGTGCTCGCCGTCGAGCAACTCCGCCTGCCAGGGAAGCAGGATCGTGCCGATCCGGTCCGGGGCGCGCGCGATCTGCGCGAGCTGGCTGCGGTTGGCGATGAGGGTGGGCTCGATGTCGAGCTTCGCCGCCACGCGATCGCGCGCGAGCTTGATGCGATCCTGGCGGGAAATCTCCTCGGCTGACAGCGGCGTGTGCTCCGGGTCTCGGCCGCGACGGCGCGGCAGCGTGTGCGGATCTCGCTCCAGCCCGGCGCGCACCGCCGCCGTGAGCGACGCGCTGAGCCGGTCCTGGCGTTTCCCGAGGTGCGCGGCCTGCACGACCGCCGCCTCCGAGCCGCCCTCATCCGCGCACTGCGCATAGCGGAGCAGGATATCGTTCGAGCAGACCTTGAACGGCGGCACATCCAGCCGCTGCGCCGTCTGCTCACGCCAATGCCACACCGCGTGGAGGACCGTCAGGCCCTTGCCGCGGAGTCGCTCGGACCGCCCGATGCGCCAGTCGTTCTCGTCCGGCGGGGCAAAGCCTTCCGCTCCGGCCTCGATCTGCCGCGCGCACTGCTGCTCGAACCACGCGTAGCGACCGCGTTTGACGAGGTCCTTGGTGAGCAGGTCGCGCAGGTCCGGCAGGTGCGCCACATCGCGCGCCGCGTAGTCGCGCAACTTGGGTGAGATCGGACGCTTGGACCAGTTGGCCTTCTGCCCTTCCTTGTCGAGCTGGACGCCGAAGTGTTCCTCGAGCAGCGAAGCCAGCCCGATCCGCTTCCGTCCGAGCAACTGCGCCGCGAGCATCGTGTCGAAGAGGCTGTGGGCCCGGAATCCACATTCCGCGTGGAGCAGGCGCAGGTCGAAGTCGCTGCCGTGCATCACCAAATGCTTCGTCGCCAGGCGCGACCAGAGCTGCTTGGACTCGATACCGGGGGCGAGCACATCGACCAGGAAAATCCGGTCGCCAACGAGGAACTGCAGCAGGCAGACCCGCGTCTTGTAGTGGTACATGTTGTCCGCCTCGGTATCGAGCGTCACCTCGTCCACCCGATCCAACGCGGCCAACAGCGGCCCCAGGGATCCCGGAAGGTCCAGCAGTTCGTACGTCGGCTTCGGCGAAGGCACCTTCACGCCGAGCAGGCGCCGGAGCGGGGACGGGATAAAATGCAGATTCATCAGGGACAGGGCCGCAGAAATTGCGTGGCGAAAACGTCTCCGCCCGCGGCGTCGCCTTCAACGCTCAATTCCGCTCAAAACACCGGCCAAACGAAAAAGCCTCGCATCAGCGACGCGTGGCCTCGGTCAGGCGTCCCACGCTTCGAGAAACGCCCCAATCAACTGCGGAAGGTCGGGACTGTAGCCACCCTCCAACACCGCCGCCGCCGGGAAGTCGGCCTGCGCCACCCAGCGTCCTAGTTCCACAAAGTGTTCTTTCTCAAGACTCATTGCGGTAATCGGGTCCTTGGCGTAGGCGTCGAAACCCGCGGAGATGAGGACGAGGTCGGGGCGGAACGCGAGCACGGCGTCCCAGGACTTGGCGAGGGCCTCCATGTGATCCCCGGGCGGGGTGTGAGGAGGGACGGTCCAGTTCCGGCAGGTGGCGGTCTGGCGGGTGCCGGTGCCGGGGTAGCCGGGGAACTGATGGACGGAGCAGAACCGGAATCCTTCGCGACCTTCGAGGATCGCCTCGGTGCCGTTGCCGTGGTGCGCGTCGAAGTCCCACACCGCCACGCGGGCGGCGCCGCGGCGGCGGGCTTCCAGCGCGGCCACGGCGATCTGGTTCAGGTAACAGAACCCCATGGCCTGGCCGGCGGTGGCGTGATGGCCGGGGGGCCGCATCAGCGCGAAGGCCTTCCGCTCCTGGGCGAGCGCGAGTTCCATGGCCTCCACAGCGGCGGACACGGCGCGACGGGCGTGCTCGAAGATGCCGGGGAAGTACGGCGTATCCTCGTCGAAATCCGGCGGCCCCTGCAGGCGCCGCAGCAGCGCCGGCGTGTGGGCCAATTGGAGCGTCGCATCCGTCACCACGCCGGAGGGCACGCGCCATTCCCAACCGGGATGCGCCGCCTGCAGGAAGGGCACGGACTTGAGCACGCGGGCCGGTTGCTCGGGCCGGAGGTAGGACCCGTACTCCGCACACTGGGGATCGTGGAGAATGACCATGCGCCTCCGGCAGATAGGAGTGGCTGGAACGAAAAAACGAGCCGGATTTCCGGGCGGGTGCCGTGGGTGAATCGCGCTTCCCCTCCCCGCTCCGGTCGCGCACACTCGGGGCATCGTCGCATGAAGGTCGTTGTTCTCTGCTCAGGCGGGATGGATTCGGTGACTGCGCTCCATTGGGCGCGGGCGCACCACACCGTGGCCGCCGCGCTGAGCTTCGACTACGGCGCCAAGCACAATCGGTGCGAGATCCCCTTCGCCGCCGCACAGGCAGCCCAGCTCGGCGTGTCGCATCTGGAGATCCCGCTGCCCTTCGTGGACGCCTTTTTCTCCTCCCACCTGCTGCGCTCCGGCGGGGAGATCCCCGAGGGACACTACGCCGATGCCACCATGCGGCAGACCGTGGTGCCCTTTCGCAACGCGATCCTGCTGAGCATCGCCTGCGGCATCGCGGAAAGCCGCGGCGCCGAAGGGCTCGTTATCGCCGCGCACGGCGGTGACCACGCCATCTATCCGGACTGCCGCGAGGATTTCATGCGGGCCATGGCGGATGCGATGCGGCTCGGCACCTACGCCGGCGTGCAGCTCCTGCGGCCGTTCATTGCGCTGACCAAGGGCGAGATCGCCGCGGAGGGCGCACGGCTCGGCGTGGACTTCCGCCAGACGTGGTCGTGCTACAAGGGCGGCGACCGTCACTGCGGCCGCTGCGGGACCTGCGTGGAGCGGCGCGAGGCTTTCCTGCAAGCGGGCATTCCCGATCCCACGGACTACGTGCACCTCGATCCGCTCCCCGCCGCGCCCGGCGCCTGAGCAACGTTCCACCCCGCCCGCGTCGTCATGCTCATCGCCGAGATCTTTCATTCCGTGCAGGGCGAAGGAGAACTCACCGGAGTCCCCTCCGTCTTCGTGCGCACCAGCGGCTGCAACCTCCGCTGCGCGTGGTGCGATACGCCCTATGCCTCATGGCAGCCCGAGGGCAAGCAGCGCAGTCTCCCCGAGATCCTCCGCGAGATCGAAGCCCATCCCACCACGCGCCACGTGGTGCTGACCGGCGGCGAGCCCATGATCGCGCCGGACATCCACGCTCTCGCCGCGGAGATCCGGAAACTCGGCCATCACATCACCCTCGAAACGGCCGGCACCGTCGCTCCCACCGGCATCGCGTGCGACCTCGCTTCGCTCTCCCCGAAGCTGCTCAACTCCGCCCCCGATGCCACTCAGCATCCCACCTGGCGGCGCCGGCACGAGGCCACCCGCTGGCAGCCCGACGTCATCCGCGCGTGGCTCGATCGCGGCGAAGGCACGTACCAGTTCAAGTTCGTCGTCACCTCACCCGCCGACGTCGCCGAACTGGAGGAAATGCTCGCCTCGCTCCAGCGGGACATCCCCCGCCACAAGGTGCTGCTGATGCCGGAAGGCGTGACCCCTGAGGCGCTGCGGGCCCGCTCCGCGTGGCTGAGCGAGCTCTGCAAGGCGCGCGGCTACCGCTACGCTCACCGGCTGCACGTCGAACTCTACGGCAACCGGCGCGGCACCTGAGGGGTGCCGGACGCCTCGGCGCCCGGCCTACCGCACGGCGCGCTCAGTTCTGATCGTCGGAGCCCGACCACGTCCGCACCCCGCGGATCGCCTTGCCGTAGAACACCGCGTTCATGAACAGCTTGGTGCCACCGAGCCAGTAACCCCGGAAATTCGGGCTCTCCGTCATCGCCACCACGACTCCTTGGCCCACCGGCTGAGCGACGACCGCCGCGGTGCCGGAGAGCGCCCGCAGGTTCTGCTCGGACACGAAGCCCGCGAGCAACGGATCCTTTGCGTAGACCGCCACTGATTCGTAGGGCGAGCGCGACGGCTTGAGCCGCAGCATGGTCGTGCGGAAGACCGGCCAGTCCGTTTCCGTGGACCCCTCGTCGGCGCGGTGACCGTAACCCAACGGATGGGTCACATCCAGCCGCGTCGAGAAGATCGATCCGGAGACTAGCTTCAGCGCCTCGAGATCGTCCATGCGACCGTAGGGCTGGCGCCGGACCGGACTCGGCGTCGCCGCCGAGCCGTCACTGGTGCTGCGGGGAGCCGAAGCGGACGAAGCGACCGGGGCGCTCGTGGGCGAGGCGCCACGCACCGCGTGCGCGCCATCCGGCGCGGAGCGTTCGTACTCGGCCTTGAAGAGTTCCTTCTTCGCGGCCCACTCGCCCGCGCGGCCCTGGACAATCAGAGTGCCTCCGGCCCGCACCCAGCGCCGCAGCGCGTCCACCGCCGCGTCGCTGATCGTCTCGTACAAACCATCAACCATCACGATCGTCGTGTAGCGCGAGAGATCCACGCGCGAAAGCAGGGGCGTTTCCAGCATGCTGACGGAGACGCCGGCCTGCACATCGAGCGCATGCCACGCCTCGCCGGCTTCGTAGACGTCCACCCCTTCGCCCGTGACCAGCGCGACCTTCGCGCGCGGCAGGGTCACGAAGGAGGGGCTGCCCAGATCGACCCCGCCCGGCGTGAGTCCGGTCCGCAGGGCATGGACCGTGACCGCATCCTCGCGAGCGATCGTTTCGACGATTGCCGCGATCTTGGCGGCCTGCTCCGGCTGTTGTCCCACGGGAACAAGAATCGCTCCCGGTCCGAACGTCTGCCGCGATCCGTCCGCCAGCACCACATCGATCGGCGAGGTCAGACCTTTCACGCGAATGTCCTCCCGCTGCAGGCGATGCAGCGCGCGCGGAGCGAAGTACGGCTCCCACGAAAACAGGTAGGCATAGGTGCTGGATCCACCCACGACGCGGCCGACGGGAGTCGGGGCCTGCTGCAGAGCCGGGCCGCTCGCGGGGACCGACTCGACCTCCGCCGTCGGCAGATTGAACGCCAGTGGCACGGACCACGCGGAGACGTCATAGAAGGAGGAGTCGGTGAACTCGGTGCGGCGTCCGAAGATCTCGGTGAGAAGCCGGTATTGCGGCTGCTCGACCGGCACGACCCACGCGGAGTCCGGACGGAACGTCCGGCCGCCGACCTCGAGCGGGTTCGCGAGTGGTCGCACATCGATCCGGTGACGAAGCAGCAGATCGACGAGAGCCGCGCCGCGCACGGGATCGCCGCCATCGGAGAACACGTGAGCTTTGACCCGCGATTGCCGGGCGAGTGCGAGCGTCTCCGGGGTGAACGAGCGCTGGAGCTCGAGCAATTCGCGGCGCAACGTCTGAGCGGCGGCGAGCGTGCTGAACGACGTCAGCACCTGATTGCGGATGGTGAACGCAAACGTCAGGTCGCCATTGTCGCTCTCCTGCACGTGCCCGCGGGAACTGCCCTGCTCGAAGAGAATCCCGACGGAGCCGTGCAGATCGGGGTACGTCGATCCCTTGCCGGGATAGAAGTCATCGAAGCCCTGCTCGCTGTAATACAGCAGCCCGCGGGCATCGAACGCCCGGGCGTGGAAGTCGGCGATCTTGGCCGTCAGCGGGGTCACCCCGGACGGCGTCAGCGGGTTGTTCCGGGCCGGCACACCGGGCTGAAAGAAGAACGTATTGTTCGTGCCCATCTCGTGGTGGTCGGTGAGCACATTCGGACGCCAGCGATGGAAGACTTCGGCGCGGGCGCGCGCCTCGGGGTGGACCAAGGGCAACCAATCGCGGTTGGGGTCGAACCAATAGTGGTTCACGCGGCTCCGCGGCCACGCCTCAAGATGTTCGCGGGTCGAGGGGTCCGCCGACGGATTGCGGCCGCGGTGCATGTTAGCCCACTGCGCGAAGCGGTCCGAGCCGTCCGGGTTGCGCACCGGCTCGATGAGGATGATCAGCTGCGAGAGCATCGCCTCGATCTCCGCGCCGCGGGCCGCCGCAAGGTGGTAAAGCACCACCGGCACCGCGTTGATCGTACTGGGCTCGTTCCCATGGACCGAATACCCGAGGCTCACCACCGCCGGCATCGATCCCAAGTCCAGCTGGCCCGCCTTCTCCGGATCCAGCAGGTCAAGGTGCTGCTGGCGAAGGCGCTCCAAGTCGCGCAGATGCGCGGCCGACGAAACCTTGATCAGGAGCAGCGGCCGCAATTCATGCGAGCGGCCCATCTCCTCGATCCGCACCCGCTCGGGCGCCGCGGCCGCCACCGCGCGGGCATACGCCACGACCTGATCGTTGCGCAGATGCCACTCCCCCACCTTGAAACCGAAAAACTGCTCCGGCGTCGGCACCCGCGAGTCGTACGCGGTGCCGGAGGGCAGGAAGTAGTCGAGCGGCTCGCCAATCGCGAACAGTCGCCCACTCGTCGCGAGACCGACGAGCAGAACGAGGCAAAGGCGGAACACACCGGCCGGGGATGCGGGACGAACCATATAAATCCGTATCAAAGCGAGATTTCGGCCGGCGAAAAGCCTGCAGCGCAGATTGGCCCGGACGACGCTTGCGTTGACCTGTGCGAACTGGCATCCGGACCCTCATGTCCCACGCACTTCCCTCCCAATTCGGCGGCGTCACGGTCCACACCAAGGCCAACGTCTACTTCGACGGGCGCGTCGTCAGCCACACCGTCCTCATGCCGGACGGCGTCAAGAAGACCCTCGGGCTGATTTATCCGGGTTCCTACCACTTCGGAACCGCCGCGCCGGAGCGCATGGAGATCGTGGATGGCTCCTGCCAGGTCGTGCTCGATGGCCAGTCGGCCCAAGCATCGTACACCGCCGGCCAAGCCTTCGAGGTCGCGGGCAAGAGCGGGTTCACCATCGAGGTGAAGTCCGGCATCTGCCAGTACATCTGCACCTTCCTCTGAGCCGTCCGCTCCCTGGGAGCGCGGCCCCCCGTGGGAGCAGAGTGTCGCGAGCCCGTGCTCCCTTGGCCCACCACACCCGCGCGTGAGCGGGATGGCTCAGGCCCGACTGCATCATCACGGCGCGATCGGTGCCCACGGTTGCGCAATCGGCCGCCGTGAACTACGTCCGTCTTCCCACCCCGCCCCCTCCCATGCGCGCATCTGAACTCAATGTCGCCGAAATCGGTCGACTCCTCCGCCTCAGCCTCGCCGCGCTCGCCGTAGGCGTGGGCTTTTTCGCGCCAACCGCCACCCACGCCGCTCCTGCGACCATCGCATCGGCGGCATCGAGCCCGGTGACGTCGGGCAATCAGCAGCCGATCGCCGCCACGGGCCCGGACGCACCCGCAACCGCCGCGGCGGCGACTGCCTCGTCACCCCTCGATCGTCCGGGAGTCTATGCCGAGTTCACCACCCCGCGGGGCGTGATCACAGCCGAGCTCTTTTTCGAACAGACCCCGCTGACCGTGATGAGCTTCGTCGGCCTCGCGGAGGGCTCCCTCGGGCCCGCGCCGCGGCGGCCTTTCTTCGACGGGCTGACCTTCCACCGCGTCGTCCCGGACTTTGTGGTGCAAGGAGGGGACCCCCTCGGCAACGGCCAGGGCGGCCCCGGGTACGAATTCCCGGACGAGTTCCGCCCCGGGCTGGGGCACGACGATGCGGGCATCCTCTCGATGGCGAACATCGGACCGGACACCAACGGTTCACAGTTCTTCTTCACCCTGCGGTCGGTGCGGCGGCTGGATTTCCTGCACAGCGTCTTCGGGCGGGTGGTGGCCGGGCGGGAGGTGCTCACGCAGATCCGCCAGGGCGACACCATGAACGTCAAGATCCGGCGGATCGGAGCGGCGGCGGAGGCCTTCCGCGTGGACGACGCTCGCTTCGCGGCGCAAGTCGCGGCCACGCCGAAGGCGAAGCCACCCCTGTTCGATGACCCCTCCAGTTTGCTGCCCGCCTCGCCCCCGCGGGCGCGCGCCTTCGCGGCGAAGCTGGCCAACATCGAGCGTTTCACCGGCCTGCGCCTGTACGTCCGCATCTTCGCCCGCCGCGACGTGGAGGATCGCGAAGCGACCCCGGACCAGATCGCGGAGCGACTGGCGCGGCAATTAGGCGCGGAGACCGAAGGCATGGTCGCGGCTTACTTTGCGGACCGGGATGAGTGGGCCGTGTGGGTCGGGGACAAGCTCCTGCCGCGGTTCAACCCCAGTGGCGGCTCCCTGCACGACGCCAAGCAGGCCTTCATCGCCGGAGCCCGCGGGCGCGCCGGCACGATCATCGCCGAGCTCAACCGCGATGCGCCTCCGGACTCGCCGCTCGGCGATGCCCAGAAGCTCAAGCTCGTCACCGACGAAGTCATCGACGGCGCCATCTCGCTCCTGCTGGCGCCGGCCAAGCCCTAGGTCGCAGGGCGACAAGCGGACGCCGAGGTTGCGTTCCGCCCCGGGTCACGCTTCCTTGCTCGACTCCCGTTCACCATGCGCAGCCTCTTCGTCCTGCTTGCCCTCGCCGCCGCCCTTGCGGGCATCGCCTTCGTGGCGCGCTCCGGCATCATCAGCCGCGACAATCCGGGGAAACCGATCAACAGCGCGATGCGCGAAGCGCTGGCGACCCGTTCGCCCCAGTGGAGTGAAGCGGAGGCCGCGGTCCTCGCGCGCGACTTTTCCAACGCCCGCGAAACGAAGACCGGCATGCGTTACTTCGTGCGCGCCCTCGGCACCGGCGAAGAGACCCCACAGGTCGGCCAGTGGGCCAGCGTTCACTACGAAGGCCGCTTCTTCGACGGCACCAAGTTCGACAGCAGCTACGACCGCGGCCAAGGGCCATTCAACTTCCAGGTCGGCCTCGGCCGCGTGATTTCCGGCTGGGATGAGGCCATCCTGAGCATGAAGCGCGGTGAAAAGCGCACGCTCGCGATTCCATACTGGCTCGCCTACGGCGAGAAGGGCGTGGGTAGCAAGATCCCGCCGAAGGCGGGGCTCATCTTCCAGGTTGAGCTGATTGATTTCCGATGAGTGCTGTTTCCCTGACCGGTGCCGAGAAAAGTCGCCTCCGCGGGCGTGGACAGACGCTGGAGGCGTCCTTGAAGGTGGGCCGGGAAGGGGCATCCCCCAGCGTCGTCTCCTCGCTCCGCGCCCTCCTCGCTGCGCAAGAACTCGTGAAAGTCCGCTACACGGCGGCGGATCGCGACGAACGCGAGACGCTGAATGCCCGCCTCGCGGAGACGACGGAGAGCTGCCTCGTCGGCGCCGTGGGTGGCACGGCCCTGTTCTTCCGTCCGCGCGCCGCTGAAGCCGCGCCCGGGGCCTGATTCCCGCGCGATATCCACCGGCCCTGGCGGCCGGGCCCCGCTTCCTCACCCTGCGTCCCGCATGCCGAACCCCGGCAACCCCTCCGAGACGCTGACCGCGTCCCGCGCGCCCACGCACCGTCCGGCGCCCCGCCCGCCGCTCGAGCGCCCGTCAGTTGGCCGCCCGGCGGAGTACGCCCCTGCCTCAAACCCGACGCCCAGCGTGGCTTCCGATCCCTCCGCGCCCAACGCTCCGACCGAGAGTCCCCCGCGGTACGATTCCCCGGCCTTCGTCACCACGCTGGACCACGCGGCGTGGCAGGTGCGTCAGCAGGCCCACGAACTCCGGGTACGGGAGTGGACCGACCCGCACCAAGACCGCGCCTCGCGCGGCGAGAGCCACCCGGTCTGGGACTTCCTCTTCTCGTACTACGCCTTTCGACCGGCGTGGCTCCGGCAGTGGCATCCCGGACCCGACGTCGTGCTTGCCGGTGCGGAGGCGGAGGCGTTTCTCCGCTGGCCCGAGTACGAGCGCACGGCGGGCGGCGTGGTTTTGGCGGTGCATGCCCTTCCGGAAAAGCGCCGTCCCTTCGTGATCTGGCTGCGCGATCTCCTCCAAACCACGCAGCAGCGGGCGCCCTTCTTTGGCTGCCACGGCCTGCACGAGTGGGCGATGGTGTACCGCCAGGCACCCGACGACGTACGGCACGCGGCGTGGCCCCTGCGCCATTCCCCCGAGCGCCTGGCGGAGATCGTCGAATCGCTGCCCCTGTGCTGCACGCACTTCGACGCGTTTCGCTTCTTCACGACCGAGGCTCGCCCGCGCAACCGCCACACCCTTGACCGCACGGCCACGCTCCGCTTCGAGCAACGCGGCTGCCTTCATGCGAACATGGACCTGTACAAATGGGCGTTCAAACTCTCCCCGTACACCCCGTCTGAGCTGATCGCGGATACCTTTGCGCTCGCCCGGGACATCCGGGAAGTCGACATGCGCGCCAGCCCCTACGATCTCCGCGGACTTGGCTTTGCCCCGATTCCGATCGAAACGCCCGAAGGCCGGGCCGAGTACGAAGCCCGGCAGCGGGCGTTTGCCGCACGCAGCGAGCCCCTCCGAGTGCGGCTGCTCGCCCTGTGCGATCGCCTGCTGCCGCAGCCCGACCGGGCCTGATGCGGCTTGAACCCGCGGTAGGCGGATCGGCGGCGGCGGGCTTGCTCCTTGGGCACCGCACCACGGGTCGAGCATCCACCCCGCCGCGGCTTCGGTGAAGACGCGCGCCCCGCCAAGCCGCACCGCCGCTCGCGGTGCGAAGGCTGGAAACGAAAAAGCCCCGCGGAAACCGCGGGGCGAAAACGGCCGGGAGGACCCGGAGGAAGAGGCAGGGCCGGACGGCGCTTAGCTGGCCTTCGGGCGCGAGTGCTTCGCGACGTTGCTCTTGGCGCGGGAGGCGGCGTTGCGGTGCACGACGCCGGACTTGGTGGCCTTGTCCATCGCGGAAGCGTAGGCGCTGCCTGCCGCCTTGATCGCGGCGGTATCGCCGGCGGCCACCGCCTGCTCAAATTTCTTGTGCAGGGTCTTCAGGCGCGTCTGCGTGGCCCGGTTGCGGGTGGTAAGGCGGGCGGCTTTGCGGGCGGCCTTGATGGCGGATTTGGTGTTGGCCATGGCGTAAGATAATCTTGGAAGCCGGTCAAAAACCCAGACCGGAGCGGGAGAGTCAAGGGGAAACTCCCAGCGCACCCGGGCGGAAGGACTTGGTTTTGGGGCCGATAAGCCGGATTCCGTTCCACGCCGAAGCGTTTCGATTGTCATTTCTCTCGCTGACTTGCGTCACCGTCCCGGCAAGCGGGATGCGGCATACCCGCGACTATCGGGCGGGCCGCCCAGTCGCCTATTTTGCCTTGCACCCAAGGGGGTTTTTCGTGCCGCCGCCCTCACGGACGGCGCGGTGGGCTCTTACCCCACCTTTTCACCCTTACCGGTGCCGGCGGACGATTGCTCGCCCACCGATCCCGGCGGTTTGTTTTCTGTGACACTGTCCGTCGCCGCGCCTTGACGCGCAACGCCCGCACTTGGGGTTAACCTCGTGCGGCCCCGTGCCCTATGGTGTCCGGACTTTCCTCTCCAAGGAGGAACACCGCCACCGGCTCGCACCGGTCGCGGGATTCAAAGAACCTGGAGCGACAATCTGGCCCCAAAACCAAGTCCGCCACCACCCGAGAGCGGGAGCGGAGGGCAAGAATCTCAGCGAAACCCGGCGGACGCAAGCCGGGCCGCAAGGGTCAGATCGCCGACTCCCACCACACGATGCGGCCACATTGGTCGCAAGTCGGCAGCGGCTGAGTGGGTTCGAAACGCCCGCGGGAGGCGGATTCGACCTCGGAAGAGACCTTGAGATGGCACCCCCCGCACTTGCTGCCCCGGAGAGGGGCGCAGACCGGCTGGTGGCGGGCGGCGATGCGGTCGTAAACCCGGACCACCGGCTCATCGAGCGGCTTCCGGGCGTCGGCCACCTCAGTCCGGGCGGCTTGCAGCTCGGCGGACAGCACGGCCTCGCGGTCGCGCAGCGTGCGGAGCCGCGACTCATGCGTGGAGATGTTGGCCTTCAGCTCCGCCTCGGCGGCGGCAAACTTCTGCTTGGCGCCCTCGATGGCATACATCACCCCGAGTTCCTCCTCCTCGAGCCGACTGATCTCCGCCTCCGCCAACTCGATCTCGTGGCCCAGCGCGCGGTATTCGTCGTTCTTGCGGACCTCCAATTGCTGGGTCTTGTAGCGAGCGCACTTCTGCTGGACGCTGCCGATCTCCGTCTCAAGGAGCTTCTTGCGCGATTCCAACTGCTGCCATTCCGCCTTGGCTCCCTCGATCGCCGCCCGCTCGGCAGCGATCTTGCGGTCGACGATCGCGACATCCGCCGGGACGCCGCGCAGCTGCGCTTCAAGATCGAGCCGGCGTCGATCCCGTCCTTGAAGAATGAGGAGTTTTTCGAGGACGGGTGGGAGCATGGAAAGGAACGTCGCGCGGCGTCAGATGTAATACATCTCCTCGCCGGCCTTGGAGGCAATCTTATCGAGGGTCCACGTGCGGGAAACGCCCTCAAACTCCCGCCGCACCTCGCCCCAGACGTGGGCAACGCGGCGGCCGGACTGGCCCTCGCCGGCCATGTTCGTCTCCAGCAGGTCGCCCTCGATGACGCGGACGATGTCGTACAGCGAAATTTCCTCGGGCGGCCGGGCCAGCGCGTAGCCGCCCTGCTTGCCGCGTCGGCTGACGATCAGACCGCCGTTGCGCAGCTCGGTCAGGATCTGCACCAAGTAGTTCGCCGGAACGGCCTCAATCCGGGCCAGTTCCTCGATGTGGGCCAGCACGTCGGTCCCGTACATCCGCGCCATTCGCGCCAGCACCCGACAGGAGTAGTCGACCTTGACCGAAAGCTTCACGCAGCGGCAGGGTGAAGGATAATCTTAGGTCGGCAACCTAAATTAACGCCAAGACTCTGGAAAGAGGGCCATTTACGGGGCGCGGGGAGGCGCGGTTTGGACCTCTTTTTCGGCCGAGTTTTCCGTTGTGGCTAGGCCTGTTTTCGGATGCACTTTTCCACTTCCGAAACCCGCGATTTTCCTGCCCACATGTCCGACCTTCCTGACCCGCAAGATCTGCCGAAAACCAAGCCTGGAGCCGACGACTACGATGCGTCCAAAATCCAGAAGCTCGAGGGGCTGGAGGGCGTGCGAAAGCGCCCCGACATGTACATCGGCGACACCAACGAGCGCGGGCTGCATCACTGCGTTTTCGAGGTCGTCGACAACTCGATCGATGAGGCGCTCGCGGGCTTCGCGACCCTCGTGCGGGTCAGCGTGCACCTCGACGGCTCCTGCTCGGTCGAGGACGACGGCCGCGGCATTCCGGTCGACATCCATCCGACGTACAAGATCCCGGCGCTGGAGTTGGTGCTGACGAACCTCCACGCGGGCGGCAAGTTCGGCAAAGGCGCGTATCAGGTTTCCGGCGGCCTTCACGGCGTCGGCGCCAAGTGCGTGAATGCGGTGTCCGAATGGTTCGAAGCCGAGGTCCGCCGCGGCGGGAAGGTCTACCAGATGCGCTTTGCGCAAGGGAACACCACGCAAAAGATGCAGGTGATTGGAGACACGAAGAAGACGGGTACGAAGATCAGCTTCAAACCGGATCCGGAGATCTTCAAGACCACGCGGGAGTTCCAATACGAGATCCTCGCGAAGCGCCTGCGGGAACTGGCGTTCCTGAACCCGGGCATCCGGATCGAGCTGCACGACGAGCGGTCGCAGAAGACCGATCAGTTCTTCTTCAAGGATGGCATCACCGAGTTCGTCCGCTTCCTGAACACGAACAAGAACGTCGTCCACGAGAAGCCGATCACGTTCAGCGACAGCGTGGCGAACGAGACGAACCCGAGCCTGCCGAACATCGTCGTCGATGTGTCGATGCAGTACAACGACAGCTACAACGACC
Source organism: uncultured Opitutaceae bacterium (assembly GCA_903862595.1). Classification (GTDB taxonomy): domain Bacteria; phylum Verrucomicrobiota; class Verrucomicrobiia; order Opitutales; family Opitutaceae; genus UBA6669. Next base: position 15,571 of record CAIOYO010000003.1, on the reverse strand, counting down.
AGGTCTTCGCGTACGCCAACTCGATCTTCAACATCGAGGGTGGCACGCACTTGAGCGGCTTCCGCACGGCACTCACCCGGGTCGTCAACACGTACGCCCGCGCCAACAACCTGATCAAGGAGAAGGATCCCTCGATCACCGGCGACGACGTCCGCGAGGGTCTCACCGCGGTGATCAGCGTGAAGGTGCCCGAGCCGCGCTTCGAGGGCCAGACGAAGACCAAGCTCTCCAACGGCGAGGTCGATGGCATCGTGCAGCGGATCGTCGGCGAGAAGCTGAAGTTCTTCCTCGAATCCAACCCCGCGATCGCCAAGCGGGTCATCGACAAGACGCTCAACGCCGCCCGCGCGCGTGAGGCCGCGCGCAAGGCCCGCGAGACGGTCCGCAAGGGCGCCCTCTCCGGCGGTGGCCTGCCCGGCAAGCTCGCCGACTGCTCCGAACGCGATCCCGCGCTCACCGAGCTGTACATCGTCGAGGGCGACTCCGCCGGCGGCTCCGCCAAGCAGGGCCGCGACCGTCGCTTCCAGGCCATCCTCCCGCTCCGCGGCAAGCTCATCAACACCGAGAAGGCCCGCATCGACAAGGTCCTCGCCAACGAGGAAATCCGCACCCTCATCACCGCCTGCGGCACCGGCATCGGCGAGGGCGACGAGGCCGTCGGCGGCTTCAACGCCGACCGCGCCCGCTACCACAAGATCATCATCATGACCGACGCGGACGTGGACGGCTCCCACATCCGCACGCTGCTGCTCACGTTCCTCTACCGGCAGATGCGCGGGCTGATCGAGCGCGGGTACATCTACATCGCCCAGCCGCCCCTCTACAAAATCAAGCGCAAGAAGCGCGAGCAGTACGTCGACAACGACGAGCAGCTCAACCGCATCCTCCTCGAACTCGGCTCCGAGGATGTCACGATCACCCGCCTGCGCGACCAGCACATCTTCGCCCCCGCGCAGATCGACCGGCTGGTCGAAGCCCTCGCCGCGCTCGAGAAGCTCGGCGCCGGCGTCTCCCGCTACGGAGCCAATCTCGGAGCCTACCTCGACTGCCGCGACGCGCAGACCCACGCCCTGCCGCGCTACATCGCCCGCATCCGCGAGGGCAACCGCGAGTCGCACGAGTTCCTCCTCGACGAGTCCGCCCGCGCCGCCTTCGTGCAGCGCCACGGGCTCGACGCCGATCTCTTCGAGCAGCCCGAGGCCGCCGCCGACCGCAAGGCCGCCGTCCCCGCCCGCCGCATCACGCTGCACGAGATCTTCGAGGCGAGCGAAATGTCCAAGCTCCTTCACGCCCTCGCCGCCGCCGGCTTCGAGGGGGAGCGGTTCTCCACCTCCGACGAGCCCCGCTTCGTCATCACCGAGAACCCCGGCCAGAAGAACGAGAACCGCATCGAGCTCCATTCCCCGCTCGAGGTCATCGCCCAGATCCGCGCCAACGGACGCAAGGGCCTGTCCATCCAACGGTACAAGGGCCTCGGTGAAATGAATCCGAAGCAGCTCTTCGAGACCACCATGGATCCGGAAAACCGCCGTCTGCTCAAGGTCTCCATCAGCGACGCCGCCAAGGCCGACGCCCTGTTCACGCTGCTCATGGGCGACGAGGTGCCGCCCCGCCGGCAGTTCATCGAGGACAACGCCCTCAACGTCCAGTACCTCGACGTCTAAGCCCCGGCCGCCCCACCCGCCCGCCACACCGCCACCGCCCCCGCCACCATGTACACGGCCAACGAGAAACTCTTCACGGCGAACATCACCGACATCATGCAGACGGCCTACATCGATTACTCGATGTCGGTCATCGTCGCCCGCGCCCTCCCGGACGCCCGCGACGGTCTCAAGCCCGTCCAGCGCCGCATCCTCTACGCGATGCTCCGCCTCGGCCTGCTCCACAACCGCGCCTTCAACAAGTGCGCCAAGGTCGTCGGTGAAGTGCTCGGTAACTACCACCCCCACGGCGACGCCTCGGTCTACGACACGCTCGTCCGTCTCGCCCAGACGTGGGTCGTCCGCTACCCTCTCATCGATCCCCAGGGCAACTTCGGCTCGGTCGACGGCGACATGCCCGCCGCCTACCGCTACACCGAGTCCCGCCTCGCCGCCATCGCCGAGGAGCTGCTCCGCGACATCGACGAGGACACCGTCGACTTCGTCCCGAACTACAACGAGGAGACCACCGAACCCGCCGTCCTCCCCGCCGCCCTCCCGAACCTGCTGCTCAACGGGTCGACCGGCATCGCCGTGGGCATGGCGACCAACATCCCGCCGCACAACCTCGGCGAGATCATCGACGCGACCTGCGCCATCATCGAACGTCCGTCGATCTCGATGGATGAACTGGTCACCATCGTCCGCGGGCCCGACTTCCCGACCGGGGGCGTCATCGCCGGCCGCGAGGGCATCGACTCCTATCTCCGCACCGGCCGCGGCATCGTCCGCATCCGCGGGCGCGCCCACACCGAGGAACTCAAGGGCGGCATGGAGCAGATCGTCATCACCGAGATCCCCTACAACGTCAACCGCTCCAACCTCGTCTCCCGCATCGCCGAACTCGTCGGCGAGAAGCAGCTCGAGGGCATCCGCGATCTCCGCGACGAGTCCGACGAAAACACGCGCATCGTCATCGAGCTGAAGCGCGGCGAGCAGTCCCGCGTCGTCATCAACCAGCTCTTCCAGAAGACCGCCCTCGAGTCTTCCTTCGGCGTCAACCTGCTCGCCCTCGACAAGAAGCGGCCGAAGCAGATGAACATCCGCGAGCTGATCGATTGCTACATCGAGCACCGCCGCGATGTCATCACCCGCCGCACGCGGTTCCGGCTGCGCGAGGCCGAGGACCGCGCCCACATCCTCGAGGGCTACAAGGTCGCCCTCGACAATCTCGACGACTTCGTCCGGATCATCCGCTCATCCTCCAGCCGCGACGAGGCCAAGGAGCGCCTGATGGCGAAGTACCCGCTGTCCGAGCGCCAGACGCTCGCGATCCTCGAACTGCGGCTCTACCAGCTGACCGGCCTCGAGCGCGACAAGATCGAGGCGGAGTACCTTGAGCTCATCAAGCTGATCGAGGAACTGCGCGGGATCCTCGATTCCGCCGAGAAGCTGAATGCCCTCGTGAAGTCCGAGCTGCTGGAGCTGCGCGCCAAGTACCTCTCCCCGCGCCGCACCGAGATCATCGGCGCCCTCGGCGACTTCCGCATGGAGGACGTCATCCCGAACGAGGGCTGCGTCATCACCGTCTCCCGCCTCGGCTTCATCAAGCGCACCCCCGTCGTCGAATACCGCTCCCAGAAGCGCGGGGGCAAGGGCGTGATCGGCACCGAAACGTACGAGGATGACTTCGTCGAGCGGCTCTTCACCGCCAGCACGCACGACTACATCCTGTTCTTCACGTCGCACGGGCAGTGCCTCGCGAACAAGGTCTACGACATTCCCGAGGGTAACCGAACGTCGAAGGGCAAGTCCGTCTCGTCCTTCCTCCGCCTTTCCGAGGGCGAGAAGATCGCGTCCATGCTCTGCGTGCAGGACTTCGCCGCGGACCGCTACTTGGTGACCGCCACCAAGAGCGGCATGATCAAGAAGACGGTCCTCTCCGAGTTCACCAACGCGACCCGCGAATCCGGCGTCATCGGCATCAATCTCGCCGAGGGCGACACCGTGGTGGGCACCGTCCTCACCTCGGGTTCCGATGAGCTGATTCTCGTCTCCCACCAGGGTCTGGCCGTCCGCTTCCGCGAACGGGATCCGGAGTCGGGCGAAGACCTGCTGCGCCCCACCGGCCGCGCCACCGGCGGCGTCACCGGCATGCGCTTCAAGCTGGAGAGCGACTACCTGCAGTGCCTCGAGGTCGTTGACCACGAGGCGAAGTTCCTCGTCGCCAGCGAAGCCGGCCTCGGCGTCCGCACACGTTTCGAGGACTACCGCCTGATCAACCGCGGCGGCAGCGGCGTGTGGGCCATCGACCTCCCAGAGGATGGCTCCATCAAGCTGGTGGGCGCGCTCAGCGTCCGGGATCACGACGAGATCATGCTCCTGACCGCCCGCGGCCAGAGCGTCCGTTGCCCGGTGAAGGACATCCGCGAGACCAACCGCGGCGCCAAGGGTGTGAAGCTGCTTTCCCTCGCCGAGGGGGACCGGCTGCTCAGCATCGCCCGCATCGTGGAAACCGACGAGGAAACCGGCGAAGGCGGAGGCACCGAGGCCCCTCCCACAACTGCATTGTAATGATAATGTAAGCACACTATCCGATCCACTCCTCCCCAAACCCCGAACCCTGACCATCGTAAAATCATGAAGATCGCCTTCAAATACGGCGCCATCATCGCCGTCGTCGGAATTGTCATCGGCCTGCTCAGCTATCTCCTCGGCCTGCACGATGATCTCAGCCGGATGGAGACCGCCAACACCGTCACGCAGGTCGTCACCCTCATCGTCTCCCTGACCTTCATGCTGCTCGCGATGCGCGCGGTCCGGGCTGCGTCACCCGACAGCAGCCTGTCCTACGGACGAGCCGTCGGTACCGGCACGCTGGTCTCTTTGTTCTCGGGCTTGCTCACCGCGCCGTACCTCCTCCTCTACGGGCTGGTGATCAATCCCGAATATCACGAACTGATCTATCAGCAGACGATCGCCGAGATGACCCAGGAGCAGGCTGACGCCGCGGAGGGGATGATGCGCTTCTTCACCGGACCGATCTGGCTTGCCGCCATGGCGGTCGTGATGTCCCCGATCGTGGGCGCGCTGATCTCGCTCATCCTCGGTCTGTTCGTGCGCCGCGCCCCGCAGGCTGCCGCCGCTCCGGCCGCCACCGCCTAACCGACACAGCTAGGCGAGTCGCCAGATCACGCCACGCCGGAGTCCGACCGCGGCTCCGGCGTCATCATCGCCTGGTGCAGCAACGCGGCCACGGCCTCCGGAAGCGGGAGGGAGCGCGCCGCCGCGAGCGCGGCAGGGCTCATTTTCCGCGTGGTCTTCCGGAGGATGTCGACGAGCTTTTCCTGCGCATAGTCCGCATGGCGCTGCACGAATCCCAGGATTTCGTGCTCAAGGAATACGAGGCAGGCCGCATCCTCCAAGGCCTGGGTTCCAGCGTTGGTCTTCAGCCCGGTCTTCGAGACCCATACCGCCACGCTGGCCGCCTCGTCGGCGGCCACGCCGGCCGCGAGCAGGAGCTCGCGGGCGCGCTCGGCTTGGCGGGTGTAGAGCAGCCGTCGCCACGCGTGGTAGCCAGCCTTGTCGAGCGGGAACGAGGCGCGCGGCACGCTCCAGCGCTCCAGGTGCTGGCACCGGGCCGCCAACCGCAGGATCGGCGGCGCCCCGGGCACGAGGCGCGCCACCCAGGCTTCCATGCGTTCGGCATAGACCGCCTCGGCCGCCCGTCCCTCCGGCGTACGCTCGGGATCGGCGCCATGCGCCGCCTCAATCAACTCCCGCGCCCGTGCGTAGGCATCCATGATTCCAATCGCGTGACGCGCGTGCCTTCGTTCACGCCAGCAGCTTCGCCTTCTCGCGCGAAATCTGCCACCGCACCGGCTCACCCCGCGACCAGCGCTCATATTCCTCCAGCATGCAACGCCCCATCCGACGGCATTCGTTGCCCTGGGAACCGGCGATGTGCGGGGTCAGGATGACGTTGGGGAGCGAATACAGCGGCGATCCCGCCACCGGCGGCTCCGGCCACGTCACGTCCAGCACCGCCGTCAGGTCGGGCCGCTCTCCCAACGCCGCGATCAAGCCCGGCTCGTCAACGATCGCTCCGCGCGCCGTGTTGATGAAGGTCGTGCCCGGACGCATCGCCCGGAAATGCTCCCCGCGGATCATGCCTTCCGTCTCCTTCAACCAAGGAGTGTGCAGACTCACCACATCACTGCGCTGGAACAATTCGTCGAGCGCGACCTTTTCGACGCCCAGACTCTGGGCTTCGGCGGCGGACAAGAAGGGATCGTAAGCGATGACGCGCAGATCGAAGGGCCGCAGCCGCTCGCGCACGAGACGTCCGATCATTCCGAGCGAGATCAGGCCGACCGTGCTGCCATAGCCGCCAGTCATGGGCGGGCGCGGCGGAAACGCGCCGAGACGCTTGGTCTCGAGGACGTGGTGCCAGCCGCGCTTCAGCGAGAAGAAGACCATCGCCAGCGTGTACTCCGCCACCGGGATCGCGTTCATCCCATAGGCGCTGAAAATCGGGATGTTCCGCTCCCAGAACGCGTCGGTCGTCAGGCTCCGGATCGTCCCGGCGCCATAGAAGAACGCCTTCAGCCGCGACGCCTGCGCGAGAAACGCGGCGTCCAGCACCGGCCCGCCCCAGCCGGAAAAGATCACGTCGACCTGGCTCAGCAAGTCCGGCCTCTTCACCGCCTCCTCGCGAGTCAAAGGACCAGCCAGCCAGCGGACCTGGCGGCCAATCTCCGCGCGCAGTTCCTCGCCATAAATCAGGCCGGAGGAACGCTCATCGAGAATCATCAAGGCGGCGTGCATGACAAACGTGTCATGGTGTCTGTTCGCGTGCGCCCGGCGACCCTCTTTTTTAGTTTCCGTCAGACCTTCTCTGACCAAGGATCCCCGCCTGTCCTCGTCTCCGCGGCCACGTCTCGACCGAAGCCGCTTCGTCGCCTCGCCGGCCCTCTTCCGCAGTCCCAACCACCCTTCATCTTTCCCTTACCATGGCCAAGAAAACCGTCTTCAAGCCCCGCAAGCAGCACTTCCCCGGCATCGACAAGATCGCCTACGAAGGCACCGATTCCGACCGCGCCCTTGCCTTCCGCCACTATGACCCGGCGGAGGTCATCGATGGCAAGACCATGAAGGAGCACATGCGGTTCTCGATCGCCTACTGGCACGCGTTCCGCGGCACCGGCAGCGACCCCTTCGGCCCCGGCACCATCCAGCGCTCGTGGGAGACCGGCAAGGACCCGGTCAGCGTCGCCAAGGTGCGCATGGATGCCGCGTTCGAATTCTTCCAGAAGATCGAGTCGCCGTTCTGGTGCTTCCACGACCGTGACATCGCCCCGGAAGGCGCGTCGCTCGCGGAGAGCAACCGGATCCTCGACCAGATCGTCGCCCACGCGAAGCAGCTCCAGAAGGCCACCGGCGTGCGCCTGCTCTGGGGTACCGCGAACCTGTTCTCGAACCCCCGCTACATGTCGGGCGCAGCGACGAATCCCGACGCCCATGTCTTCGCCTACGCCGCCGCGCAGGTGAAGAAGGCCCTCGAGGTCACCCAGGAACTCGGCGGTGAAAACTACGTCTTCTGGGGCGGCCGCGAAGGCTACGAGACCCTGCTCAACACTCACCTCAAGCGGGAGCAGGACCACCTCGCACGCTTCCTCCACCTCGCCGTCGCCCACGCCAAGGCGATCGGCTTCAAGGGGCAGTTCCTCATCGAGCCGAAGCCGAAGGAGCCGACCAAGCACCAGTACGACTTCGACGTCGCCAGCGGCATCGCCTTCCTGCGCACCTACGGCCTCGAGAAGCACTTCAAGTTCAACATCGAGACCAACCACGCGACACTCGCGGGACACACCTTCCAGCACGAAATCGAGGTCGCCGCGGCCGCCGGCATGCTCGGCTCAATCGATGCCAACGCGGGCGACCTGCTCCTTGGCTGGGATACCGACCTATTCAACACCGACGTGCGCGAGCTGACGCTGGCCATGCTCTCGATCCTGCGCGCCGGCGGCCTGGGCTCGGGCGGCTTCAACTTCGACGCCAAACTGCGTCGCCAGAGCATCGATCCCGCCGACCTCTTCCACGCCCATATCGGCGGCATGGACGCGTACGCCTTGGCGTTCAAGATCGCCCGCCGCATCCTCGCCGACGGCACGTTCGAGAGCTTCGTCGCCGACCGCTACCGTTCCTTCGACTCCGGCTTCGGTCGCGACATCGAACGCGGCAAGACCTCGTTCGCCGCCCTCGAGAAGCTCGTCCTCTCCCGCCTCGGCGAACCCTCACCCCGCTCGGGCCAGCAGGAATACCTCGAAAACCTGCTCACCCGCTACCTGCACGGCTGAGCGCCGACGGGCAGCCCCCGCTGCAACCGTCCGTCCGTCGCGCCCCATGTCAGGCGCGGCGCGACGCGACGCGACGCCTACCCCGGCGCCACGACGCCGCGACTCTGGGAGCGTCACGCCTCCCGGTGACGAAAGACGATGAGATGCTGCCAAGGCAGCGTCCGCACCGTCTCCACGTGTTCCAAGGGATGCACAGCCATCTCCTTGCGGATCTGCGCCTCAGTCATCTTGTGCAGCGGCCGGATCGGAACCCGAGGATCCTCACCCCGGAATTCCACGAGGACGAGCCGGCCGCCCGGCTTGAGGCGGCGGCAGATCGCCGCGATCATTTCCGCCGGGTGGCTGCACTCGTGATAAACGTCGATCAGGATCGCGACGTCCACCGGCTCCGGCAGTCGCGGATCCTCAGGCGTCCCGAGAACGCCTTGGACGTGGGTGATCCCACGCCGTTCCATCTCGCGCTCAAACAGCGCGAGCATCTCCGGCTGGATCTCCACGCCATAGACGCGACCCGTCGGCCCCACGGCCTCCGCAAAGCGCCGGACATGGTATCCGGTCCCGCAGCCAATGTCCGCCACGACGTCGCCCGGGCGCAGGGCGAGGGCCTCGAGCAGCTGGTCCGGGCGCTCCTCCCTCTCCCGCTCAGGACGCTCCAACCACGGCGCCCCGAGGTGCGACATGAAGGACGCGATCTCGCGCCCGAAGAAGATGCGCCCCGTGCCTCCCGCCGTCGCCTCGCCCGTCGCATAACCGGCGAGCGCCGCAGCTGGAACAAGTGATGCAGACGACGCCGCAATCGGCGTCTTTGCCTCCGGAGTCGCCGCGGCGCGCCACGGCGCAATCCCCATCAGGCTCACGCCAAGCGCGAGGGGAAGAAAACTACGACGCACAGTCCGGGACGCACCATCGCCACGCATGCGCCACGGTCGTCGTGATCCTTCACGATGACAAGGCCAACCCCGGATCAGGCAGGAACCACGGGGAGCCGTTTCCGGCTGATCCATGCCGCCACGAGACCGACCAGCATCACGGCGAGCAGCACCCCGAAGCCGGCTTGGGCACCCCAGACATCGACGACCACCATCGACGACACCAGCAAGGTCCGCAGCACGCGATCGACGACGCTGAAGAAGACCGTGACGCGACCCATCACCGCGTTCGGGACGACCTGGAGCATGAGCGCCGAGCGCCCGACCCGGCTGCCCGCGTTGCCGAAGCCGAGCAGCACCATCGCTCCGACGAAGACCGCGGTGAACGGGAGTGTGGCCTGCAGGATCAATCCGACGAGGAAGACCGCCATGATGAGCGGCAGCAGCGTCCCGACCCGCTGCCGCGAGAGCAGGCGCGGGAGCAGAAACCCCGCGCCCATGGCACCGACCGCGAACGCCACCTCGCTCACCGCAAACGTCCCCGGCCCCGCGCGCAGTGTCTCGGTGACGTACACCGGCACCAAATAGTTGCCCGCCATCACCACGACGAAAGGCATGAGCGAAGCAGTCAGGAAGACCGCCAACGCCGGGCGCTCCGCCAGCCAGCGCCAGCCCTCGGCCACGCCGTCCAGCACACCACTGCGGCTCGGCCCAGCGCCCGCCGACTCAGCCGTCGCCGCCGCGCGCAGGTGCGTCGCCTCGTAGGGAATCCCACGCTCGATGAAGAACGCCGCGAGGTACGTCCCACAGTCGATCAAAAGGATGACCCACAACGGCAAATGCGACACCGCCACGCCGCCGAGAGCGCCGGCGAGGAGCATCGCGGCCTGGCCCTGTACCTCCATCAGCCCAGTGAGTGACTGATACTGGGAGCGGTCGAAGATCTGCTGCACCATCGCCCACTTCGCAGGGTAGTGCAGCGTGTAGTACAGCATGCCCAGGAGGTAGATCACCATCAGCTGCGCCGTGCCGAATCCGCCCAGCGCCAGCCCCAAGAGCGCCATCGACAGCGTCGCCGAGGCGCCAAAGAGCTCGCTGAAAAGCACCATCGAGCGACGCGAGGAACGGTCGATCTTCGCGCCGTACCACGGCATGATCAGGAACAGCACGATCGTGGTCGCGATCGTGACGTGCCGGTACGCCTCCGAGCCACCCGGCTGGTTCACCAGCAGCCACGGCACCGAGAAGATCGTGATGCCGGAGCCGATCGACCCGAGGCTGTTGGCCACGAGCAGGCGGACGACGCGGGAATCGCGGAGCAGCTCCTTCACGTCGCGAGAAAGAAACCGGGGCGAAAGCCGGACCGGTCCAACGCACCGCCGCCGTCGAGAAAGGCGGGCGCGTTCACTGGTAGGATGGATGCTTGAACCCCGCCCACGTTTCCCGGACGAAGGCGAAATCCGCCTGCCAGAAGGCCCCGTCGTGAGGCCGGTACAGCGGATCGAAGAAATCGACGCAGCGGAAGCCCTGGCGACCGAGCAGCGCGATGAGTTCCGGGAAGAGCAGGTTGCCGAAGCCCATGCGGTGATTGTACGCCTCGATCACCAGCATCTCGGTCTGCGCCAACACTGCGGGGGCGCCGGCAAGGATCTGCTCCTCGAAGCCATGCGTATCGAGCTTGAGGAGGAACGGTCCGCTCAAGCCGTGGGTGGCCGCCAACTCGTCGAGCGTGCGGGCGCGGACCACGAGATTGTGCTCGGAGAACGGCGTGTGCGCGGCGAGGCCGCCGAAAAGGTCCCCCCCATGGAAATGCACCTCCCCCGGCCGATCAGCCGCCGCGCACAGCGCATAACGCACCTGCGGGTGCGCCGCGACCAGGTCCTTGAGGCCGGGCTCGTGCTCGGGACGGGCTTCAACGAGGAAGTACTGCCGATCCGGAAAACGCGCGATCACGTCGCGGGTCCACAGCCCGTTCGACGCCCCGACGTCGATCACCGTCCGGAATGGGATGTTCCAGCGACCGAGACGCTCCAGAAAACCAGCCAGGGTGGGCTGCTTCCACGCTTCCATGGCTGGCAAGGCGGAACGAGACGGCGGTGGGTGCAAGCGAAAAGGGGGCGACCGCGTCGGCGGTCGCCCCCTTTTCCACGTTCGTGCTCCGGCGGGACCGCGGCGGCTTCCCGCGGAAGTCCCGATCCCGTCGGAGCGCGCCGGACTCAGCGGCGCTTGCCGCCGCTGGCGAGCGTGTAGGTAAAGTACACCGAACGCCGCTCGCTGAGGAGGCGGTTGGCGCGCAGGTAATCCTCGTCGGTCAGGTTGTTGAGGTTGACCGCCAGCGTGTGGCTGACCTTCGGCTGCACGATCGTGTAGCGCAGGCCGAGGTTCAGCAGCGTGGCGGCGGGGACCGTCAGGCTCCACTGGTTGGTCGACCGCGACAGCACGCGGACGCCGCCCGGGCCGGTCGTGTAGGTGTCACCGGCGTTCGGCTGCTCGGTGGGCGTCTCAGCCACATGGGTCACGCCGAGGTTGGCGGAGAAGTTCTTCAGCGCACCGCGGGCCGGGCTCCACTTCAGGTACACGCTGCCGTTGCGCGGCGAGATGCCCGCCACCTTGCGGCCGACGGCCAGCGGGAACGCCGTGCCGAAGTCCGTGTAGATCGAATTCACGTTGCCGTAGCTTACGCCCGTGAAGATCTCCTCGCTGACCTTCCAGTTGGCATCGACTTCCCAGCCGCGCACGAGTTGGTCGCCATCGCGACGCTGCACCTGGACGTAGTTGCCGGAGCCGACCGGGGTCTCCTCGATATCGGTCACGGTGACGTTGTTGCGGACGGCGTAGAAGCCGCTGACGGTAAACGTCAGGCGGTCCTCAAAGTACGAACCCTTGAAACCGTAGTCGTAGCCCGCCGCGGTCTCCGGCTCGAAATCCTTCTCCGCGATGGTCGCGGGAGCGTCCGCCTGGCCGACGAAGTAGCTTTCGCTGTAGTTCGCGAAGACGCGGAGGCTCGGGGTGAGCTTGTAGTTCACGCCGACATTCGGCTTGAAGGACGTGATCGTGCGCTTGATCAGGTCACCCTTGTTGTAGCCGGGGATCGTGGTGATGTAATCGCGGTCACGGAAACGCACTGAATCATAGCGCCCGCCGGCAAACGCGAGCAGGCGGCCATTCATGAACGCGGACTGCTGGCGGATGAGGCCGCCGAGCACCGTGGCGCGGATCTTGCGAATGCGGGTGGAAATTTCCTGGCCGGCCTGGAACCAGCGCGGGAAATAGGCGATGTCAGCGATCGGGCGGAAATCGGAATCGAGCCGCACGGTGCGGACCGCGTTCCACGCGACGATGTCCGGATTGGTCGGGCCCGCGAAGCTGCGGGTCGGGTCCCAGCGGTGATAATCGTTGTAGTCGATCGTCGCGAGCGTGCGGTGCTCGACCGAGCGGTTACCGGTCCAGTAGTGGGCGAGCAGGTCACCCTGGAAGCCGCCACCGTCCTCGACGATCAGTGTCTTCGACGGCGTGGCGCCGCGGGCGCTGGTGATGGGGTTGGTCGCAACCGCCGGGTTGATATTGATGCTACCCCAACCGGTGTTCTGGTTGTAGTCCCAGCGCCGGGCACCGTAGTAATTCGCGGAGGCGCGGATGCTCCACACATCACTGAGTCGCTTGTCGTAATTCGTCGTCAGACCGCTGTAGCCGCGGTTCAGCTCGCTGTTCGGTCCGAACGGATTGTACCCGGCGAGATTCTTGGCGTAGCCGACCGCGACGTCGTCCGTGTTGGAGGCCGTGCCCTTCTGGTCGATCACGAGCGGCGCCGCATTGTTCGGCGCGTGGCGCATCTGCAGGAAGTACTCACCCGAGAGGAAGAGCGTGGAGCCGTCGGGGAACTGGTGAGAGAATGCGAGGTAGTACTCCTGATTGCGGTTGCGCGCGTATTCTTGGTCGAACTCACGCTGAAAATGACTCGCCGTCATGATGTACGACGTCTTGCCCAGCGAACCCGAGTACAGCGGGCCCGTCCGCTCGAGCGTACCGCGTTGCGTGCCGTACGAACCGTAGTTCAGCGAAATCTTCTGGCTGGCCCGGCTCTTCGGCTGCTTGGAGATCATGTTCACCATGCCACCGGGAGACGTGCGCCCGTAGATCGCGGCGTTGGAGCCCTTGATGATCTCCATGCGGTCGATGTTGCTCGAACCGTAGCGACCCAGACGGAAGAACCCGTCGCGCAGCTGGTAGGTGGAGCCGAACCCGCGGAGATTGAAGTTACCGCCGATGTCGAGGCCGGTGAAGCTGCCGACATGGACGATGTTGTCCATAAATTCGAAGACGCCGAAGTCCTCGAAGAACTCGCTCGTGAGCACGTTCACCGTATACGGCAGATCGATGATCTTCGTCGCCACGCGCGAGCCGGTCATGGTCTCAGACGGGACATAGCCGCGATCGTCGGAAGCCGTGACGGAAAACTCCGACAGGCGAACCGCCTCTTCGGGCGGCGTTTCGGGCTTGGGGGTAGGTGCAGTCTGGCCCCAAATCAGTGGGCTGACGGAGGCCGCGGCGACACACAGAGCCAGTTGTCGCAGGCCCTGATAACGGAGGGTCTTCATGGTGAGGTCGGATCGAATCGAGGTTAGAACGAGGAACGCGGACATCGCGCAGGTCGGATCGGCTTGCGCCACTTCCTCCCTGAGCAGGGTAGAACCGCTCAGTAAGGCAATCTCGCCCGGAAGGGACACCTTAGGAATAGTTATATTGTTAACTTTGTCGGAAATGCCCCTTTTTACGCGACATCGGTGAGTCATAGCTGGGGAGACTGAGTCTGACGGGGGTTTGCCGTTGCCTCGCGCCGCCCCGCAGGGCTCAACTCTGCGCCGTCCTTCCGCGGGCCGTTCTTGGCCTCGGATTGCCCCTTTACCCCTCATGTTCGGCATCCATCCCCTCGATCTGTCCGTTATCGTCGCTTACTTGGTCCTGGTGCTCTATCTTGGCCACCGGGCCTCTCGCGGAGCCGATTCGGGGCAGGAGAGCTACTTCCTCGCGGGCCGTAAGCTGGGCAAGCTGTACCAATTCTTCCTGAATTTCGGCAACGCCACCGACGCCAATGGTGCCGTCAGCGCCGTCAGCGTGGTGTACCAGCAGGGGGTTTCCGGCATCTGGCTGGGCTTCCAGCTCATCTTCCTGAATCCGTATTACTGGTTCATGAACATGTGGTTCCGAAGGGTTCGGCTTGTCACCACGGCCGATCTTTTCGAAGACCGGCTGGGGAGCCGCAAGCTGGCTTCCTTCTACGCGGTGTTTCAGATGATCGCGGCGACGTTCGTGGTCATCGGCTTCGGCAATCTGGTCACCTACAAGATCTGCGCCGCTCTGGCGGTGAAGCCGGAGGCGGCCTGGACCGTGCAGGAGCGTGCGTCCATCGAGGGTCACCGGGAATGGCGGGCCTTGGAACACGCCGCAAAGACGCAGGCTTCGGGCAGTTTCGACGAGGCCCGGCTGAAGGAATTGCGTGAGCGCCAGGCTCGCGGAGAGCTGAAGAGCTACATCACGGCGATCGAGCCGCTGCCGTTCTACTTGGTCTACACGATCGTGGTGGGTGTCTACGTGATCCTCGGCGGTCTGTCCGCAACCGCGGTCAACGAGGTCCTGCAGAGTCTGATCATCGTGGCCTTCTCGATCCTGCTGATTCCAGCAGGTTTCGCCGCGATCGGCGGCTTCGGCGCGCTGCAGGAGCGGGTTCCCGCGATGATGTTTGAACTGATCGGCGACGAGGGTGCGGGCCAACGCATCACCGCGTGGTCGCTGTTCGCCATTTTCCTCGCCGCGCTCGTGCAGATCAACGGCATCATCGCCAACATGGGCGTCAGTGGTTCAGCCAAGAACGAATTCGCCGCCCGCTTCGGCGCGGTCAGCGGCACGTTCGCCAAGCGGATCATGTTCATCCTCTGGGCCTTCGCGGGATTGATCGCAGTCGCTCTCTACCAAGGGGTGGACGCGCTCTCCGACCCAGATCTGGCGTGGGGAACGCTCTCCCGACAACTGCTGGGGCCGGGGCTCCTCGGTCTGATGCTGACCGGCGTTCTCGCGGCCAACATGTCGACGGTTGCCGCGCAGACCGTCTCCATCGCCGCGCTCTTCGTCCGCAACGTATTCCGTCCGCTCCGCCCGAATCTGTCCGAGTCGGGCGCGGTGCGCGCCGGGCGGGTCTCGATGTTCGTCGCTCTCGCCATCGGCATCATCGCCGCCCTCTCGATGGACGACGTCATCTCGGCGCTGTTGCTGGTGCAGACGGTCAGCATCCCCTTCGGCGCGGCGATCCTGCTGATGTTCTTCTGGCGCCGCCTCACCGTGATCGGCACGTGGGTCGGCCTCATCGTCGGCATCTTCCTCAATGTCGTCGGGCCGTTCGCCCTCGCTCCCCTGCCCGCGCTGCGGTCCCATCCCGCCCTCGTGCAGCGCGCCGCCGGCCCCCAGGGCAAGCCTGAGGCGGTCTACTTCGACTCGGTCATCCGCACCGATCCGGCTAATCCCGAGAGTGCCCTGCAGGGCCGCGGCCGTCTCCACCTCGAGCTGGTCTCGCTCCGGCTCGTCGGCATCAAAGTCGAGACCTTCAGTCCCGGCGATCGGTTCGCAGCGCGCTTCCTGTTCAACGCCCTCTCGCCGTTCGTCCTGCTGATCCTCGTCAGCCTGCTGACGCGTCCACCCGAGAAGG
>CAIOYO010000002.1 GCA_903862595.1 uncultured Opitutaceae bacterium | reverse complement strand
CCGGCGGGGAAGTAGCGCAGCGCGACCATGTTGACCGTCTCGGTGACCGGAAGGCGCTCGGGCTTCATACGGTCGAAGAGCGAACGCGAGTAGAACTGCGGATCGTCGAGGTAGATGCGAAGGCGGCCGCGGTCGTTGTTGGTGTTGACCGAGGTGGCGAGGCCGCGCTGGAAAGGCTGAATGTTGAAGTACTGCCAGCGGAGGTTGTCGATCGCGTCCTCGCGGTACTCGGCTCCGGCGACGAAGAGCTGCTCCATCCAGCGGGCCGGTTTCCAGCGGTAGGCGGCGGCGCCGCGGAAGGCATCGGCTTCGGATCCGAAGCGCTTCAAATCGAGGGTGGAATCGACGTAGGGACGGCCATTGACGTCGACGCTGATGGTCTGGCTGAAGAAATTGTCGGTGCGCAGCGCCATCTGGTTCTGATGGTTGAAGGCAAGTTCGAGGCTTAGCGGACCGACCCGCTGCTCAATGGTGATCGAGTAGGTATCGAACGGGCGCGCTTGCCGGTCGAACGCCCCCCGCAGATTGTACTCCTTGGGGAATCCATTGATGCGTTTGGTACCGACAATGGCACCAGCGGCGTTGCGCATTTGTACGTTGAAGAACTCGCCCTCGAGGAGGGAAGGCTGGCCGCCCGCGGGTGCGTTTGCGGACGAGCGGTCGGCGGACGGCAGCGTGGCTTGCTGGATCCAGACGCCGTCCGACGTGTAATAGGTGCCGGCGGTGTTGAATCCGCGTGAGCGGGCGGACTGCTCGCGGATGAAGACGCCACCGAAGCCGCGTGCATTCTCGAAATCACCGCGCTCGTTCTCGATGCGGATCGTGGTGTTCGGGAACGGCTGCCACGTGACGGCGATCGTCGCACCACGCAGGCCGTAGCGGGATGCGTCCTGGTACGTGCGCTCCTCCCGGGTGATCGCATTGAAACGGTAGGCCACCTTGTCGGTGAGCTTCCGATTGTAGTCGAAGAGGAACCGGTGCGCGCCGAGGCTGTTGGCGACGGCGGTGAGCGTGCCGAAATTACGGAATTGCGCCCGCTTCGTGAAGACGGCGCCCTGGCCACCCGGCTCGACCTCCCCAAAAATCAGGGAATTGGAGCCCTTGCCGAAGTCGATGCGCTCGACGTTGTACGTGTCGGACGGGATGTACCAACGAAAGTAGTTTCGGCTGACATTGTTGGCCTGGCTCAGACCGCGGAACGCAAAGTTGCCCTGTTGATTATCGTTTTCCATCGTGGGCGCCGCGTAGACGTTCGCGATGAACTGCGCGGTCTCATCGGCCGTGTAGAGGCCCAGATCCTCGATGAAGTCGGCGGTGATGGCATCGATGTTCACGGGCACGTCCTTCAGCGCCTGCTTCGTGCGCGTGGCCGAGAGCGTGTCGTTCGCGGACCATCCGCCATTCTGATCTTCCGTCAGGACGAACGGAGAGAGTTCGACGACGTCCGGCTTCGCGGGTTCGTCTGCAGCGGCGGGCGGACGGACGGCTTGGGCGTGGAGCGAGACGGCGCTCGCGAGGAAGGCAGCGCCGAGCAGGCGCGCTGCAGCTTGGGCGTACGGGGTGTACAGTGGCATGGTCGCAGGGGGTCGTCAGGTTTTCCCGCCAGGCGGGAAGGTGAGGGGTCTGCGCCAGCGTGGGAGTCAGGCCGCAGCGGGCAAAGAAGAAACGGCTTATATCGTTAACCAGGATTGGATCGTGCACTCAAGCGCCAGCCTTCTGTGCCGTTTTACACTTCACGTTTCGTCCTCCCTATGGCCCTCTCCGTTTTTCAGCGACTGCTCGGTTGGCTTGGTTTCTCTAAGGCCAAGGTGGAGGGCACGCCTGAACCGAAGGCGGCCCCGGAAGTCTCGGTGGTGGAGGCGGCTGCTTCCGGCTCGTCGAGCCCCGCCGGGGCGGAGGCGGCCGCGCCGAAGAAGGACCAGGCCAAGTCCGACGCCAAGCCGCGGACGTCCCAGCGTCCGGAGACGGATGAGCACGCGGTGAAGCCGGAAGTGGCAATTCGTCAGATGCTCAAGGTGAAGTCGCTCGATGAGGCTGCGAAAGCACAGTCCCCGGAAGATGTGCGGGCGCAGACCTTGAACGATCTCAAGGAACTGAAGGAACTGCCGGCCCTTAAGTCGCTAGCGCAGGGATTCGCTCGCATCGTATCGCGGCCGGATGTGGACATCAACGAGGTCGTCGACTCGATTTCGAAGGATCAAGGTCTCTCAGTCCGCATCTTGCGGATGGCGAATTCCGCCGAGGTGAGTTCCGAGCAGCGGATCGACAGTCTCGACGTCGCGGTGCAGATGCTGGGGGTGAACCGGGTCCGACAAGCGGCGGATGCCGTTTCGATTCTCAGCTTGCCGAGCAGCGCGGGTGAGTCCCTCGACTGGAAACATCTCTGGATTCATGCCTTGGGCACGGCGGCGATCAGCGAACGTCTGGAGGGTTTGATCCGGGGCGAGCGGGCTTCCGCGGTCTACGTGGCAGGCTTGTTGCACGATGCGGGCAAGATCGTGCTCTCGACACTGCAGCCAGAGGCGTATCGGGGCGTGCTGCTCGATGCGTGGAATGAGTTGGAGCCGCTCGAGCGTCTTGAGGTGGCGCGTTTCGGCGTGGATCACGCGGAGGCGGGGGTCAACTTTGCCCGGCAGAACGGCATGGGTGAGATCGTCGTCCAGGCGATCGCCCACCATGGTCGTCCCGAGCAAGCGGAGGCGCACCGTCTGGAGGTAGCCCTCGTATCGCTGGGCAATTTCCTCGCCAAGGCCTACGGCGTGGGGTTCAGCGGCTCGCGATTGTCGGAGCGCGACGGGGAGTTCGCGGACCATCCGGCGTGGGCGATCATCGAGCAAGAGATCGGGCGCCGTCCTGACATCGATCAGATCTCCGAGCAAATGAAGGTCTTCATCAAGCGGCTGCGCACGCAGCTCGCCGCGTTGCGCGAGGGCCTGTAGGTCTCCGCGCTCGGCAATCGATCAGGACTCCAGCGGGGGGCGCTGCGCCAGCAGCGATGCCGACTCCGGATCGAGGAACACGGTCGCGCGCGGATGTCGACGCACCAGCGAGGCCGGGCAGGTGGTGCTGATCGGCCCCTCTAGGGCGTCGCGCACCGCGCGCGCCTTGCGGGCTTCCGGGACGCAGCAGATCCAAGCGTCGGCCCGGAACAGTCCCGAGCAGGTCACGGTGATCGCGTTGCGCGGGACCGCGTCGAGATGGGGAAAGTGCCCTTCGCCGACCTGCTGGAGGCGGCAGGCTTCGTCGAGGGTGACGACTTTGAGCATCGCGGGATCAGCGAAGTCGGCGACCGGTGGATCGTTGAAGGCGATGTGGCCGTTTTCTCCAAAGCCCACGAAGGCAAGGTCCAGGGGGCCGGCGGAGAGAAGGGCGGTATAGCGGGCGATCTCCGCCGTCGCCGACGGGGCATCTCCCTCGATGAGGTGCATCGCCCGCAAGGGACGGCGTTGGGCGACGCGCGTATTCAGCCAGAGTCGGAAGCTGGCCGAATGGGTCGCGGGCAGGCCGACATATTCGTCCATGTGAAACGCCTCCACGCGGTCCCACGCCAAAGACTCGTCCGCCATCAAGGCCTCGATCATCGCGAGCTGGGAGTTGCCGGTGGCGATCATGATTCGCGCCGTGCCGCGCGTCGCGATGGCGGCGCGGATGATGGCGGCGGCAGCGACTGCGGCGGCGGCGCCGGACGTGGCCCTACTACCGTGGAGGCGGACCGACATGGGGCTGGTGAGGTCGCGCGCGAATGGGGAGGGACCGGGGGGCATCGGTCCGAGTGTCGACGCGCGTCGGGCGCGGCGTCAAGCGACCGGAGGCGGCGCGGCGCCGTGGTCTGCTGGGTTGCCTTCGGCGCGGGACGCTGTTCGTCTGCCGTCGCCCCATGTTCCCCTCCCGTGTTCGTCAGAAGCTCACTGCTCGAGAGCCAGTGATTTGTGCCAAGAGTTCCTATCTCCATCCGGAGATCGTCGAAATGCTCTGCACGTTCGGTTTCGACGGCATCTGGCTCTGCTTGGAGCACAAGCGGATTGATCCCTCGGAGGTCGCTTCTCTGATCCAGGCGTGCCGTCTGCGTGGCGTCGATGCGATCATGCGGGTGAAGCCGGCGAACTACACGGATGTCCTGTGGTTGCTCGAGACCGGTGCTCGAGGCATCATGTTGCCTCGGGTTCGGGACGTCGCCGAAGTGCGCGAAGTGGTGGCGATGATGAAGTTCCCCCCGGTCGGTCGACGCGGCTATGACGGCGTGCAGCCGGAAGCGGGCTTCGGCCGGATGGCGCCAGCGGATTACATTGCGGAGGCCAACCGCGACACCTTCCTCGTCGTACAGATCGAGGAAGTGGACGTCGTACCGCAGATCGACGCGATTGCCGCGACCCCGGGTGTCGACGTGCTCTTCGTGGGGCCGAGTGACTTGACCCTCGGAATGGGTCGGTTTGGGCGCACCGAGGATCCGGAGGTGCAGGCGATCCTGCGTGAGGTGGTGGCGGCCTGTGAGCGCCACGGCAAGACGGCCGGCATCCCGTGTGCGGTGGAGCAGGTGGACGCGTACCGACGCATGGGTTTCCGCTTCCTGAACGTGATCAGCGACTATCGCTGTCTGAGCGTGGGCTTGCGGAAAGTGCAGGCGGATCTGGCGGCGCAGGGTCTGGACCTACGCGCGCCGTTCGCGCCCTAGGCGACGCGCATGCGCACGCAGGACCTTCAGGCGCGGCGAGGAGTTTGGGCGGCGATCGCGATACCGTTCCGCTCACGGGCGGTCGAACCGGCATCGAGATGAGCGCGCACGCTTCGGTTCAGCGCGTCGGTGGGGACGGATTTGGGCTGAGTTCGCCGCGCTGGCGTGTGACTGGATTCCTGATGGTCGCGGCGGCGATCAATTACGCTGATCGCGTGGCCATCTCCGCTGTTTTCCCGGCGCTGCGCGAGGAGTTGGGGCTGTCTGACGTGACGCTCGGGCTGGTGGGGTCGCTTTTCCTGTGGAGTTACGCGTTGGCCTCGCCGATTGCGGGCGTCGTGGCGGATCGGCTGCCGCGTTCGGCGGTGATCCTGGGCGCGCTCACGCTGTGGAGCGTGGTGACCGGCCTGATCGGCCTGAGTACCGGACTGGTCATGCTGTGCGTCCTGCGGGCGCTGCTCGGGATTCTGGAGAGTCCCTACCTGCCGGCGGCGGTCGCGCTATTGGGACAGCATCACACCCCCGCGACGCGGGCGCGTGCGATGAGTGCTCACTCGATCGGACTGAACGCGGGAGTGATCTTCGGTGGGGCCTTCGCCGGATTTCTTGCGGAGCGGTACGGTTGGCGCGCCGGGTTCTGGATCCTTGGCGGCATTGGCCTGCTCTGGGCGCTCGTTGGCCGGCGCTGGTTGGTGGACGCGCCGCTCCGCGCGGCGGGACGCACGAGGCAAGCAACGACGTCCGCGGTGTCAGCCGTGCGCCGCGTGCTGGCGATACCCTCGTTCCGGCTTCTGCTGTTGGCGGAGATGCTCACCGGCGTGACCTCGTGGATTTTCCTGAACTGGCTGCCGCTGTATTTCCGCGAATCGTTCCAGATGAGTCTGGGCGCAGCGGGGTTGGTGGGAGCGCTGATGCTGCAGGGCGCGATGGTCGTCGGCATCGCGGTGGGGGGCTGGGTCTCGGATCGTTACGCCCGGCATGACGGTCGCCGCCGCATGCTGCTTCTCGCCGGCAGCTATTTGGTGGTGTCGCCTGTCCTGCTGCTTTTCCTCACGCGTCCGGGCTTTGTGCTCGTGGTGGCGACGATTTCGACCTTCTCGTTCCTGCGCGGCTTCGGTGAAGCGAGTGAGAAGGCGGCGTTGTGCGAGATCGTGCCCCCCGACGGACGCGCCACCGCCATGGGCTGCATGAACACACTGGCGACCGCGGCGGGCGGGGTGGGAGTGTTCCTCGCGGGGTGGTTCAAGGGCGCGATCGGTCTCAACGTGGTCTTTAGCGCGTCGTCTGTCCTGCTGCTGATCAGCGGCGTCAGCCTGTTCTTCGCTTACCGCGTCACGATGCGACGGGACATGGCCCGGGTTGCGGCTGCGGGTGGGGACGCCTGACTCCGCGCTTCCGTCGAGGCGGTGGTTGCACTTGGATGAATCGATGAACCCTGTCGCACCTTCGCTCGCTCCTGATTTCCGCATTCGGGCGGCGCGTCCCGGCGACGAGCAAGCGATCATCGGACTGATCGCGGAGTTGGCCGCGTTCGAGAATCTGAGCGCCCAGATGCAGGCGACGGATGAGCGACTGCGGGAGCACCTCTTTGGTCCACAGCCGGCCGCAGAGTGTTGGGTAGTCGAGTCCGAAGGAGCCTTGGTGGCCTACGCGATTTTCTTTCGAAACTTCTCCACCTTCCTCGCAAAGCCCGGGCTCTACCTAGAGGATGTGTATGTGCGTCCTGCGTTCCGCGGTCGCGGTATCGGCGGCGCGCTGCTGCGGGCCCTCGGACGGCTCGCGGTGGAGCGCGGCTACGGCCGCTTTGAATGGACGGTCCTGGACTGGAACGAGGGGGCGATTCGGTTCTATCGGAGTCTTGGAGCCGAGGTGCTGCCGGAGTGGAGGGTCTGCCGCATGGAGGGCGACAGGCTGCGGGCCTTCGGCGATCCGACCAACGCTCCGCCCGCTAAATCCTCGACCTGACGGCCCCGAAGGGCGGCTCAAGGTCGCGGCCGTGCGATAAGAAACGGAGAAAGCCGCGCTCGCTACGGGCGGGAAGGTGGGAGCAGATCAGTCCGGACAACGCGGTCGACGGAGAGCTTTCCAGCCGGAAGGATCCCGAGCTCCTCGAGTTGAAGAATCTGTGTGCGGAAACGGTCCTCGGTGACTCGGCCAGTCAGGTCGCCCTCGGACGGTTTGCGGCCTGTCACGAGGCGTTCACGAATGATCTGCTCTCGGGAGAAGGCGAGGAACTCGTCGCTCGCGTTCGGGTTGCCCTGCTTCATCAGCGCATGCGCGGCCGTCGGGTCGCCCTGCAGGTAGTCGTTCCAGCCGCGGATGTAGGCGGCAAGAAAGATCCGGGCCGTCTCGGGGTTCTTTTCCACCCATGGCCGATTGGCTGCGAGCACGGTGTAGGCGTCGAACCCAGCGTCCCAGGCATACAGGAACTTCGGTGGTTGCGCTCCGCCGCGCACGATGTGGAAGGGCTCGGCGATGTAGTAACCTTGCTGGATAAAATCCCGGTTTCCAATGAAGTTGGCGACCGAGAAGTTCTGCGGGATCAGCTTGAAATCGATCCCGTACTTTTTTTTCAGATACGGAATAAAAGCCCACTCCGGTCGGGCCATGATCGTCTTTCCGTTGAGATCCTCGAAGCGGGAAACGGGGTTGTCCGCATGAAGCATCAGCACGGAAGGGTCATTCTGGAAAACGGCTCCGATGTGGATCACGGGCAGGCCCTCCGCGATCGCGAGGAGGACGTTGGTGCTATCCTGCTGGGCGATGTCCGCCTGTCCGGTGGCGATCTTCTGGAGGGCGAACGCGTTGGGGCCGCCCGGGAGGAGCACCACGTCGAGTCCGGCTGCCCGGAAAAATCCCCGGGCCTCAGCTTGGTAGAAACCGCCGTGCTCGGGTTCCGGGATCCAGTCGAGTTGCACCGTGACGCGGGTGAGTTTGGGCGCGGTTGGCTCTGGTGTCGCGACAGCGGGATCCGCGGCGCGGCGGCAGCTGGTCGCAAGAAGGCCGAGGGCCAGCAAGGTGAGGGAACCGACAATGCGGCGGAGAGGGCGATGCATCGGAAGGGAGCGTAGTCAGCCTTGCCCCTGGAGCAATCCGCGTTTCGGGGAGCGGTGCCCGTCGGGCCGGGCGAACGGCGGAGGCCCTCAGGCCCAGCCGAGGAGGCGCGACGCGTTTCCGCCGAGGATTGCGGTGGTTTCCGCCCCGGAGAGCCCCGCCGCGCGTATTTCCTCCAAGTCGAGCGCAAAGCCCGGCGTGTGGGAACGCCGTGGCCGGGTGAGTAGGGGGTAGTCGGTGCCCCAGAGGATTCGCTCCGATCCGATTAGATCGCAGACGCGCCGATAGATTGCCTTATCATAGAGCAGGGGCGACGCCGCGGTGTCATAGTAGACGTTGCGGAGGTCGCGGGCGACGCGGCCGTTTAACTCGTGAAAAGGGAGACCGCCGCCCCAATGGGCCAGGATGAACGGCTGTTGCGGGAATCGGCGCGCCAGGTCGCGGTAGTCCTCAAGCGGCGTGGCTCGCGGATCCGGACCCGGCGGGCTGGCGACCGGATCGGAGACGTGAAGGGTGACCGGCACACGGTACTCGGCGGCGAGCGCCATGAGGGCGTGCCAGCCGTCGCTGTCGAAGGAAACACCGTGGATCTGCGGGAAGAGTTCGCCGAGGCCAATGAAGCCGGCGTCGAGCCTTCGGCGGGTCGACTCGAGCGTCGCGGCATCGGGAGTCGCCACGGCCGCGAAGGCGGCGAGTCGATCCGGATGCGCTCCAACCCACGCCGCGTACCAGCTGTTCTGCTCGTCCGCCGTCGCCTGGTTCCGCCAGTACCAACCCTGAAGGATCGCTCGGTCGACCCCGGCCTCGTCCATGTGTCGGAGAAGCTCATCGACCGTCGCCCAGCCCTGCAGCGAAGGACGGTCGGGCGGCGCGACGCACTGGCTCCACCATGCTTCACCGCGAGCGGTCGCCCAGGCGACCGGATCACGCGCCACCTCGACGGGGTAGAGGTGAAGGTGCGTGTCGATGATCATGCGTACGGGTTATGTACGAACGCCGGCGGCGTGTCAGCCGCCAACGTGCGCGAGGGCTCTACTTGCTGGGCGGCGCCGGGCCGTTCTCGTCGGGTTGCGCAGCAAACGAAACCGCATCCTCCAAGACGAAGTCCGGGCGGAGCAGCTTGAGCTCACGCAGCTGGTCCAGCTGGCGCTGTAGACGGGCGCGGCTCATCCGGCCCGGCGCTTCACCGCGTGCCGGGTCGCCGTCGACCAGACGGTGCGTTCGCATCGCCTCCCGTGCGTGGGTGAAGATTTCGTCATCCAACCGCTCGTTCCGGGCGCGGATCAACGCCCTCGCCGGCGTGGGGTCGCCGTGCATGAAGTCGTCCCAGCCGCGCAGCGACTGCGCTACGAGGGTCCGGAGGGCGGGAAGGTTTTCGCGGAGGAAGGCGCGATGGGTGGTGATTACGCGGAGGGATTCATTGCCGGAATCGGCGATGAGCAGCGTGCGCACGCGGGCGCCGGCACGGCGCGCCACGAACGCCTCGTTGGTCACGTAGCCCTGCTGGATGAAGGATGGATCCGCGAGGAAGCGAGCGAGCCCGTAGTTCATCGGGACCAAGTTGATGGAGATGCCGTGGCGGGCCTCGACGTGGCGAACCCAGGCTGCGCCCGGATGTGCCATCACCGCTCTTCCGTCGAGGCCGGAAAAGTCCCGCACGGGATCGTCCTCGTGCAGGAGCAGGCACAGGGGATCGCGCTGCATGAACACACCGATGATCACCAGCGGGAGGCCTTGTTCCACGGCGGTGAAGACATCGTCGCTGCGCCCGATCGCGACATCAACGCGTCCGGTCGCGAGTTTCTGAGCGATGAATGCCCCGGGGCCTCCGGGCAGGATCTCGACGTCGAGTCCGGACTCGGCGTAGAAGCCCTTTGCGAGAGCTTGGTAGAACCCGCCGTGCTCGGCTTGCGGGTACCAATCCATTTGCAGTCGGATGGCTTGCCGGGGCTTGGGCGCCTCGGTGGATTCCGCCTTCGAGGACGTCTCTCGCGGGGAGCAGCCTGCCAGAGCGACCAAAGCGCTCGCTCCGGCGAAGGCGCCGCGGAGCGCGGCGCTCAGACGTCGCTGCGACTGTAGGAATCGTGCCACCGATGCAGGCATAGCCAACTCAGTGCCACGACGCCACCCGCAAAGAGGAAGCCGAGGGCGCAGCTGGAAACTGCGGTGGCGAAGAGGGCCGCGATCTTGAACTGGGAGCTGTAGATGATGGTCAGGAATCCGAGCCCTCCCTGACCACCGGCGGAGTTGCCGGCGTAAAAGTCGCCGACGATCGCGCCGATCGGGGCGAGGGTGGCGGCGATGCGGAGACCGGTGAAGAAATACGGCAGCGCTCCGGGCGCGCGCAGCAGGAAGATCTCCTGCCAGCGTGACGCGCGGCACATGCGGAAGAGATCGACCAAGTTGCGATCCGTCGAGATCAGGCCCTGCGTCGTGTTGACCACCAGGGGGAAGAAGCAGATCAGGAACGTGATGATCGTCACGCTGACGATCCCGGCTCCCGCCCACAGGATGAGGATGGGCGCGATGACGATGATGGGTGTAAGCTGCAGGATCATCAGGTAGGGATAGAGGCTCGCCCGCACGAGCGGCGTGAGAGACAGCACCAGTGCGGCGAGCGAGCTCCCGATGACGGCTGTCCCAAATCCGAGCAACGCGCCCTGCAGCGTGTTCATCGCGGCGCTCCACAGCGCGGGCCCGTGTTCGCGGAAGGCGAGGAGGACGCTGTGCGGCGGCGGCAGGAGAAAGCGCCGTTCGCTCGCGAGCAGAGCGTGGGCGAGGTACCACAGCGCGATGAAGAGTGCGCCCGTGAGTGCCGGCAGCAGGCGGTGGAGCAGCGGACGGGCGTTCATGGTGTCGCGGCGGCCGTGACGGTGTTGGGGAGGGCGCGCAACTCACGCGAGACTGCGGCGACGAGGGCTTGGAACGCCGGCGTCTGGCGCGTTTCGGCGGTTCTCGGGTAAGGCAAGTCGACACGGATCTCGCGGTGGATCCGACCGGGATTGGCCGCGAGGAGAATGATCCGGTGCGATAGGAAGACGGCTTCGGCGACGGCGTGGGTGACGAAGAAAGCGGTCCATCCCTGTTCGGCCCGGATGGCCAGAAGTTCCTCGTTCAGGCGGTCGCGCGTCATCTCATCCAGCGCGCCGAACGGCTCGTCGAGCAAGAGCAGTTTCGGGGTGAGTGAAAGGGCGCGGGCGATGGAGACGCGCATCCGCTGGCCACCGGAAAGCTGCCTTGGGTAGTACTCCGCCCGCTCGCTGAGGCCCACCAGGGCGAGCGCCTTTCGCGCACGTTCGCGCCGACGCTCGGGCGACTCGCCGCGCAGGCGGAGCGGAACCTCGACGTTGCGCTCCACCGTCAGCCACGGCAGTAGCGTCGGCTCCTGGAAGACGAAGGCGAGTTCCTCTGCGGCCGCGTCAGGCGAGAGTCCGTCCACGGTGAGGGAACCGGTTGTTGCGGGGCTGAGTCCCGCCACCAGCTTGAGCAGGGTCGATTTGCCGCAGCCGCTTGGGCCGATGAAGCTGACGAATTCGCCGCGCTCCACCTGTAGGCAAACATCCGCGAGGATCGCCGGGCCTTCGCCGTAGCGCTTGGTGACATGCTGGAATTCGACGAAAGGAGACATCGCGGAGACGGATCAAACTAAGCGGACGGCGTCTTGCCGTCGAGGCGGGCGAGCGCCTCGCGGGCGAGTGAGTGGTTGGGGTCGGCCGCGAGGGCAGCCCGGTACGCCGAGCGGGCCTCCGCGCTCTGGCCCGTCTTCTCCAGAATCATACCGAGACGGAACTGGGCTTGGGTGGCCGGGGTGTCTCCGGGCTGTGGCGCTGCGTCGAGGAAGCGACGCAACGCGGCGATGCCCTCCTGCTGGCGCTGATCCGAAAGCGCCGCGAGCCGGCCGACTTGGTAGTCGGCCTCGCGGAGCGCCGGATGCTCCGCACGCAGGCGGTCCACTTCCGCGAACGCAGCCGACCACTGTTTCCCGGACACATGGACGCCGATGACGGTGAGGCTCCCGCGCACCGGCTCAAGGGCTCGCAGCGCCTCGGCGGCGGCGAATGCCTTCTCGGCGCCGCCTCCGGCGATTGAGGGCGCGGCCTGGTAGTAGCGGATCAGACTCAGTCGGTACTCGACGTGCTGCGGGGCGAGTTCGACCGCCCGCTGATAGCTGGCGAGGCACTTACGGGCGAGACCCAGCTTGCTGAACACTGAGGCGCGAGCGGCGGAGAGACCGTAGGCGTGCCCGAGGTTGTGGTGCGTGCGGGCGGCGTCCGGATCGAGCGCCCGGGCCTTTTCGAGCAGGTCCATGGCCATCTCGGCCTCACTGCGACGGAGTGCAAGGACCCCGAGTTGGTACGTCGCCTCGAGGTTCCGCGGCTCGCGCGCGATGACGCCCTCGAAGACGGCTTGGGCCTCGGCCAGCCGTTGCTGCTCGATCAGCGCGAGGCCGTCCGGCACTGCCGTGGAGTGCGGCGCGCTCGCTTTCGGCGGCGCGTCCGCTCCGAAGCCGTTGCTGGGGGCAAGCGCGACGAGGACCGCGAGGGTGACGGGCAGCAGGTTCCGGTCGACCCGGCAGACCTTGCGCAACAGGCGGGTGTGGAAACTCATCACCATGGCGCTGGGTAAACCGTGCGGGAGCAGGCGCTCACCAGTGGGCGCGTTCGCCTCGCTTGAGCCCCAGCGCGAACTCCGTCAGGAGAAGCACGCAGCGTTCGACGTCCTCGAGGTCAACGAGCTCGCTCGGAGTGTGCATGTAGCGCAGGGGGATGCTGACCAATCCCGTGGCGACGCCGGCGCGGCCGACTTGGATCGCCCGGGCGTCGGTGCCGGTCGGGCGCGGATCGGCCTCGATTTGATAGGGAATCTTCGCGCGCTTCGCCGCGGCCACCAGCGCGTCAAAGATCTTGGGATTGATGTTGGCGCCTCGGCAGATCATCGGCCCTCCGCCGAGGGTCGTGCCACCGTGCTTGCGCGGATCGCAGTCCGGATGATCCGTCGCGTGCCCGACGTCCACCGCGACCGCGATGTGCGGATCGACGGCATAGACTGCGGTCGTTGCGCCGCGGACGCCGATCTCCTCCTGAGTGGTGGCCACGCTGACCACCCGGGCGGCGAGCTTGCGGCGGGCCTTGGCGAGGCGGATGAGCGTCTCGCCCACCACGTAGGCGCCCACCTTGTCATCAAAGGCGCGTGCGGCTCCGACGCTGCCATGAATGAGCTCGAAACCGTGATCGTAGGTGGCGACATCGCCGATCGCCACTCGCGCGAGGGCCTCAGACTTCGTCTTGGCTCCGATGTCGATCCACAGCTCGTGGATCTCGGGTACCTTCTTGCGGTCGGCCTCGTCCATCATGTGCACGGCTCGCTTGCCCGTCACGCCCTTGACGATGCCCTGGGAGGTCTGAATTTGGACCCGGCGTCCGGGGATCATGATCCGGTCGTGTCCTCCGATCGTCTCAAAGTAGATGAATCCCTTGTCGTTGACGTAGGTGATGATCAGGCCGAGCTCGTCGATGTGTCCGGCGAGCATCAGGGTGGGATCGCCCTTGGGATTCAGCGTGGCCAATCGGTTGCCCATCGCGTCCTTGGCGTAGACGTCGGCGGCGGGCTTCACGTGGCGGTCGAACACCGCCTGGGCCTCGGCCTCGTAGCCGGACGGGGAACGGGCGGCGAGGAGATCGGTGAGGAAGGTGGGAACGGAGTACGGTTTGCTCATGTGACGGGAAGTGAATTCGAAGTTTGCCTTGGTTCCACCGCGAAATCGAGACTGTGGCACTTTCACTTTTCTCCTGCATGACCATTTTTCCTGCCATTGATCTGAAGGGCGGCCGCTGCGTCCGACTCACCCAGGGGCGCGCCGACCAGGAGACGGTGTACGCGACGGACCCGCGCGCGGTGGCCGCCGAGTTCAAGGCCGCCGGCAGCCGTTGGATCCACGTCGTCGACCTTGACGGAGCCTTCGATGGCGAGCCGCGCAATCTGTCGGCGGTCGAGGCGATCTTGCAGGAAGGCCTATGTGTCGAATTGGGCGGGGGACTGCGCGCGCGGGCGATCGTGGATCGCGTGCTCGGGCTGGGCGTCCAGCGCGCCGTCATTGGCACTCGGGCGGCGGAGAGCGAGGCGTTTGTTGGTGACTTGGTGCAGGCCCATGGCGAAAGGATCGCCGTCGGCATCGACGCCAAGCAGGGGCAGGTCGCGGTGAAGGGATGGGTCGACACGACCCCGTTGGCGGCTCTCGCCTTTGCGCAACGCATGGACGCGCTCGGAGTCGCGGCGCTGATCTACACGGATATTGGCACCGACGGCATGCTGACCGGCCCGAATCTGGCCGCTCAGGAGGCGATGCTTGCGGCGGTGCGCTGCCGGGTGATCGCGAGTGGGGGAGTGAGCCGCCGCGAGGACGTGCAGGCTCTGGCTGCGCTCGCTCGCCGCTACGCGAACCTTGAGGGCGTGATCGTCGGGAAGGCGCTCTACGAGAAGCGGGTTGATTTGCGCGACTTGCTGGCGATCGCCGCGGCGTGATCGCGAACGGTTATCCGACTTGGTCAGCGATCTCCTCGAGTGGGTAAGTGATGATCTCGGCGAGCGTGGGATGGT
>CAIOYO010000001.1 GCA_903862595.1 uncultured Opitutaceae bacterium | reverse complement strand
TATGTGTCGCTTGGCGACTGGCATAGCTCGGCTCCGCTGCAACCGGGGATGACGGAGGAGCAGACCCGTTTCGGAGGGTTGAAGCGCGAGTGCGGGCTGCACGACGCCGCCGGGCGGGTCGACTTCCAGATTTGAGTCAGTTCGGCGCGGCGGTTTCGCCATGCTCCATGGGCGAACGCGTGCCCGAACCGATCGAGGGGCGTGAGCGCGCTCCCTGGCCCCGGGTAGTCGGACTGGACCGCACCGGGCGACCACGTCCGCAGCGGAGGATGGCGTGCCGGGTGATCCTGTGATCCGCGCCGTCGCGGCGAGTCTGACGGCGGAACGCGGCTCAGACCCGGTCGACGATCCGGTCGGCGAGCCCGTAGGCGATCGCTTCCTTCGCGGTCAGGTAGAAGTCGCGGTCCGTATCCTGGTCGATCCGCTCCAGCGGTTGGCCAGAGGCCGCCGACAGGATTTGGTTCAGCTCGGCCCGGAGTTTTTCCATTTCCTGAGCCTGGATGTTGATGTCGGTCGCGGGACCGCTGAATCGCCCGCTGATGAGCGGTTGGTGGATGAGAACCCGGGAATGGGGGTAGAGCAGACGCCGGCCCTTCGGGGCGCCACTGAGCAGGATGGAACCCATCGACGCAGCCATGCCGGTCACCACGACGGTGATCGGCGAGGTGATGAGCTTCATTGTGTCGTATACCGCCATGCCCGCGGTGATGGAACCGCCCGGGGTGTTGATGTAGAACGTGATGTCCTTACCCGGACCGATGGTCTCGAGGTACAGGAGCGACTCGGTGAGCTGCTTGGCCGAAGCGTCGGTCACGGGACCCCAGAGGAAGATCTTTCGCTGCTCGAGGAACTTCCGGGCAATGAGGGCGCTGACGGGAGAAGCGCCGCGCTTTTCGACGGCGCCCTCCTCGTCCTCATCATCCTCGTCGGCGCGAGGGAGGGGGGCGGAGAGACTGGCCTGAAGGTTGTCGAAGTGCATGGAAGAAGACCCCAACCTTGTCCGGGATCCGGCCCTTGGCAAGTCCCGGACCGAGTTGAGGCGTCCCGAGTGGCGAGGGGCTGGCGTGCGGGCTCCGGGGCGCAGCGGAAATTGCGTTGCCCGCGGCGCGAATGCGCGAAGGCTGGAGCTGGTTGTCATCGATGAAGTCCCTCCTTGTTGCCCTCCTTGCCGGAGTCGTCGCTCTGCTTACCGGCTGCTCGTCGGTGACGCGCAGCGTCGCTTCCGGGGTCGATTTCACGCAGGTCCGGAGCGTCTGGGTGGAGCAGCGGCTGGCGGATAATCACAACGTGCGGGATCGCTTGGTGCGGGCGTTGCGAGCGCACGGCTACGAGGCTGACGCGGGTCCGCTCACCATGATGCCGGAGAAGGGAATCGATGCCGTGCTCGTCTACCAGGACCGTTGGACGTGGGATTTTCGCTCCTACATGATGGAGCTTGAGGCGGAGCTCCGGCATCCGCGCAATCAAGCGCTGATGGCGCAAGTCTTCATCCACCAGCTCCCGTTCCGCGGCTACTCGACGGACGGGATGGCGGAGAAGGCGATCCAGACCCTGCTTCCCCGAGGATCGGCTCCGGCGCCGGCGGTTCCTGCCGGCCTGTAACGGATCGGCCTCAGTTGACGACGTTCTCCGGCTTTCCGGCGAGGAAGGCGGCGACGTTTGCGATCGCGGTGCCCATGAGCCGTTCGCGTGCCGCGCGCGTGGCCCACGCGATGTGCGGCGTGATCACGCAGTTCGGCGCGGTAAAAAGGGGGTTGCCTGCAGGCGGCGGCTCGGTGCTCAGCACATCGAGCCCGGCCCCGGCGATCTGACCGGCGTGCAGCGCTGCCGCGAGGGCGGCTTCGTCGATCAACGGCCCGCGCGACGTATTGATCAGCAGCACGCTCGGCTTCATCCAGCCGAGCGTCGTGGCGTTGATCAGGTGACGGGTGTCGTCGGTGAGCGGACAATGGAGGCTGATCACGTCGGCGGTCCGCAGTACCTGCTCCAATTCGGCGCGGCCGCCGGAGCGGCGCGCGAAGACGACCTTCATGCCGAACGCCTCGGCGATGCGGGCGACGGCGCTACCGATCCGGCCGGCGCCGACGATGCCGAGCGTTCGGCCCGATAGCTCCAGCAGCGGAGTCTCCCAGAAACAGAAATCGCGGCTCTCGCTCCAGCGGCCGGCTCGCACGCTGGCGGAATGCCGCCCGACGTGCTGGGTGAGCTCCAGGAGGAGCGCGAAGACATGCTGGGCGACGGATGCGGTGCCGTAGAGCGGCACGTTCGCGACCGGGATCCCGCGCGCACGGGCGGCGGCGACGTCCACGACGTTGTAGCCCGTAGCGAGCACGCCGAGGTACCGCAGGTCCGGCAAGGCTGCGAGCGTCGCGGCGGAGAGGGGGGTCTTGTTTGTCAGGACGATCGGCGCGCCCGCGGCGCGTGCCACGATCTCCGAGGCCGGGGTGTGGGCGTGGATCGTGCAGTCTCCCAGCGCTTCCAAAGCGGTCCAGGAAAGATCGCCGGGATTGAGGGTGTGGCCGTCGAGGACGACGATGCGGGGGCGGGCGTTCATGCCCCGCGGTTTTCCTCGGCCCTTGCCCCGAGGTCAAGCAGGTGACGGATGCGGTCGACGTCGAAGACGCTCCCGCCCCAGCTCCCGCCGCTGGCCGCCTGCAGCGCCGCCCACAGGCGCGTGTCCGCGGGTACGCGGGGATCCGGCTTCAGCTCTGGGTGAATCGTTCGCGCCCGAAACTCCTCCGGGGGGACCGAGATCACGTCCGCGGAGCCCTCGAGCGTCCGAGTGTCGATGTGCAGCCGCACGAGATCGCCGTCGCGGAGGCGTCCGATCGGGCCGCCGGCCCAGGCCTCGGGACTCACGTGGCCGATGCACGCTCCCGTGGAAACGCCGGAAAACCGTCCGTCGGTGAGCAACGCGATGCGCGAGCCGTCGCGCACGTATTTCAGCGCGGATGTGATCTGGTACGTCTCCGGCATGCCGGAGCCCGGACCGATGCCGATGAGGACGAGGACATCGCCGGCGCGAAGGTCGCCGCGCTTCACAGCGGCGATGGCCGCCGCCTCCGATGTGTAGATCCGCGCCGGTCCCTCGTGCCGGAAGACGCCGTCCGGCCCGATGCGCTCCGGTGCGATCGCGGTGCTCTTCACCAGCGCGCCCTCGGGCGCGAGATTCCCGCGCAGGAAGGTGATCGTCGGAGTGAGTCCCCGCTCGCGTGCACGAGTCGGGGAAAGGATGACGGCGTCCGGATCGACGCCGTCGAGTTCGAGCAGCTTCGCGCGGAGGCGGTGCCGCCGATCCGAGGTTTCCCACCAGGCGAGGTTTTCGCCGAGCGTGCGCCCGGAAACGGTGCGCGCGTTCAGCCTCAGCAGGCCCAGATCGCGCAGGTGAAGCATCACTTCAGGCACGCCGCCCGCGAGGAACACCTGCGACGTCGCGTAGTGATGCGGGCCGTTCGGCAGCACATCGACGATGCGCGGGACCTGCTGGTTGATCCGCGTCCAATCCTCGACGGTGGGACGACGCAGCCCGGCGGCGTGGGCGATGGCGGGCACGTGCAGGATGAGATTCGTCGAACCGCCGAAGGCGGCGTGTGTGACCATTGCGTTGTGGACCGCATCGTCGGTCAGGATCTGTCGCGTGGTCATGCCTTGGCGTTCAAGCTCGAGCAGCGCTCGGGCGGAGCGCCGGGCGAGGTCGCGCCAGATTTCCGCGCCGGACGGGCTGAGGGCGGAGTGGGGCAGGGAGAGACCGAGCGCTTCGCCCACGACCTGACTGGTCGCGGCGGTGCCGAGGAACTGGCAGCCTCCGCCGGGGGAACCGCAGGCCTTGCAGCCCATTTCCGCGGCGTACTCGAGGGAAACTTCGCCCTGCGCGAAGCGGGTCGGCAGCGTCTGAACCTTGCCGGCATCCTCCGCCTCCTCCGCGAGCAGCGTAACCCCACCTGGCACGAGGATCGTTGCGAGATCCGGCGTGCCGGCGAGCGCCATCATCATCGCGGGAAGGCCCTTGTCGCACGTGGCGATGCCGAGGACGCCGCGGCGGTTGGGCAGCGAGCGGATCAGGCGTCGGAACAGCTGCGCGGCGTCGTTGCGGTAGGGCAGGCTGTCCAGCATGCCCGCAGTGCCGTTGGTACGGCCATCGCAGGGATCGCTGCAATAGGCGGCGAACGGGATGGCTCCAGCCGCGGATAGCGTGCGAGCGGCCTCCTCCATGAGCAGGCCGATCTCCCAGTGCCCGGTGTGGAAGCCCAGCGCGATTGGACTACCGTCCGGAGCGCGGATCCCGCCCTGCGTGCTCAAGATCAGAAACTCCTTCCCCAGCAGCTTGGCCGGGTTCCAACCCATGCCGGCGTTCTGCGTCCAGCCGAAGAGGTCGCCGCTGGCCATCGCCTTGAGCTGCGCCGCGTCGAGCGGCAGCCGCCCGCTGGGGCCGGGTCCTGAGGTGCGCAGCACGTAGATCGCCTCGTTGCTGGAGTCGAGCAGGGGGTGGGAGGACATGGACAGGGAATTCGACAGGTGGAGGATCGCTTGGGTGCGGCGCGGGTCGTGCGGGCGGAGCGGCGCCGGAGCGGTGAGTGGCGAAGACCGGTGGAGGGCGGTCAGTTGTCGCCGACCGCCGCGCGGGTCGGCGCGCCGTTGACGAGGCGCAAGAGCCCGAGCGGATTGGCGTCTTGCAGCGCGGGCGGCCGCAGGGAATCTGGGAAGTCCTGGAAGCAGACGGGCCGGACGAAACGGGCGAGCGCGGCGGTGCCGACGGACGTGAAACGGGTGTCCGTGGTCGAGGGATACGGACCTCCATGCTGCATCGCGGGGGAGACCTCGACTCCGGTCGGAAAGCCGTTGAGCACGATCCGTCCCGCGCGCTGGCCGAGCAACCGCAGCAAGTCCGAGGTGGTGGGCGTACGGAGGTCGTCCGGGTCGCCATGCACGGTTGCGGTGAGTTGTCCGTCGAGGGCGCGGGCGAAGGACGTGAGGCCGGCCGCGTTCGGCACCGTCACTAGGAGTGTGAATGGCCCGAAGATTTCCCGTTGGAGCGCGGCATCCTCGAGGAAGCGGGCGGCGGTGACGCGGGCCGCGGCCGCGGGACCCTGGGACAGCCACTCGACATCGCGCAGGTCGGCGGTGGCCTCGGCGAAGGCACGGGCGATCCCGGCGTGGAGCATGACGCCGGCTGGCACGGCCCGAGCCAGTTCGCCGAGCCGTGCGGCGAACGCGTCCCATGCGGGTGAAGCGACTCCGACCACGATTCCGGGCTTGGTGCAGAATTGGCCAACCCCGAGGGTGAACGACTGCTTCAGCCCCTCGGCGATGGCTGGTCCGCGAGAGGTGAGGGCACCGTCGAGCACGAACACCGGATTCAGGCTGCTCATCTCGGCGAAGACTGGAATCGGGCGCGGCCGGGTGGCGGCCGCGTCGAAGAGGGCGCGCCCCGCCGCGTGCGATCCGGTGAAGCCGACGGCGCAGGTCTCCGGGTGGCGGACGAGTGCCAGCCCCGTGCGCGGTTCGCGTCCGTGGAGCAGCGAGAACGTCCCCGCGGGCAAGCCGCAGGCGGCCACGGCGCGGTCCACGGCGTCGGCGACCAGTTCCGACGTGCCGGGATGGGCTGGGTGGGCCTTGACCACCACGGGATTGCCGGTGGCGAGGGCGGACGCGGTGTCGCCGCCGGCCACGGAGAAGGCGAGGGGAAAGTTGCTGGCGCCGAATACGACCACGGGGCCGATCGGCTGCAGCATGCGGCGCAGGTCGGGGCGGGGCAGTGGCTGCCGCTGCGGCAGCGCGGGGTCGATGCGGGCATCGACCCAAGAGCCTTCGCGCGCGACTTGGGCGAAGAGCCGGAGCTGGGCGCAGGTGCGACCGCGCTCACCGGTGAGTCTTGCGAGCGGCAGCCCGGTCTCGGCGTGGGCGCGGGCGAGTAACGCGTCGCCGAGTATCTCGATTTCTCGCGCGATGGCCTCCAGCAACGTCGTGCGCGCCTGGCCGTCCGTCGCCGCGAGAACCTCGAACGCGTCCGCGGCTTCGCACAGGGCGGAATGAATCTCCTCGGAGGTCGCCTCGGGATAGGCGGGCTCAAGGGGTGTTTGCGTGGCGGCGTCGATGCCGTGGAAACGCGTCGCGGCGGCGGCGCGGGCCTGGCCGGCGATACGGTGGAGTCCAGAGAGCGACATGGCGGGTGCGCGGAGAGCGGAAGTGTGAAGGTGGCGTCGCGGTACGAGCGTTAGCCGACCGGATTGATCAAGGTTCCGATGGGCTCGATGGTGATGCGGACCTCGTCGCCTGGTTGCAGCGTGAATGCGTCTGGCGGCACGATGCCGGTGCCAGTCATGAGATAGCAGCCGTTCGGAAATGCATTGTCGCGAAACAAGTACTCCGCGAGCTCGTCGAAGCGGCGCTTGATCTGACTGATGGCCGTGCGACCAGCGAAGGCGGTCGCGCCGCTGCGTCGGATCTCGAGGGCGATCTCGGTGGTTGCGGGCAGGGGGGTGTCGCGGACCAGCAGCCGTGGCCCGAGGGCGGCGGAGCGGTCGTAGACCTTGGCTTGCGGAAGATACAGCGGGTTCTCGCCCTCGATGTCGCGCGAGCTCATGTCGTTGCCGATGGTGTAGCCGAAGATCGCTCCGCGGTGGTTCAGCGCGAGCGTGAGCTCGGGCTCGGGGACGTTCCAGCGCGAGTCGCCGCGGATGCGTACGGGC
Organism: uncultured Opitutaceae bacterium; assembly: GCA_903862595.1. GTDB lineage: Bacteria > Verrucomicrobiota > Verrucomicrobiia > Opitutales > Opitutaceae > UBA6669. The sequence goes on along the minus strand of CAIOYO010000001.1, from coordinate 10,650 downwards.
GTTCCGGGCGCGGCCACTCGAGGCGGGGTGGCCTTGAAGAACAGCTCCGGACGGGCCGCGTGGTACACCTTGTCGTAGAACGAACCGCCGCCAGCGTCCTTCGACTCCTCCATCCGCGCCGTGCGGCTACGCAGGTAGGTCACTCCGGCCGCCCAGATCTCCTGCTGTCCGACTGGGGCGAGTGGGGTGGCGGTACGCGGCGGGATGTCCCGAGAGCGGGCGAAGACTTCCGCGACCCGCTGCGCCGGCGCATCGGAAGCGAAGAGGTGGTCGAGGCTCCAGTCGGCGGGGGCAAGACGGACGGAGCCGCCTTGCTCGATCACGAGGCCGTCAGGGTGTCGGGAGACGAAGAATTCCATGGATGATTGGGATAAAAATAGTTTCCGCTTCGCGCTTCGGCGTCCTAGCCGGAGCGTGACCTTTACGGGGGGCCTCGGCTCGGCCGCCTTTCCGATCGTCGCTGGAGCGGCGTCAGCGGGGCCGGACCACGAGGTCCTCGATGATGGCGCGCGGCGGCAGGTTGATGGCGAGGAGGGCACACGCGGCCACGTCCTCCGGTTGAAGCATGGCTTGGCGTGCTTCAGCGGCGGGCGGCTGGGGGCGACGGTCAAGCAGTGCCGTGTTCACATCGCCTGGGTAGATCGAACATGCGCGGATGCCGCGGTGCCGTTCCTCGGCGTTGATCGACTGCGTGAGGCCGGTGAGGCCGAACTTCGAGACCACGTATGCGGCGCCCGACTTCGCGCTCGCGCGCAAGCCGGCCTCGGAGTTGATGTTCACGATCGTGCCGTTGCCTTGCTCCCGCATTCCCGGCAGGAACGCCTGAACAGCGGCGTAGGCGCCGTGGAGGTTGGTGGCGACGACCTCGTCGAAGTCCTTTTGTGAGACCACCTCCAGGGACCGCTGGGGGATGTTGGTCCCCGCGGCGTTCACCAGCACCTCCACGTTCCCCAGCGCGGCGAGGATGTCGCGACCAGCAGTGGCTACCGCTTCGGGCTTGGCGAGGTCGCACGGGAAGGCGTGGAGCGACGCGGCGCATTCTCCCGCGAGTGCCTGCGTTTCGGCGAGAGCGGCGCGGCGTCGGCCGAGGAGTGCGACCGTCCATCCCTCCCGGGCGAGTTGCAGGGCGACGGCCCGGCCGATGCCGGAGCCTGCGCCGGTGACCACCGCGGTACGCCGAGAAGAAGGGTTCATGGGGCGAGCGCAGACACTGTGGCGCCCGTCGCCCCGTCGCAAGAGTGCACTTGAGGCCGGTGGGCAAGGCGGCATCGCGCCCTCGCCGGAGGTGCCCGCCTACAAGGGCCTCAAGGTGCGTCCCTGGTGCCACGTGAATGACTCGACGAGCGTGGTCGTCGGCACCCGGGGCGTTCCGCGCTCGTTGGTCTCGATCATCCGCATCAACACGGTCGTCGCCATGCCGCCGACTAGGCGCGAGTCGATCACCAGCCCGGACAGGGAGCGCTTGGAGTGTTCCTTGTAGAAAAAGGCGATACCGACGTCCTGCGGCACCCGCAGTTTGAGGTGCTGCACGGCCTCGTGCAGCTCGTCCTCCTCGGTCAGGATCACGTCAGGTTTTTCGCGCTCCAGCCAGGCCGTGAACAGGTCGGCGTTCCAGCGGTCCTCGGGCAGGATCAGCGGCGGGATGTCACTCCAAGCGGGATACAGACGACGCCGGACGAGGAAGACGCCGAGCCGACTGTGATGGGTGCGGACATCCTGGGACTCGCGGAGGACGAGGCCCGGGCGCCGGTAACCGCGGCGTGCGACTTCCTCAAGTACCCGCTCCATCGCGAACGCGTGGTCATCGACGACGCGGTGGTGCTTCGCGTTGGCGAGCGAGTAGTCGAGGCTGACGCTCGCGAAGCGTTCCCAATTGAGCGTCATGGGCGGACTGTTCACCGGCATGGGGGCGAGGATCAGTCCCTGGACATTTTGGGTCCAAAGGATCTGGCTGAGCCTTCGCTGATCCACTGCCGGGTCCCCGAGCCAGAAGCTCTCGCAGAGGTAACCGCGTTCGGTCGCGGCCGACTTCGCCCCGGCGAAGCATCCGGCGGCATAGTTGCTTGGCCAGCGGCCGCGAACGGGAAACGGGGTGAGGAATGCGATCTTGGCGTGGAGGGAGGCGGCCGGACGCTTGCGGCGCTGCGCCATCAGCGCTGAGACCAGCGGGTTCGGCCGGTAGCCGAGCCGCCGTGCTGCGGACCGGACGGTTCGCACGGTGGCGGCAGGGATCGAGGGATGGTTACGCAGGGCCAGCGACACTGCGGTCTGGGAGAGGCCGAGTTCCCGGGCGATGTCCTGCTGGTTGACCATGGGAAGGGATGTTGCCTGGGCCGAATGACCGGGAGGAAGTGGGGAACGCTACGACCGGAAGACCGGAAGCGGCAAGCCGCCTTCGGTCAGGCAGTCGAGGAGACGGTGACGCGCCAGCCCAAGCAGGAACGGCTCCCGCGGCTAAACAGCGGCCGGGTCGTCGTCGAAACGCAGGCCACGCCCCGGAGTTCCGTGCCGGGGACCGCGTGGCGCTGGCCGGCGGGGGCGGTGGGCTCGCCCGCGTGATTTACCCGGAGAGCGAGAGGGTGACGGCGCTCAGCCGTTGCCCAGCTTGGCGTCCAGCGAGTGGCGACCGGCTCCGCTGAAGATGAGGGCGCCGAAGCCAACCATGTAGAGGAATGCCATCTCGCCGCTGCTCTGACCGCTCAGCGCGCCGCCATGGATGACGAAGTAAGCCACGGCCATCGTGATCGTGGCGCCGAGGGCTGCGAAACGCGTGAACAGGCCGACCACGATGAGCGCCGGGAGCACCATCTCACCGATGATCGCGAGCACGAGGCTGGTCGACGAACCCAAGCCGAAGACGCTCGGGAACTGACCGCTCATCTGCGAGAACCCCTTGAGCTTGCCGAGACCGTGCAGCCAGAACATCGCGAGGCCGAGGGTGAGACGGAGCACGAGCAGGCCGAGATCGGTGCAGCGGGGCACGAAGGAGAGCGTGAGGAGTTTCTTCATGTGCCTACGGAGCAGGCAAATGCCGGGTTTGGCAAGCCCGGGCGGGCCTCCGGGTGGCCTGGTTGGCAGCGGTGTCGGCGATTGACCCGAGGGCGGTGCTGATGCTTGGCTTCGCGCTCCCGTGGACCTCCTCACCGTCTCCCTTGGCTCCCGCAGTTACCCGATCGTGTTCGGGCGGTCGCTACGCGTGGAGGTGCGGGCCGAGGTAGCGACCGTTCAGCGCGAGGGACGAAAGCTCGCGGTGATTACGGATCGCCACGTGGCAGCGACCCAGTCCGCCGTCTTGGGCGACCTATTCGGTGATGCGCCACGGCTGGTGCTGGATCCTGGAGAGTCGACCAAGTCGCTCGAAGCGCTGGGCCGCGTGCTGGACTTCATGGCGGAGCAACGGCTCGACCGCGGCTCGATCCTCGTAGCGGTGGGCGGCGGCGTGATCGGCGACCTGGCGGGCTTCGCGGCCGCGGTGTACCTTCGCGGCATCGCCTTCTGGCAGGTGCCGACGACGCTGCTGGCGATGGTCGACAGCTCGGTGGGCGGAAAGACCGGCATCAATCTCAAGGCCGGCAAGAATCTCGTCGGCTCCTTCCACCAGCCCGCGCGGGTCATGATCGCGACGGAGGTGCTCTCGACGCTGCCACCGCGCGAATTTGCCGCCGGGATGGCGGAAGTGATCAAGTGTGGCCTCCTCGGCGACGCACCGTTGTTTGCCGATCTGGAGCGGACGCCCGTGACGGTGCAGAGTCCGGACCTCGCCACGATCATCCGACGTTGCTGTGCGGCGAAGGCCCGCGTGGTCGAGGCCGATGAGTTCGAACGCGCCAAAGAAGGCGGGCGCGCGCTGCTCAACCTCGGTCACACCTTCGGTCATGCCATCGAGCAGGTGACCGCCTACCGCCGTTACCTGCACGGCGAGGCGGTGGCGATCGGATTGGTGGCGGCAGCTCGACTCTCCGCCGATCTCGGGATGATCCCGGACGGCGATGTTTCTCGGATTCGGGCGGTCGTCGCGGCGCACGGACTGCCGGTCGCGCTGGTTGAACCGCTGCCCTGGCCGGAACTGCTTGCCGCGATGTCCCGCGACAAGAAGGTGCGCGCTGGCAAGCTGCGCTTCGTCCTGCTCGAGGCGATCGGCCGCGCTGTCACCCGTGACGACGTCGATCCCGCGCGGGTTGCTGCCGCGTTCGCCAGCGTGGGGGCGGCGCTCGGCTAGACCGCGGCCCCCGGGGCGGGGATCGACAGGGAGCGAATCCTTCTCCAGCCTGTTGCGACTGTGACCTCCATTTCCGTCGCCTGATCCCATGTCCGCCATCGACGAAGGCCTAGTCCGCGAATACTTCGAGCAGAACGGCTTCCTGGTCCGTCAGCTCCGGAAGTACCAGGTCATGTCGCGGAAGAAGACTGACGACGAGGAGATCGACCTGCTCGTCTACAACCCGCGCTGGGAGCGAGGGAGCCGCAAGCCGGACTTCTTTCTCTTCGTGAACGAGCTGCCGTACCTGCGGCGGGCGGTGATCGCGATCAAGCCGTGGCATACGGACGTGTTCTCTCCGGCGACACTGAAGAGTTCGCCGGAGATCTTCCGCTTCCTGGAGTCGACGGTCCTGGAGCACGCGGCGAAGTGGTTTCCGGCGGAGGATCGGGAAGGGGAGGACGAGGAGTTCACGAAAGTACTGGTGCTTCCCGGGCTGCCGACGGTGGAGCCCTTCCGCTCGCAGAGCGTGGCGTTGCTCAAGGAACGCGGTGTCGATGCGATCATTTCCTTCCGCGCGGTGCTGCAGGACCTGATCCAGAAGGTCGAGGCGAACCGCAACTACCGGAAGAGCGACACGCTGCAGGTGATCCGCATCCTGAAGAACTACGATCTCCTGAAGGACGCGCAGATGGACCTTGAACCCCGGCGCTGATTCGCCCGACTCTGCGCGCTCATGGCAACGGAAGTGCATGCGACGGCGATCGTGGAGGCGGGGGCGACGCTCGGGAGCGACGTGGTGCTCCGGGCGGGTGCGATCATTCGCTCGGGCACCGTGTTAGGCGACCGGGTGGTGGTGCATTCGTACGCCGTGATTGGTGGCGAGCCGCAGGATCTGCGCTTTGATCCCGCGACCCCGAGTGGCGTGGCGGTGGGGGAGGGCACGACGATCCGCGAATTCGTGACGATCAACCGCGCGACGCGCGCCGGCACGAGCACGACGGTCGGCCCGGGCTGTTTCCTGATGGCGGGGGTGCACCTCGCGCATGACGTCCGTCTCGGCGAAGCGGTGATCCTCGCGAACAACGTCCTGCTTGCGGGCCATGTCGCGGTGGGTGACCGGACCTTCATCGGCGGCGGCGCGGCGGTGCACCAGTTTTGCCGGATCGGCGAAGGCGCCATGGTGGCGGGGCTCGCCCGCATCACCGAGGACGTGGCGCCCTTCACGATGGTGGCGGAGCGCGACGAAGTGATCGGGCTGAACCTCGTTGGCCTGAAGCGCCGCGGTGTCTCGCGGGCGGCGATCCAGCAGCTCAAGGAGGCGTTTCGTCGGGTTTACTTCACGCCGGGCAACATCCGCGCGGTGGCGGCGCAGGCGTTGGCGGACCTCGCGGCGGGCGAGCCCGAGGCGCGGCGCTTCCTGGAATTCTTCGCCGGCGGCAAGCGCGGCTTCGTTCGCCCGCGGCGCGAGGTCGCGCTGGATGCGGACCCGGCCTGAGGGGGCGCGACCGATTCGTCTCTGCGCCCTCGACTCTGCACCATGAAACCGCTCGCGCTCACCTGCGGGGATCCAGCCGGGATCGGGCCGGAGGTGGTGCAGGCCTGGCTGCGGACCGTGGGCGAGGACGCGCGCGACGTCGTCGCGATCGGCCCGGCGCGCTGGCTGGCGGGATTGCCCCTGCCGCCGGAGCGGCGCATCGCCGTCGGTGACGCGGAGTACGCGGCGGTGCCCGGCCATCCGGATCCCGCCGGTGCGCGACTGGCGTGGGCGGCGATGGAGCGCGCTGCGGCGGGTTGCCTCGCGGGCGAGTTTTCCGGTGTGGTGACGGGGCCGGTGGCGAAGGCGGAGCTGGCGCGCGTCGGATTCCCGCATGCCGGTCAGACGGAGTTCTTCGCCTCGCGCTGGCCCGGAGATCCCACCATGGCGTTCTGCGGCGGTCGCCTCCGCGTGGCCCTGCTGACCTGGCATATCCCCTTGAGCCAAGTCGCCGCCCACCTCACGCCCCGCGAGTTGGAGCGCACGGTGGCGGCGGCGGCGGAGCTGGCGCGCGCCGACGGCGTTTCTGAACCGCGGATCGCGGTGTGCGGCCTGAATCCGCATGCCGGCGAGGAAGGCCTGCTCGGCTCGGAGGAGCAGGAGCGGATCGACCCGGTGCTGGACCGGCTGCGCCCGCGTTTTCCCGGCCTGTCGCGGTCCGTGGCGGGGGACACCGCCTTCGGTCGGGCGCTGCGGGGCGAATTCGACGTCGTGGTCGCGCTGTACCACGACCAAGGCCTGGCGCCGCTGAAGACGCTGGAGTTCGATGAGGCGGTGAACGTGACCCTCGGGCTCGCCCATGTGCGGACCAGTCCGGACCACGGGACCGCGTTCGGCATTGCCGGTCTCGGCCAGGCGAACCCCCGGAGCTTCGCTCAGGCGGTCGCGGTCGCGCGACGCTTGATCGCCCGACGCCAGACGTCGGCCTGATCGCAGCGGGGGCGTCGACGCCGGGGTGTCCCGCTCCGGGATGCTGCTCGGCGACTCCTTCGGCGGTTGCGCGGCTGTTCCGGTTGCGTAGCGTCAGGGGCTTGCCGGAAACCTGAGTGCCCCTTTCCGCCAGATGGCATGCAACTTTCGGTGGCCGGTCGTGTTTAAACTCCATCCCCTCATGAAACGTTTCCCTTGGCTTCGGACGGTCTCGGTTCTCTTAGGTCTTGTGTGCACGGTCGGTGCAGTCTCCCTGCGCGCAGCGGCGGAGAAGCCCCGGATCACCTCGCAGGATCAACTGCCCCGCTACAGTTATCCCCTGACCGGCAAGGTCACGGCGGTGCTGACCAGTGACGCGGCGTATGCGCCGCTGGCGGAGGCGGTCCGGGTGGACCTGGAGAAACTGCTCGCGAGTTATGACATCGCTGACCGCGCGACGCTGCGGGAGGTGGTGGGCACGCTCCTCAGCCTCGACGTGCACGCGGGGCGTTATGACGCCGCGCTGAAGCGCATTGCCCAGCTCCGCGAGCTGGAGGAAAAGCCGGCGGCGAAGCTGATGACAGGACTGATGGCGGAGGTTTACATCGAAACCCGGCGTTCGGGCGAACACGCCTCCGAAGCGGCCTTCCGCTCGTCCTTCCAGCAGGCGTACGCCCGTCGCCTCGCGACCCTACCTTGGGACGTCGTGGCGGACATGGTCCGCTCCGCCAAGGGCAGCGCGGAGATCGCGACCGAGGCGCTCGTGCTCGGCTCCATCGAAAGCTCACTGCAGCCCGGCGTTGACAAGACGGGGAGCGTGAGCGGCAGCGTGGCGTGGACGCTCGTGTCGCAGCGCACCGGACTCGCGCATTATCTTCCCCTGAAGGCAGAGCGGGTGGCCGCGCTGGGCGCGTACATCGCCGCAAATGCGCGCGTGAAGCAGGACATCTGGGCGGCGCGCGAGGCGAGCCTCGGTGCCGGCGGGGCGGTGCTCACCCCGGTGGTGGTCGCGGTGTGGGATTCCGGCGTGGACATGGCTCCCTTCGCCCAGCAGCGCTGGGTGAATGCGGCGGAGGTGTCGGGCAACGGCGTGGATGATGACCGCAATGGGTTCGTCGACGACGTGAACGGCATCGCCTTCGACCTCGATTCCAAGCGGGTGCCGGACCTCCTGATTCCGCTGGATGCGGCGCAGCGGGAGGCGTATCCGTCGATGCGCGACAAGACAAAGGGCATCCTTGACCTCCAGGCCAGCATCGACTCGCCGGAGAGCAACGCCCTCAAGCAGCAGCTGGCCGGGCTCAAGCGTGAGCAGGCGCAGCCCTTCCTCGAGTCATTGAACTTCTTCGGCAACTTCACCCATGGCACGCACGTGGCGGGAATCGCTGCGGCGGGCAATCCGGCGGTTCGCCTGATGGCGGCGCGAATCACCTTCGATCACCGCACCATCCCGGACCTGCCGACGCGGGAGCGGGCGGAGCGGGAGGCGCAGGCGGCGCGGGACACGATTGCGTACTTCCGGCAGCACGGCGTGCGCGTCGTGAACATGAGTTGGGGTGGATCGCCGCGCGACATTGAGGGAGCCTTCGAGGCGAACGGGGCGGGCGGTACGCCTGAGGAACGGCGGCAGACGGCCCGGGAGTATTTTCAGATCTTCCGTCAAGCCATGACCGAGGCGATGGCGGCGGCGCCGGAGGTCCTCTTCGTGGCCGCGGCGGGCAACAGCGACAACGACGCGGCGTTCGCCGAGTTCGTGCCCTCCGGGATCGACCTGCCGAACGTGCTCACCGTCGGCGCGGTCGACCAAGCGGGCGAAGAGACCTCGTTCACGAGCTTCGGTCCCAACGTGGACGTGTTCGCCAACGGCTTTGAGGTGGAGAGCTTCCTCCCGGGCGGCGAGCGGATGAAGTATTCCGGCACCTCGATGGCGGCGCCCAACGTGGCGAACCTGGCGGCCAAGCTGCTGGCGCTGAACCCGTCGCTGACCACCGAGCAGGTGGTCTCGCTGATCAAGCTCGGCGCCAGCACGCTCCCGGGCGGCCGCGTCCGCCTCATTCATCCGCAGCGCAGCGTGGAACTCCTCGCCGTGATGCAGCGGCGCTGAGGCCGGGGTGGCGGTCTGTTCCGCACAGGGCTTGCGGCGGCGCCAGCGTCGGAGCTTGCGCCACACGGAAGCCTGAATTGGCTGACCTTATGTCGATTGCACCGGCCTTACCTGCTGTTGGTCCTGGGCCCTCTTTGGCCCAGCTCCCGGAGGGGGTGCGCGCGGGCAACGAGACCCTTGTGCGCCTCACCGAGTCGGCGGGGCGCAAGGTCGAGGCGTTGATCGCCCGGGACCGGCAGGGATCGTGGCTGCGGATCGCGATCAGCGGCGGCGGCTGCAACGGCTTGAGTTACCGACTCCGTTTCGTGCCGGAGACCAAGCGCGGGGACATCCTCGTCCGTACGGCCGGGGTCTCCGTCCTCGTGGACCCCAAGACCGCGCTGTACCTGCGCGGCACCGTGCTGGACTACTCGCACCAGTTGGTGGGGGGCGGCTTCAAGTTCGCCAACCCCAACGCCAAGGCCAGTTGTTCCTGCGGCGAAAGCTTCAGCGTCTGACCATACCGCGCCGCCGCCCCGGGTCGGGCGGGGGCCTTTCGGCCAATCGGCTGAAATAGAGTTGTCATCCGGGCGTCCTCGGGCGAGATTTCCGGCGACCCAACACTTCGAACCTCCTCCTTGATGGCCTTATCCTCCCCCTCGGGCGGCAACCGCTCTGGTTACCAGCAACGTCGCAACAACGACCCCTTCGCCAGCATTCGTCGCAACCTGCGGATCAAGGTCCCGCAGATTCGCGTCATCTCTCCCGAGGGCACGCAGCTCGGGATCATGCAAACCGACAAGGCGTTCCAGCTCGCCCAGCAGTTCAACCTCGATCTGGTCGAGGTCGCCCCGAACGCGGTGCCGCCGGTGTGCCGCATCATGGATTTCGGCAAGTACGTCTACGAGGAGCAGAAGAAGGCGAGCCATGTGAAGGCCACCGCGAGCAAGCTGAAGGAAATCGAGTTTTCGGCGCGCATCGCGGAGAACGACTTTCACACGAAGATCCGCCACGCCGAGGAATTCCTCGACAAGGGCAACAAGGTGAAGCTGCGGCTCAAGTTCCGCGGCCGTGAGATGGCGCACACCGAGATCGGCTTCAAGGTCATCTCCGATGCACTCGCCGAGCTCAACGGCATGGGCCACCCTGACAGCGAGCCGAAACTCCTCGGCAAGCAGATCAACGTGATGCTCACCCCGAATCCGCCGAACAAGCGGAAGCGCAAGTACACCATTCGTCCGGACGAGGAGCCCATCGATGATACGGGCTCCGGCTCGGATGATGAGGAATAAGCCGGTGCGGGCGTGCGCGAAGCCGTCGCTCTGCGGCGGAGGGCGCCGCCCGACTGTTCGTTCCGCTGGGAACGGTCAGGTCTTTTTTCCCGCCTGCGTCCGCGTCGCGGCACTGCTGGGGTTCTGGCTGCTCTCGGCGTCGACCATCCTCGCGCAGACGGGGTCGTCTCCCTCCCGACCGTCCGCCGGGCGATCTGGCTCGCCGGCGCCTGCCGCCTCGGCTTCCCCGACCGTCCGGACCTTCCTCGGCGCCCCGTACCTTGAAGCCGTGCCGTGGGCCACGCGTCAGGGACTGAAGGTGGCCTGGCTCGAACGCGGTCGTCGGCTGCAGTTCTTCAATGAGACCACTCGCCTCGTCATCGAGGCCGACCGGCGCGAGGTCGATATCAACGGCCTCCGGATCTTCCTCGGTGAACCGATCGTGGAGTCGGGCGGCAAGCTCTGGCTCGGGACCATTGATGCCGCGACGCTGCTGGGCGCCATCGTTCGCCCCGCCTCCATCCCCGGACCCGCACCCGCGCTCCGCGTGATTTGCATCGACGCCGGCCACGGCGGCAACGACACCGGGACGCAGAACCGTCGGCTGAAGCTCGATGAGAAGGTCCTCACGCTCGACGTGGCCCAGCGGGTC